>CAYPGE010000162.1:0-17547 GCA_964409865.1 uncultured Pirellulaceae bacterium
CTTCGACGCGAGCGGGGTCGATCCCCGGCAGGTGCTCGCCGTGGGCCTCAGCGCCATCGCGCCCGACCTCTTGCCGGTGGACGCGTCGTTCCAGCCGTTGCGGCCCGGAGCGATTCTGTATGGCATCGACACGCGCGCGATGCACGAGATCGAGGCGTTGGAGCGGCAACTGGGCGCCGACCTGGTCTTCCAGCGGTGCGGCAACTCGCTGTCGGCCCAGGCGGTGGGGCCCAAGCTGCTGTGGCTGAAGGGGCATGAACCCGAAACCTTCGCCCGCGCCGCTTATTTCGTGACAGCCACCACGTTCCTGGTGGCCCGGTTGACCGGCCGGTGCGTGATGGATCATTTGACGGCCTCGACCTGGGTGCCGCTGTACGACTTCGCCGCGCGCCGCTGGGGCGATCTCGGAGCGGGGATTGTCGAGACGGGGCGTTTGCCGGAAATCGGCTGGTGTTCTGACGTCGCGGGGGCCGTCACTGCCGAGGCATCGCGGGCGACCGGCCTGGCCGCCGGGACCCCGGTGATCGTCGGCACCGCGGATGCCGCGGCCGAGGCGGTCAGCGTGGGCGTCGTCGCGCCGGGCCACATGATGCTGATGTACGGCTCGACGATCTTCATGTACGCGGTCCAGGCCGAGCCGAAGATGGATCGGCGGTTGTGGGCGGCGCCCTACGTGTTCCCCGGCACGTCCAGCATGGCGGCGGGCATGTCCACCGGCGGCGCGCTGACGCGGTGGTTCCGCGACCAGTTCGCGGTCGACCTGGCGGGCGCAGAGAACGCCTCCGGTGACAGCGCGTACGCGCAATTGGCGGCCGCGGCCGGGCAGGTGGCGCCCGGTGCAGAGGGGCTGGTGGTGCTGCCGTACTTCAGCGGCGAGCGAACTCCGATCAACGATCCTCGCGCCCGGGGTGTGGTGTTCGGCCTCACCTTGTCGCATACGCGGGCTCACGTCTTCCGCGCGATCCTGGAAGGCGTGGCGTACGGCATTCGGCACAACCTGGAGGTCATGGACGAGATCGGCGCCCGCCCGCGGGAGGTGATCGCGGTCGGCGGTGGCACGCGCAATCCGCTCTGGCTGCAGATCGTCAGCGACGCCTGCAATGTGCCGCAAATCGTTCCCGAAATCACGCTCGGTGCTGCCTACGGAGACGCGTTCCTCGCGGGCTTGGGCGCCGGGGCCTTCGCCTCGTATCAGGACATCCGCAGTTGGACGCGAGTCGCCCGGAGCGTGGTCCCCAATCCGGCTCATGCCGAGCAGTATCACCGGTCCTTCGAGCTGTATCTCGATCTATACCGCACGAACAAGGGCCTGATGCACCGGTTGACCGCATCGTAGCCTTCGGCGTTCCGGTCGCGTTCTGCGACGCCGCCCGGCGGACCAGTGTCACGATCTTCTGCCGGTCGGCCTGATCGCCCAGGGATTGCCCGGCCCAACGATTCTGGCTACAATTTGGCCAGAATGCGGTACGATATCATTTTCGCTCCTGAAGCGGTGGAAGACCATGATGCCTTGGCAGCGCACCGGCGCGCCGAAGTGCGAGATTGCATCGAGTCCCATTTGCGGCACGAACCGAAAAAGACCAGCAAGAGCCGGATCAAGCGACTGCAAGGGTACTCCCGACCTGAGTATCGCATGCGGGTCGGAGAGATTCGTGTGTTCTACGACGTCACGGAGCACGCGGTGGAGATCTTGGGGATCGTCCCCAAATCGGAAGCCCTCGAATGGCTTGAGCGATACGGTGAAATCGATGAAACAAGTAGCTCTGTCTGAAGTCAAAGACGACCTGTCCAAATACTTGCGCTTGGCGGAAACCGAGGAGATCGTCATCACGCGGCACGGCCGGCCGGCGGGCGTTCTGGTTGGATTTGGCTCGGAGGATGATTGGTTCGACTACAAGCTCGAACATGATCCCCGGTTCCTGCGACGCATTGAACGTGCTCGCCAAAGCCTCCGAGAAGGTAAGGGCGTTCGAATCGAAGAACTCAACGCATAGATCGCGGTCAGTCACACCGGTGCCCAGCATGGCCCCGAACCAACGGATGAACGCGAGCGGGCGATGACGTCGTCGACAGTGGAACGGTCCTGGACGCCCGCCGCGTGATCGGGGTCGTTCGGCGACTTGGATCTGCGGTTCTACGAGCGCTGGACAATGGGAGGGCGGGGGGTAGGCCTCAACTCGCCAGCGTGACGGCCAGGATCACCAGCATGCCGATCAGAAACACGGCCGCCACGCACAGGAAGCTCAGCGCCAACACGGACGATCGCGTGCGGGACGCGCGGCGGAGCGATTGGGCTGCGCTGGTCTTCGCGGACGGCGGCCCGACATGTCCGTCGATGGCCGCGTTGACGGCGGTTCCCACCGGCCCCGTCTTGGTGTGGGGGGACCAGCCGAGGGGACGCTCAGCGGGCGGTTGCGGAGGCAGGCTGCCGGCACTTGGCGGGGGCACGGGCGGCGGACTGGCAGGCGGCTGGTGCCAGGCTGGCTCCGCAGGCGGCGTCGGTTGACTCGGCTGCTGCAGCGCGTAGGGCTGCCCTGCGACTCCGGCCGGATTGGCCGCTTGTGGCGAGATGCCCGTTGCCGGCGCGTAGCCGGAATTCGGGACGGCTGTGGTCGGAGGCCAGCCCACCTGCCGCGGCTCGCCGGGTCGTGCCAGCGGAACTTCGGGGCGCGGTGCGATCGGTCGGGCACTCCTGCCGGCCAACGGCGCCGGTGCGGCAGCCATCGGTCGCTCGCCCCCGACCACCGTCGGATAGGCCAAACCGTCACGGCCCACCGGCACACTGGGTCTGTGCGGAAGCGGTGCTGGTGCCAGAGGACGCTCGCCCGCGGGCCCCGCTGACGCCGCGCCACCGATCGGGACCGCCGGTGCCGGTGCCAATCGTTGTTCGGGGTGAAGCGGCAGCGGCACCGTGCCGGGAACCGGAGGCGCCGCCTGCAGCGGCGTCTCCCCGCCCGGCATCGGCCGGCGCTGGTTGGGATTGGGTTCAGGCAACGCTTGCTCCTTGCTGTTGGCCGTCCGGACAACGGCCACGATTTCCATTATCGAACAATACGACGGTCTCCGCAATCAAGCAGCCGTCAAAAAAATACCCGATTCTTGTGTGTCTCAGTCCGCGGGCCGGTAGCATTTTCCCTGCCAGGTGTCCCGGCGGCGGAGTTCTGCATCCAGGGCGGCGCGAAAGGCGGGCTTGTCCAAGCACCAGGCCGGCGCCACCAGGTACTTGGGCGGCGCATCGCCGCTGATCCGTTCCACGATCATCTGCGGCGGCAGCAACTCCAAGAAACCGATCAGGGTGTCCACATACGGGTCCCGTTCCATCAATGGGACTTCGCCCCGCCGGACCTGTTCCGCCAGCGGCGTGTTCCGCACCGCGTACAGGTTGTGGATCTTGACGGCATCGACCTTCAGCCGTGCCAGTTCTCGAGCCGTGGCCAAGATGTCGTCCCGCGATTCGCCGGGCAGTCCGATGATGACGTGGGCGCAGATCTCGAATCCCCTTCCCCGGCTCCGCTGCACCGCATCCACCATCGCCGCATGATGGTGCCCGCGGTTCATCCAGTCCAGCGATCGGTCGTGCAACGTCTGCATTCCGTATTCCACGGACAGACACGTGCGACGGGCCACATCGGTCAGCAGATCCAGGACATCGCCGGGGACGCAGTCCGGCCGCGTGCCGACGGCTAAGGCCACGATGCGCGGGTGGACCAACGCTTGCTCGTACACCTGCCGCAGGCGATCCGCGGGCGCGTAGGTGTTCGTGGCCGGTTGGAAATAGGCCATGAAGTGTTCGCAGTCATAGCGTTTCTGCATGCGGCGGATGCCCTCGTCGATCTGCTCCGCAATCGACCGTCGCGGCAGGCGGCGGCTGGGGCTGAAGCTGCGGTTGTCACAAAACACACAGCCCCCCGTCGCGACCGTGCCGTCGACGTTCGGACATGTGAAGCCGGCGTCGACGCTGATCCGCTGGACGCGAAATCCGAACTTGCGGCGCAAAAAGAGACTGTACGAAAAATAGCGCAGTCCGGCGGCTCGCCAGTCAAAATCGGCGGCTGCGGCGGAGGACGGAAAAGTGCGAGTTGACGAGAGGGGGGGGCTCATGTAGATTAAGTAGCATATCGGGCAACGTGAAACAAGGGGAGCGTGGCTCATGTACGGTGAACTTGTCCCTCTCGGCGGCGGCGATCCGATTCCGTTGTTGAAAAAGCGGCTGACGATCGGCCGGCGGGAAACGTGTGACATCGTGTTGCGGTTTGCCAACGTTTCCGGTCAGCATTGCGAGTTGATGGCGGACGAAGGCTACTGGTTCGTCATCGACAAAGGCAGTCGCAACGGCACCAAGGTGAACGGCCTGCGCGTGGCTACGCTGCGCAAGCGACTGGACCCCGGCGACGTGCTCTCGGTCGCCAAGCACAAGTACGAACTGCGCTACTCGCCCGTCGACGATCTGGGCGCCAGCGGCCCGCCGCCCGCCGAAGAGGAACCCATTCGCGACATCCTCTCCCAGAGCCTGCTGGACCGGGCCGGCCTGAAACGGCGGCAGACCTGACGCCGCCCCGTTTTTTCTCCAGTTCTTGACACTGGCTTCTTGACACGGGCGGTGCTTTGGGCTCGAATCAAGGCTAGACCAACAGGCGGTTTGCCGCTTGCTTTTCGTTCTGGGCCGGAGATTCCTCGCATTTCGGACGCGGTGAGTGGATTGTCGCGGAGCACGTCCGCCTTTGGGGCGCCCGCACGACGATAGGACAACGACCTCCATCTGCTCGCGCCCGTTTTGGTTTGCTTCCGTGCTTTGGCAATCCGTGTTCCTAATCCAAGGACTGCGTGTTCTACTGGAGAAAGTGAGGCAGCAATGAAACGGTTCTGGAGCGTTTTTCTGATGGGCGTGCTGGGGTGCCTTTGCGTCGGATGTGGGCAGCAGCGCATCGAACAGCCGACCGAACAAGAAATGAAACAGGACCTGGATAACCAGCAGGAAATGATGAAAGCAGTGGAATCGGGTCGAGGGTGAAGGAGCCCGGCAGATGGCACCGGAGCCCCTCGTCGCGCAGGGTCCACCGGGCGAGTATCGCCGGTCTTCCTTTGAACCTGGTCATTCTCAGTGTCACACTCTTCCGGTTTTTGCAGATGTCTCGGCGCTGGCTGGGAGTTCTCCCAGCGCGCACCGTTGGCGGGCGCGGGTACTCGGTTCTATCCGCGATCTGCCTGAGGGACAAGTTCCGTTCTGTGGTCGTTCCTTTCGGGATTTCTTATCGCAAGTGGAGAACAGTTCGATGTTTCGCAAAAGAAGGTCTCCCGGTTTTACCTTGGTCGAGTTGTTGGTCGTCATCGCGATCATCGGCATCTTGGTGGCCTTGTTGCTGCCCGCGATTCAAGCCGCCCGCGAAGCGGCCCGGCGGACGGAGTGCATCAACCGGCTGAAGCAGATTGGCGTGGCGCTGCACAATTACAGCGACAACCACAAGGTGTTTCCGCCGGCCCTGTTGGCTTCCGGGCGGTACAACAGCGCGGCCTACCATGCGGCCCGCGGCGGCGTCAAGAACACGACGGGTTGGGCGATGCTGCTGCCCTTCCTGGAGCAAAACGCGCTCTACCAGCAATACGAGTTCGGGGCTCCTTCGTCCGTGTCTTCGCCGTATGGAATTCCGAACCCGCCGGCGCCTCTGAACACCGACCTGGTCAACGACGGGGTGTACAACGTTTACCTGAGCGCCTTGGTGTGTCCGTCCTATCCCGACACCAGACAGCAGTCGACCGCTTCCGCGGGTGACCCTGCCCAGTTCTATTCGCGCCGCAATGCGTACCGGACGACCTATGTTTTTTCGACGGGTGTTTTCACCGACTACAATTCTCCGTGGGATGCGAACGGCGCCGATATCCGGCGTGGCGCCTTCGGCAACGACGGCGCTGCGAGTTTCGCCGCCGTCACCGATGGGACTGCCAACTCGATCGCGGTGGGCGAAGCTTGGGGCGGCGCCTTCAAGACGGACGGAAACTACGGGCCCTGGGGGATGACGGGAACCCATACCTGCTGCCACGGGCGCGTGGTCTCGTTGAGCACTGCGACTGTTGACTCGCTGGATACGAACCCCACGAGTAGCAACTTTTTCGGAAACTGGAACATCAACGGGCCGTGGCAGGGCCGCGCGGACGGCAAGACGTATGCCTGGGTGTTCGGCAGCAAGCATCCGGGCGGCGCGCAGTTTGTCTTCGTGGACGCCTCGACGCACTTCCTCAACGAGAGCATCGATTACTTGACGTTGCTCCGCTTGTGCTACATCCATGACTATGAGCCCGTGGGGCAGTTCTGAGGAGCAGCGCACCGTTGCACAAGACGACTGGCTGGGGGATTGCAGGCGTTGTCGTCGTACTGCTGTCCGTCACCTGGGTTTGGATGGGGCGAGACCGCCCTGGCGCCCTCCCAGAGCAGGACAGAACGGATTCGCACGGCCCGGCGATTCGGCGAGACGGCACGATTGGCGAGCATGTCATCGCGCCCAAGGACTCGCCGACGGGTGTCCGGCCCGATCCGTCTTTCGCCACAACGGCGGCGTCCGGCCCGGTCCATCCTCTCCTGGGGGAAGCCCGCGAGGTGGTGCTGATGGAAGGCGGCGACGCGGTGCGTTCACCGCCCCGGCCCGAGTTGGCCGAAGTGATCCGGGCGGTTTCCCAAGCCGGCCGGCGCGGCGACGACCTGGCTCTTCTGGTGATCGACGACCCGCAGAACGAGTCCATTTTTCCCCCGGAGATCGTCGCTCCGGCGTTCCTGTGGCACGAACCCGCCGCAGAAGCGGACACATGGCTGATCGAAGCAGTTTTTGGGAACGGCGCGCCGCCGCTGTACGTGCTAGTGCCGGGACGACCGCTTCCCGCTGGACCGGTCGACCCGGAGTGCATCACGGAGAACAACGAAGTCTACCGTCCGACTCCCTACCAGGCGTCGGCCAGGAGTTGGTCACCCGGCGACGAAGTGTGGGCCGAGGTCAAGCGGCAATCCACCGGTCTTGCGGCCGAGATCACGATCCTCGGCTTCCGTAGCGCTGAACCCCACCAGGCCCTGTCCCGCGGCCACGTCACGCTCACCACCTCGACGGACCCGGTAGCAGCGCCGATCTTTTACCGCGACGTGCCTCTGGCGCCGTCGGCAACCCAAGAGGGCGTGATCAAACCGTTGGGCGAGGAGGCGGTGACGCTGATCGCGTGGCGGTTGCGCGACATTTCCCAGCCCCAAAGTCGGCTCCTGTTGAGCGGCGTGCCCACCTGCACCAACTGCCATTCGTTCTCCTTGGACGGGAAGACGATGGGCATGGACCTGGACGGTCCGCAGGGTGACAAAGGCGCCTACGTCATCGCTCCGCTGGCCCCCCAGACGGCGATCAGCCAGCGGGACGTCATCAGCTGGAATTCTTTTCCGGACCAACCGAAGAACCACAAGACCATCGGGTTTCTGTCGCAGGTCTCGCCCGATGGGCAGTACGTGGTGACGACATTGAACGAATCGCTGTACGTTTCCAACTTTCTGGACTACCGGTTTCTGCAGGTCTTCTATCCCACACGCGGCATTTTGGGGTACTACTCGCGGAAGTCGGGCCAGATCAAGGCCCTGCCGGGCGCCGACGACCCCCGCTACGTGCATTGCGACGCCGTCTGGAGTCCGGACGGCAATTATGTCGTGTTTGCCAGGGCCGAGGCGAAGGATCCGTACCCGGAAGACGGTACGCTGGCCGCCTATCCCAACGATCCCGCCGAGACGCAGATCCGGTACGATCTGTGGCGGATCCCGTTCAACGGCGGACGAGGCGGCACGCCGGAGCCGATCGAAGGGGCGTCGAACAACGGCATGAGCAATACGTTTCCCAAGGTCTCGCCGGACGGCAAGTGGATCGTGTTCGTCCAGTGCCGCAACGGACAGCTGATGCGGCCGGACGGCAAGTTGTGGATCGTCCCGGCTTCCGGCGGCACCGCCCGGCGGATGCGCTGCAACACCCGGTTGATGAACTCGTGGCACAGCTTCTCGCCCAACGGCCGGTGGATGGTCTTTTCCTCCAAGGCCAATACGCCTTACACGCAGATGTTCCTGACGCACATCGACCCGGAAGGGAATGACAGTCCGGCCGTCTTGGTGCCGAATTCCACGGCGGCCAACCGGGCGGTGAACATCCCCGAGTTTGTCCGTGTCCCGTACGACCAACTCCTGAGCATCACCGTCCCCGCACTGGACTACCTCCGGCACGGCTTGCGAGGGGTCCAACTGGCCCGGGAAGGGCGACTGGAAGAAGCGATGGAGGAGTTCGAAAGGTCGGTGAAGATCAATCCGGAGTACCTGGAGGGTCACGTGAACGCGGCGGTGGCGCTCTTGGACAAGGGGATGACCCAGGCAGCCATGACGCGTCTAAACGCGGTCTTGACGCTGAACCCGAACCGCTGGGACGCCCTGGGCAACGTGGGGATCATTCTGGCGCGACAGGGGAAACTGGATGAGGCGATCACCCATTTCAAGAAGGCGCTGGAACACAACCCGAACTACGCAAAAGGCCACGCGAACTTGGGGATCGCCCTGATGGAGCAAGGGCTGTTCGACCAAGCCGCCGCCCATCTCCGCAGGGCGGTGAAGTTGGATCCGAAAGATCCGCGCAGCCGCTTCGACCTGGGCAGCGTCCTGTTGGCCGAAGGGCTGCCGGAGGAAGCCGTCGGGCATCTCGAGAAAGCGGCGGAGATCGATCCTGGATTCGTCGATGCCCGTCTCCTGCTGGCTCAGGCGCTGGCCGCGCAGGGCAAGTTCCCCATCGCCGCCGCGCAGCTGCAGCGAGCAATCGCCGCTAACCCAAACAACTTGAGGGCGGTCAACGACCTCGCCTGGCTTCTGGCGGTCTGTCCGCAGGCCGAGGTTCGCGACGGGGCCAGGGCGTTGCAGTTGGCACAGCGCGCCTGCGCCGTCACGGCTCGCCGCGATCCCGTGCTGCTGAGCACGCTGGCGGCCGCTTACGCGGAACAGGGCAACTACCCCGAGGCAGCCGCCGTGGCCGCCGCCGCCTTGCGGCTGGTCAAGTCGCCCAACGAATTCCCCGGTCCGAGGCTCCGCCAACAACTGGAACACTACCAAGACCGCAGACCCTACCGCGGCCAAGATTCCGTCAAGAAGTGACTCACGGGAGCGAAAGTTGAAGAAGCCCGGTTCTTCCAAAAAGCCGGGCTTCTGCGATCCACCTCAGCGCGAGGGGTTCCCTTTCAGCAGTCCCTCAATCGCCGCGATGTCCTCGTCGGGTTGCGGCCAGTGGATTTGGTACAAGTCGATCACGTCGACGCCCAACCGCCGCAGGCTGTCTTCCAATTCGGCGCGGACGCTCGCCCGCTTCAGCCGCTTCACAATCCGCCCCTGTTCGTCCCAGCAGCGTTCGCACTTGGTGGCGATCAGCGGGCGCCGGCTCAGGCCCCGCAGCGCTCGGCCCACGACCTCTTCGCAATGTCCGAGCCCGTAGACGGCCGCGGTGTCAATCCAGTTGATGCCCAGATCCAGTGCCCGGTGGATCGTGCGAATCGACTGCTCGTCGTCCTGCGGTCCCCAACTGTACGCCCAGTCGCCACCGCCCATGGCCCAGGTGCCCAGCCCGATGGTCGTGAGCTGAAGGCCGCTGTTTCCAAGTGGTCTCGTTTTCATGGCAAGACGATATTCCAAGATCTCCACTCTGCACAGAGGGTGCGAAATCAGACTTCGAAGTTGCGCAACTCCGAAGAAAATCAGTCGTCGTCTGGTACTCGACGCCCATGTGCGAGAGCTTTAGAATCGTTTCCAGTTCAGGAGCCCGTGTCATGCAGGAATATCCCACTCGTCGTCAGTTTCTCTCGACCACCGCTTCGGCACTTGCGGCGACTGCCTTCAGCTGCCCGCTTCTTGCCGCAGAACAGAAAGGCGGTCAGAAGGTCGTCTTTCGAGCCGGCGCCGCCAAGGCGGACATTACTCCCGAATCCGGTGTGTCGCTGGACGGCTACTTGATGAAGCAGGGGCCTGTCAAAGGCGTGCACGATCCGCTTCACGCGCGGGCGCTGGTGCTGGACGACGGCACGACTCGCCTGGCAATCGTGATCTGCGATGCGTGCGTGATCGGACGCGATGTGTACGACGCGGCCAAAGCCATCGTACACGCGGCGACCGGACTGCCGACGAACCGCATGCTGATGGCCGCCACCCACACGCACGCGGCCATACGGGCGACGCGCATCAATACGGGTCCGCTGGATGATGAGTATCTGGACTTTCTCGCTCGCCAAATCGCCGCGGCGGTGATTCAAGCGGAAAAGAACCTCGCGCCCGCTCAAGTCGGTTGGGGTTCGTTTGACAAGCCGGAGTTCGTGCGCTGTCGGCGGTTTCTCTGCCAGAAAGGCAGCGTCGGGGCCAACCCCTTCGGCCAGTCAGGGGAACAGGTCAAGTCCGTGGCGGGCCAGAGTTCCGCCGTCATCGAGCCGGCCGGCCCCGTGGATCCCCAAGTCTCCGTTGTGTCGCTGCGGCACGCGGACGGCAAGCCCTTGGCGGTCCTGGCAAACTACAGCGTTCATTACTGCGGCGGCTACCAAAGCGGCTTGGTGAGCGCCGACTACTTCGGCTACTTTGCCCAAGCGTTGGAGGCGAAACTGCAGGCGGGCGAACAGCACCCGCCGTCTGTGGGCATCATGTCCAACGGCACCAGCGGCAATACCGGCGCGCTGGCCGGGGACGGCCGCAAACGTCCTCCGTTCGGATGGATCGAAGCCTCCGGGCAGATTCTGGCGGCAGATGCGCTGCGCGTCGTCGACGGGATCGAGCACGGCAACGACGTGACGCTGGCGATGCAGGAGTCGGAACTGCAGCTGCGTGTGCGCCGTCCCGATCCGGAACGTGTTGCCTGGGCCAAAGAAGTGCTCGCCAATCCCAGCGGCCCCCACCCGCACCGCTGGACGCCGATCTACGCACGCGAGGCCCTGCACTTGAGCCAGTATCCGGAATTCGTGAAGCTGCCGCTGCAGGCCCTCCGCATCGGGAACCTGGGAATTGCCGCCGCCCCCTGCGAAGTGTTCGTCGAAACGGGGCTGGCCATCAAACAGCACAGTCCGCTGGGCGCCACGTTCACGATCGAGGTGGCCAACGGCTACGGCGGCTACCTTCCCACGCCTGAACAACACGGCTTGGGCGGCTACGAAACCTGGCCCGCCCGGTCGAGTTTCTTGGATGTGGACGCCGAAACCAAAATCCGCGCCGAGGTGCTCCGACTCCTGGAGAAGTTGCAACTCTAGCTGCTTGCCGCAAGCATGAAGATTGCCGGCAGGCGGTGTTGACGGGTATAGTCTATCTCGCTCGATCCCCAAGTGTAGGCAATCAGTCCATGAGCGACGTTACACAGATCCTGGGGCAGATCGAAGAGGGCGACGGGCAAGCGGCCGAGAAATTGCTGCCGCTGGTCTATGACGAACTCCGCAAGTTGGCCGCTGCCAAAATGGCTCAGGAGAATCCGGAACAGACACTCCAGCCAACCGCGCTAGTCCATGAGGCCTACATCCGGCTGGTTGACACGGACAAGGCCCAGCACTGGAACAGCCGGGGGCACTTCTTTGGGGCGGCCGCCGAGGCGATGCGGCGGATTTTGGTGGAGCAGGCGCGCCGGAAATCTGGCCCGGAAGGTGGCGGCAGCCATCAGCGTATCGAGATGTCCCAAGTCCATCCGGAGATTCAGGGTCCCGCCCCTGATCTCCTTGCGCTGAACGAGGCGCTGGACGCATTGGCATCGAAAGATCCTCGCAAAGCGGAACTGGTGAAGCTGCGATTTTTTGCCGGCCTCACCAACGAACAAGCCGCCCAAACGCTCGGTATTTCCGCAAGAACTGCTTACAAGGATTGGACTTACGCAAAAGCGTGGCTTCGCGTCGAGCTGTCGGAAGCGACTGATACGAGAGCATGAGTTCGGTTCTTTTGGCGTTTTTCCGATTTTCTGGTTCACATTTCTTGGCCCATTCTCGCACTGAGCAATAGAGGCACAGAGCGGATTCTGGAGCAACCCCATGACCAACCTGCCGCTTGACGAGGAAGCCATTTTCAATATTGCCTGTGGCATCCAGTCGACGGAAGTCCGCCGCGACTACCTGAAGCAGGCCTGCGGTGAAAATGCCCCGCTCTTTGACCGCGTCGCTGCTTTACTTCGCGCATACGATCAAGACCCGAGTTTCCTGGAGTCTCCCGTAGCAGACGCCGCGCCGACTCTCGATATACCCGTCGCCGAAAAACCCGGCATGATGATCGGCCGGTACAAGCTCTTGCAGGAGATCGGCGAAGGGGGCTTTGGCGTCGTCTTCATGGCCGAACAGCGGGAACCGGTACGCCGCAAGGTGGCATTGAAGGTCATCAAGCCGGGCATGGATACCCGGCAAGTGGTTGCCCGCTTCGAGGCGGAGCGGCAGGCCCTGGCGCTGATGGACCACCCCAACATCGCCCATGTGTTCGATGGCGGCGCCACGGAAACCGGCCGTCCTTATTTCGTGATGGAGCTAGTTCACGGGATGCCCATCACGCAGTACTGTGACGAGGCGAAGCTGACGACGGACGAACGCCTGCAGCTGTTCATATCGGTTTGCGACGCGGTACAGCACGCTCACCAAAAGGGAATCATTCACCGTGACATCAAACCGAAAAACGTGCTGGTCACGTTGCACGGCGAGACTCCCGTGCCAAAGATCATCGACTTTGGAGTGGCCAAAGCGACGCATCAGCAGCTGACCGAAAAAACGGTGTTCACCGGTTTCGGCCAAATGATCGGCACTCCGGCGTACATGAGCCCAGAGCAAGTGGCACTCAGCGGCCTGGACGTCGATACGCGTTCGGACGTCTATTCGCTGGGTGTATTGCTCTACGAGTTGCTTACCGGCGTCCCCCCATTTGACAAAGACCGGTTTCGAGAGCTTAGCATTGACGAGATTCGCCATGTGATCCGCGAAGAGGAGCCGCCGCGACCGAGTACCCGAATCAGTACTTTGGCGGCCGAAGCGACCTCGACCATCTCCGCCAACCGCAACACCGACCCGGCACGGCTCCGCCACTCGCTGCACGGCGAGTTGGACTGGATCGTGATGAAGGCTCTGGAAAAGGACCGCACCCGACGCTACGAATCAGCCAACGATCTGGCCAAGGATGTCCAGCGGTACCTGGATGGCGAAGCGGTCGAGGCTTGCCCGCCGTCGACGACTTATCGGGTCCGCAAGTTTGTACGCCACAACAAGGCGACGATTGCTACTGTGGTTTCGATGACCTTGGCGTTGATTCTGGGGCTAGCCGCGACGACTTGGCAGGCAGTTCGAGCGACCAACGCTGAGAAGGAGGCACGTGACCAAGAAGATGTCGCCAAACAACAACTCAACGAGACGGCCGAACAACGACAGCGAGCCGACGCGAATTATGCGAAGGCCCGTGAAGCTGTTGAGAGGATGGTAACTCGGCTGGCTGACGTGCATCTCAGTTTCATCCCAGAAATGAAGGATGTGCGAGAGGAACTCCTCGAAGATGCGGCAGCCTTTTACGACGAATTATTGAAACTGAATTCGGACGATCCCATGGTGTACTTCCAAAGGGGTAAAGTCAACGAGTTGCTTGCCCGCTACGGCGCCACACGTACGGACTATCAAAAGGCGGCTGAGCTTGATCCCGATAATGTTGCCTTCCAGACGGCGTTGGCATGGCATTTTGAACGCTGCCCAGATGTGGCTTTTCGGGACAAAGATCGATCTCTCATCCATGCCGCGCGAGCGGTTGAACTCGCCCCGCTATCATCGAGATCCCACGCGGTCCTCGGACTCGCATACCGCGATCTGCAAGACCTTGACAAAGCCCTGTCAGAGTACAACAAGGCAATCGAGCTCACGCCCAAAGCCGCCGGGCTTTACAGAGAACGTCGACATATTCACATGCGGCAGGGCAATAGGCAACTCGCGCTCGCCGACGCATTAAAGAGCACGGAACTTGCGCCCGATGACGAGTGGTCTTGGCTCGCTGTTGCTGAGGTGTATTTAACCCTCGGACAATACGACAACGCATTGATCGCGAGCAGCCGCGGGCTGGAGTTAGCCGCCCCGAACCGAACAACGAGTTTTTACCACTTTGAGACGCGTGCCGACATTCTCAGTCGCTTCAAGAGATATGACGAGGCACTTGCGGACTATAGCAAGGCAATCGAACTCGCCCCTTACCGATCTCACCTGTACAAGCGTCGCGCCGACGCTTACTTTCGTATGGAAAATTTCGACGAATCGCTCACGGACATTGAAAAGGCGGTCGACCTGAAGCCCGACGATCTCAGCGCCCTCAGGTGGATTGGGCTCAATGACGTGGCCCAGTGCCCAGATGAACAGTTTCGCGCGGGGCTTCTCAAGTTGGCCGACAAAGCGATTGAGTTGACCCATCATTCCGCGAGAGCATACGCCGTGAGGGGGCGGCTGCTGGCGGCGTTCGGGCGAGAAGAGCAAGCCATTGAAGACCTCGAACGTGCGTTTGAAAGGCTCCCGGAAAAGGGTGACCCGTCGATTCCCGGCGAGTTGACTCTGGAAAGCACCAGCTACGAATTGAGCGTGCTATGTGCTCAGTTGGCGCATCGGGATCAGACGATGCCCTATTTGGTCAAGATGACGGAGCTTCTTCAGTCCGACGTACCGATGGTCTACAAGAATTTTGCGTGGGCGTTGGCAACATGCCCTCGCAAAGCCCTTGGCGATGCTAACCGAACGGTCGAGCTGGCCAAAATGGCGGTCGAATTGGCTGAAAAGGCTGTCGAGCTGGCCGGAAAGTCCGCTGAACCATCACCCGAGACCGCCATGTCCGTGAACACCCTTGGCGTCGCCCATTGTCGAGCGGGCAATTGGGACAAGGCGATCGAGACGCTAAACAGATCGTCGGAGCTTCGCAACGGCGGCGACAGCTTCGACTGGTTCTTCCTGGCCATGGCCCACTGGCAACTGGCACACAAAGACGAAGCCCGCCAGTGGTACGGCAAGGCTGTGGATTGGATGGAGAAGAACAAACCCGATGACGAAGCGCTTTGCCGCTTCCGCGCCGAGGCAGCCGAGTTGCTGGGTGTGACCGAAACCGAGCCAAAAACAAAGGAGAAACCGGAGGAAGCTCAGACAAAGAGATCGGAGGCCAATGCACAGGGATCAAAGGAGGCGAAACCCTGAAGGGCCGAGGACGCGTGATGGTCGATAGACACGAAAGTGACACCTGAAACCCGAAAGGAGAACCTTGTCATGTTGACCAACTGGAAATGGGCCCGGAATGGACATGACAATGGTCAGATCGTCGGCCAGCAGAGCTGCCGTGACGATGACGGTGACGGCACGTATGACCGCGGTTCGGTTGCCTTTCTTTATACGCCGGGCACAGACACCGAACCGCCTGTGGTCGAAGGCATGAAAGACCTAGGCACGCTCAGCGGCGACGACAGCGAGGCCTACGGGATCAACGTCTGGGGCGACGTAGTGGGGATGGCGCAGGTCAACGCGGAAGGCGCCATGAACCCGTTCGTAGCGTTCGTTTTCACGGACGACCTTGGCATGCTGGAACTCGAACCCTTGATCGTGGATCTTCCCGCGGAACTCAGCGGGCAAATTGCCCCTTGGAGAATCAACGACGCCGGCCAAATCTCCGGGCCATTCAGCGACAATTTCAACTTCAGTGGCCAGGCCTTTCTGCTGTCGCCGCTGCCGTAGCCAGCGATTGCGGCATCGTTGCGGTAAGAAAAGCTATTGCAATAGGAGAATGCAGATGAGTTTTTTCGGAAATCCCTTTGGTCGCAAGATGTCCCGCCGCTCCACGCGCAAGACCCGCCGCACGCGCCACCTGGGCACTCGTTCACGATCGCCGTACCTGATGCGTCGCCTGCTGCTCGAACCGCTAGAGTGCCGACACTTGCTGGCCGCAATCCTGTTCGATCCTGGCGGCTATGTTGGCCAGTACAGTGTTGAAGGACAGGTATTCGCAGCGGAGGCCGCGACGATCGACCTTGACCCCGGTGCTTATAGTGTCGGGATTGGAGGTGTTGGAAATGTCGACTTCGAAGTGGATTCGGATGGCAACGTGACCAGCCAGAGCCCGATTGCAGCGACGGGGGGTCCCAACAGCCTGACGTTCAACACGACGGACGTCTTCGTCCAGTCGGGCGATTATGTGGGCGATTACGCGATCACCGCCAGCACCGTGATTTCGCTGAGTCCCGTCGATTCCGGCCCGCAAAGCGCCAAGGTCATCCCCGGTTTCACGTTCCGGGTTGCATTGCCCTGGCTCGGCACAGTCGACTTCGATGTCGATGCGGTCGGCAACGTGACAAGCCAGAACCCGCCGGCGATTGCGGGAGACGGAACCACCAACACCCTCCAGATCAACACCACGGAAGTCGTTGTCGATCCAGGCGACTATGTCGGAGCTTACGCGATCAATGGCGGGACCTCCCTGCTACTCCCCGCAGGCACTGGCATCCGAAGCGCGAAGGTCATCCCTGGTTTCACCTACGATCTTGGATTCCCGTTCCTCGCCACCGTCCACTTTGATGTCGATGTGGCCGGCAACGTGACGAGCGGCAACCAACTGGCCATTGCGGGAGACGGAACAACCAACACCCTCCAGGTCAACACGACGGAAATCGTCGTCGATCCACAGGATTATGTTGGATCCTACGCGATCAATGGCGGCAACTCCATTCTGCTGAGTTCTGCCGGACCCGGATCGCAAAGCGTGAACGTAATCCCTGGTTTCACCTATCGGGTTGGATTCCCTTGGCTCGGCACTGTCGACTTCGATGTCGATGCAGTCGGCAACGTGACAAGCCAGAACCCGGTGGCCGTCGCGGGCGACGGCACGACCAAAACACTCGAATTCATCACCACGGAAGTGTTCGTCGACCCAGGCGATTACGCTGGACCCTACTCGATTTTGGCCGGCACCTCCCACATAAGTCCAGTCGGCACCGGACCACAAAGTGCCAGGGCAATCCCCGGGTTTGCGCATCGAACTGAAATCTCCGGGGTCGGCTATGTGTACTTCGATGTCGCCACGGACGGCAATGTGACCAGCCAGAACACGGCAGCCGCGGTCGGCGCTGACGTGGATGGCGATCAGATCAACGAGACCCTGCGGTTCAACAACGTACAAATCGCGATCGACCCAGGGGATTATGCGGGCAACTTCTACGTGGAAGGGGGCAGTCTGCTTCCCTGGACTACGGGACTGGCCGGTGTGATCGCGGTACCCGGTATGGACAATTATACGATCACCGTGTCAGGCGTCGGGAACTACGACTTCAACGTCGATATCAACGGTGACCCGATGCCGTCCAGCATCGACGTGGACGTGTCGGGAGAGATTCACACGTTCGAGCTTTCCCGTGTCGACACGGTCACGATCGATCCGGGAGAATACCCAGGTGCGTACGTCGTCGACGGCCAGACGTACCAGGGAGAGTCTGCGACCCTTGTGCTCGACGCAGGCACCTACGCGGTCTCCCTCGTCGGCGTGGACACCATCCTCTTCAATGTCGACATGTT
>CAYPGE010000163.1:0-17537 GCA_964409865.1 uncultured Pirellulaceae bacterium
CGCGGGCGGGTGGTGGTCTACGATCCCAACGCCGCCACGCCCGGCGGCCGTCTGCGGGACGTGTTGCTGAAGGCGGCGGGCACGGCCCAAGTGACTGCCATGCCCGTGTACGGCAACGGCGGACTGATCGTGCCGCTGGATAACGGCCAGGTCCTGCTGCTGGATGCGGCCACCGGCGACAACAAGGTCCTGCCCTTCCAGCCCCCCGTCGAAGCCGGCAGCAAAGTCGCCTGGCTCAGGCCGGCCGCGGTGGGCGCAGATCAGCGCGAATTCGTGATCGCCGACGACCGCAAGAAGCTGTTTCGGGTCGGCGTCAAGGACCAGCCCGAACCGCACTTGGAGGCGGCTTCTCAAGCCCAGCTCGAAGTGGACATTGTCTCGCCCCTGGCCGCCGCCGGCGACACCGTGTACGGCGTGACGCGCGGGCTGAACAGCGACACCGTCTTGTCCTTTGCGGCCGCCGATTTGGCGGCGGGCAAGGAATGCCCGCTCGAAGGCCGCGTCGCCTGGGGACCGGAGGCGTTGGGTGACCTGGTGCTCGTCGCCACGGACCGCCAGGTGCTGCTGGCGTTCGAAGCGGGCCAGAAACAGCGCTGGACCAGCCCGCTGGCCTACGGCCCGCTGGTCGGGCGGCCGTTGCGGGTCAATGGCAACCTGGTGCTGGCCTCGCTGTCCGGAACGGTCTGGATGATCTCCGGCCAGGACGGCAAGGAATTGGCCAAGGTCGACGTCGGTGAACCGCTGGGCGCCGGGCCCGTCGCCTTCGGCGCTCGCCTCCTGCTGTCCGCCGCCGACGGCACCCTGCTGGTGATCGGCGCGCTGCAGTAGCCGAAGCACGTGGCGGCGCGTTCGTTGGCCAGCAAGCCGCAGCGTTCGAGTAACAACCGTCGCCTCGCCAAAGTAGCCATCACACTCCGTGTGATGATCGGCAACAAACATTGCATCACACTCCGTGCGATGATCGGCAACAAACACTGCACAGTTCTTTCTCGAACGCGGCTGAGCATCAAGCCTTCGCCGGCTGGGGCTTGACGAGTTGGCTGGGTCCGGCAAGGAGAAAAAAATGAGCCGACACACACGATTTCTCTTCCTCGTCGCAGTATTGTTGCCGTGGCCCGCTGCCGCCAGTGACATCGGGCCTGCGGGACTGCGGTGCGAATACGCCGACCGTCCCTTGGCCGTCGAGTGCGCCCGGCCGCGACTGAGTTGGATCAATGAACCAAAATCCGGTAAACGGGGCCTGCGCCAATCGGCCTATCACGTGCTCGTGGCCTCGACGGCGGACGAACTGGCCCGTGATCGGGGCGATTTGTGGGACAGCGGCAAGGTGGACAGCGATGCGTCCATCCAGGTCGAATACGCCGGACGGCCGCCGGCTTCGGGGCAGCAGTGCTTTTGGAAGCTGCGAACGTGGGACCAGGACGGCCAGATGAGTCCCTGGAGCGAGCCCGCTACGTGGAGCATGGGACTGTTGGCCGCAGAGGATTGGCGGGCCCGCTGGATCCAGGCCGAGCAGAAGGAGGTGCCCGTGCTTGACGACTGCGGCTGGTACTGGCACGGCCAGCCGGGACCGGGAGCGGCGTACCCGCCCGGTACACGGTGTTTTCGCCGCCAACTCGACCTGCCGCAGGACGCGAGGATTCTCGAGGCCCGGTTCACGTTTGCCGCCGACAATCTCGGCACGCTGTACGTGAACGGGAAAAATGTCGTCCACGTTTCGACGTGGGAGACGGCCGTCACCGTCGACGTCACGTCCTTGCTGAAACCTGGCGAGAACGTGCTGGCCCTCCGCGCGGAGAACACCACGGAGAACCCCAATCCGGCCGGCGTGATCGGCAAGTTAATGATCCGCCTGGCCGACGGCAACCAGATGGTGGTGAAGATCGACGAGCAGTGGAAGAGTGCCGAAACGGTGCAGGCCAAGTGGGAGTGGATCGGATTCGACGACTCGGCTTGGCCGGCGGCGGTCTTGGTCCGCAAGTTCCACGAGCCGCCGTGGACGTCCGGTCCCAACTGCCCCGGTTCCTCGCCCATGCCCATCTTCCGCCGCGGCTTCGAGCTGTCCAAGCCCGTGCGTCGAGCGATGCTGTACGTCAGCGGCCTGGGCCAGCACGAGGTCCGGCTGAACGGCCGGAAGGTCGGCCCAGCCGTGATCGAACCATCGTGGTCCAACTACCGCCAGACGTGCTACTACCGCACCAGCGACGTGACGGCCCTGCTGCGTCAGGGCGAAAATGCGATCGGCGTGATGCTGGGCAACGGCTTGTACAACGTCGTCGGCGGGCGGTACGTCAAGTTCAGGGGCTCGTTCGGCCCACCCAAGTTGATCTGCCAATTGGCGGTCGAACATGCCGACGGCTCGCGAACGGTGGTCGCCAGCGACGGCTCGTGGAAGTGGTCGGAGGGGCCGATCCGGTTCTCCTGCACGTTCGGCGGCGAAGACTACGACGCTCGTGAGGAACAAACCGGCTGGGACGCTCCCGGCTTTGACGATGCCGCCTGGTCGGCGGTCAGCGTCACCGGCGGCCCCGGCGGAGATCTGCGCAGCGAGATCGTCCAGCCGATCCAGCCGATGATCGAATACCAACCCGTTAAGGTCACGCAGGTCGAAGAAGGCGTGTGGGTGTACGACCTGGGGCAGAACTTCTCCGGCTGGCCGAAGATCCGCGTCCGCGGTCCGGCGGGGGCACAGGTCAAGCTCACGCCGGGCGAGTTGCTGGACGATCGCGGGCGAGTGAGCCAGCGGAGTTCCGGCGGGCCGATGTGGTTCAGCTATACGCTCCAGGGCGGCGGCGCCGAGCAATGGCAGCCGCGGTTCACCTACTATGGCTTCCGGTATGTGCAAGTCGAGGGCGCGGCCCCCGCGGACGCGGCAAACGTGCCCGCCGACACCCCGCGGATCGACCAACTGGCCGGCGTGTTCCTGTTCACCGCCGCCGAGACCTGCGGACGGTTCGAGTGCTCCAATGAACTGGTCAACCGCATCCACGGGCTGATCGATGCGGCTATTTTGAGCAACTTCAAGAGCGTGCTGACCGATTGTCCCCATCGCGAGAAGCTGGGCTGGCTGGAGGTCTCGCACCTGTTGGCGTCCAGCATCCTGTACAACCACGACGGGGCCCGCTTCTACCAGAAGATTTGCCGCGACATGCGCGAGTCGCAGTTGGACAACGGCATGGTGCCTGACATTGCGCCCGAGTTCACGGTGTTCTCCGGCGGCTTCCGCGACAGCCCGGAGTGGGGCTCGGCCTGTGTCGTCAATCCCTGGGTGCTGTGGGAGACTTACGGCGACCGGCGAGCGCTGGAAGAGAACTACGACACGATGAAACGCTATACCGACTATCTGGCTTCGCGCGCCGACGCCGGCGGCATCGTTGCGTACGGGCTGGGCGACTGGTGCGACGTGGGACCGAAGGGCCCGGGGCCTTCGCAGCTGACGTCGCTGGGGCTGACCAGCACCGCGATGCTGTACAACAACCTCGCGATCCTGGAGCGGACGGCCCGCGTGTTGGGCAACCCGGACGAGGCGGCGGCGTTCGCTCGGCGGGCGGTGGAGGTGCGGCAGACGTTCCAGCGGGCGTTCTTCCATGCGGACAAAGACAACTACGACCGAAACAGCCAAGCCGCCAACGCGATTCCGCTGACGCTGGGCATCGCCGAGCCGGACCGCCGTGCCGCCGTGTTGGAGAACCTGGTGCAGGACATTCGCGCGAACAAGAACCGCGTGACCGCCGGAGACGTGGGGTTCGTCTACCTGGTGCGAGCGCTGACCGACAACGGACGCGGCGACGTGCTGTATGACATGCTGGTGCAGGACGACGGGCCGGGTTACGTCTACCAGTTGAAGAAGGACGCGACCTCGCTGGTCGAGACGTGGGACGCCAATCCCGCTACGTCGCAGAACCACTGCATGTTGGGGCACGCGGAAGAATGGCTGTACCGCGGACTGGGCGGCATCCGCCTCGACCCGGCCAGTCCCGCCTTCAAGCACTTTGTCCTCCGCCCCGACGTGCCTGTGGGCCTGGAGTGGGTGAACGTCACCTACGACTGCCCCCACGGCCGGATCGTCAGCCAATGGCGACAGCCGCCGGCCCGCGAGCAAGGGGCCTTCGCGTGGACGGTCACGATCCCGCCCAACACTTCGGCCACCGTCTTCGTCCCGGCTCGCGACGCCGAGTCCGTCCGCGAAGGCGGCCGTCCCGCCGCCCAGTCTCCGGGCCTCCAGTTCCTGCGGGCGGACGCTCCCTTTGCTGTCTTCGAGGCGGGATCGGGAACGTACCGGTTCGAGTCGGTGCGGTGAGCGAGAATTCTCAACGCGGCTTGGTTGCAGCCATTTTGGAGGCGCCGCACTCCAACTCTCACCGCTCCGGACACATCCTCAAAACGGCGGTCTACCTGGACTGCCTTCTCATCGCTTCCATGACGCGGTCGGTGATAGCTTGGACCAAGACTTCTTGATCGCCAGCGGCCAGCGCGGTTGCGGGAGTCGGGGTGGCGGGCGGAGCTGGGTTGAAGGCTTGACGCACCACGCCCGCGTCTTTCCAGCTGTGGCGGAAGATGTCGTTGGCGCAGACGTCGCAGTTCTGGTACTCCGGCGTGTTCCGCGGATCGGTGTAGCCCCAGCCTTTCTTCAGATCGAGCAATTCTCGTTCTTTCTGTTCGCCCACGTACTGCACGCGGCCCAACTGGTGCGACAGCAGCAGGATGCGGCAGTAGGCGTCCAGGATTTCGGTCCACCAGTAGGCCCGTTCCACGCTCTCGCCGTAACTGACCGTGCCGTGATTGGCCAGCAGGATGATGTTCGTCTTCCGCACGAACGGGAGGATGGTGTCGGCGAACGCCTGGCCGCCGGGGGTTTCGTATCGGGCGATGGGCACGTCGCCCAGGAACACTTCGACCTCGGGCAGGATGCACTGCGGGATCGGCTCGCGAGCCACGGCAAAGGCGGTGGCATGCGGCGGATGACAGTGGACGACGCTTTTCACGTCGGCCCGTTGCTTGTAGATTTCCAGGTGCAACATCGCTTCGCTGGAGCGTTTCTTGCGGCCGGCGATTTGCTTGCCCGTCATGTCGACGGTGGTGATGTCGTCGGGCGTGAGAAAGCCCTTGCAGTGCATGGTGGGCGTACACAGCACCTCGTTGTCGCCGATTCGCACCGAGATGTTCCCGTCGTTGGCGGCGGCGAAGCCCTTGGCGTAGATGCGGCGGCCGATTTCGCAGATTTCTTGTTTGATCTTGTGTGCGTTGACCATCGATTCGGTTCCCTTGGTCGATTGGTTCCAACTTGGTCGTGGCGGGCGGCACGCGGAGCGTGCCTGCTACTGTGGTTCGTCCAGGTTGATGCGATCCAGGATGGCGGCGTTGTAGGCGTCGACCGGCTTGAGTTCCGGCCGGAACGGCTGCGCCGCTTCGGGGCCTTGGGCCAGAGCGATCTTGTCGCCGATGCCGGCGCCCAGGTCGTCCCAGACGACCAGCGGGTCGCATCCCGGTTCCGTCTGGCCCGTCAAGTTGCTCAGCGACAGCCGTAGGGCCAGCTTCAAACGGGCTCCTTGGAAGCTCGGATGCGGGCGGCCCAACGTGACGGTGCCGATGACTTGTGCGATTCTCATGGTTCCCCTCCCAGGGCCCGGCGATAGTCCTCCGGGCAATCGCGCCGGCCGCTCAGGAACTCGCGGATCATGCCTCGCAGTTCCGAGACGCCGTGCTGCGCCGGATTGAGGACCAGCAGGTTAGCGCCGATCAGCTTCGTGGCCTCGCGGACCGAGGCCACGCTCACGCCCCACGCGGCGCGAATGTTCGCCCGGCGGTTGGCCAGACAGAGCGCGACGGCGGGTCGGTCGGTCAACACCAGCCCGATCTGCCTCCGGTCGGCGACCGCTTGCGTCACCTGGCGGACGACTTCCAGCACGCACGGGCTCTCGATCCTGTCCCCCGCGCCGGCTTCCGCTTGTACGGCAGCCGCGGCAGCCCCGGTCGGGTCGGCGTTGCCTGCCACACCGAGCACGAGTTCAGCTCGACCGGCCGCGACCGTCGCCCGCTCGTCAGCCGGGCGCAGGGAGATTTGCCGCTTCCGCAACTCGTCGCGCACGGACGGCGTGACGACGGCGCCGGCCGGAACGAGCAGTTCGGTCACGCCGTCGAGTCGCCCGGCGACCTGGGACATCGTGATCGTGCGATGGGCCAACTGCAGCCGAGCCGCGTCGGCGGCAGGTTGCCGCGCGGCGGGGCTCGCCGCGGCTTGCTTCCCGGTTCCGGCGCCGTGGCCCACGTCGGCCGTGCCGCCGTCGCCCAACTGCTCCAGTCGGCGGTACACCTCGCGCACGATCGCTTCGACATCCAATTCCTGGCCGGCCATCAGTCTTTAATCCCTATTGTCGTCCAAGCCGCCGGCGTCGCGCCGGTCTCGAGCCATTCCCGCGCGTATCGCCCGTCCCGTGTGATCATCACCGTTTCCCCGCGTCCGGCGCCCACGGAATCGACCGCCAGCAGCGGATCGCCGTCCGGCGTCCGGCCGTCGGACCGATACGGCTGGACGACCAGCAGCTTGGCGCCTTGCAGCGTCGGATGCTTGATCGTCGCGGTCGCCGTGCCAATGACGCGGGCCAGGTGCATGCGGTTCTCCTAAGCTTTCCCCAAAATCCACAAATCGTCGATCATTGAACAGCGCCGTTCGCGGGTAAACGTCAGCGGCGTGGTGACGCCTTCGCCCGTCGGTCCGGCGATGGAATACGACAAGTAGCCTTCCCCGCCCAGTCCCAGCGACGCCATGCACGGGCCGTTCTTGACGAACAGCGTCGTCTCCAACGCGCGGCCCATCTTGGTCATGTTCCGGACGTTGTTCGAATGGATGATGCTCGTGTGCCTGAAGCCGTGTTCAGCTTTCTTGGCCTTGGCAATCGCTTCGTCCACGTCGCGGCAGCGGACGAAAGGCAGGAAAGGCATCATCTGTTCCACGGGCACGAACGGATTCGACTCGTCGGTTTCGCCGAACAGCAGTTCCACGTCCTCCGGCACGGTGCGGCCCGCGCCGCGAGCCAGCACGGCCGCGTCCTGGCCCAGGAACTCCTTGGACGGCGCATCGTGTTTGTGCTTGTCGTCGCCTGCCTGGACGATCGCATGCTTGGTCAACTCGGCGATCTCCTGGCTGCTGAGCTTCACCGCGCCGGCCCGCTCCATGGCGGCCATCATCGGATCGAAGACCTGATCCACCACAAAAACCTCTTTTTCGGAGATGCACAGCAGGTTGTTGTCGTAGGACGCGCCTTGGACGATCGAGCGGGCCGCCCGGCCCAGGTCGGCGGTCTCGTCCACCACGACCGGCGGATTGCCCGGACCGGCCACGATCGCCCGCTTGCCGCTGTTCAGCGCGGCACGCGCCACCGCGGCGCCGCCGGTGACGCAGATCAGCTTGACTTCACGGTGCTTGAAGATCACGTCTGCCGTTTGCAGCGTGGGCTCGGTGATCAGGCAGATCAGGTTGTCGATCCCCATGTCGCGGTGAATGGCTTCGTTGTAGCGCCGCACGCCCTCGGCCGCCACCCGCTTGCCGCTGGGATGCGGGTTGACGACCAGCGTGTTGCCGGCCGCGATCATGCTGACCGCATTGCCCGTGATCGTGGGCAGCGAGTGGGTTACCGGGGTGATGGCGCCGATCACGCCGAAGGGCGCGTGCTCGATGACCGCCAGGCCGCGGTCGCCGCTGTACACCTCGCTCCGCAGGAACTCGACGCCGGGGCTGCGTTCGCCCAGCGTTTTCAGCTTTTCGATCTTGTGCTCCAAGCGGCCGATCTTGGTTTCGTTCATCTCCATCGTGCCCAGTTCGACGCACTGGTCGATCGCGATCCGGCGGATGTGGCCGATGATCCGTTTGCGGTCCTCCAGGCTCCGCTCGCGCAGCCGTTGGTAAGCCTCGGCCGCCGCCGCGATGGCTTCGCTGGCGTCGCTAAAGATCCCGTGGCGGCCCTCGTAGCCGGCGCCGCTGACGGGAGAGACTCGGCCCACTTCGGCCAAGACTTGAGCGACCACGTTGCGGATCAGTGTTTCGTCGATTTGCATGCTGTTTCTCCTTCGCGCGAGTAGACGCACGCGGAATCCACATGGACCTTGTCCACGATACCGACAATCAGGGTGTCCAGCGGCAAGTTCTTGGTTTCCGGAGTCAGCCGGGCGCTGGAGCCCTGTGTGACCAGGACCAGGTCCCCTTCGCCCGCGCCCAACAGGTCCACGGCGATGAACGTGCGGCCGGTGGTGGTCAGGCTCCTGCGCTCCTTTCGTTCCAGCCGGTAGGGCTCGACGATCATCAGCTTGTAGCCGACCATCGAGGCGACCTTTTGCGTCGACACGAGCGAACCGGTTACCTTGGCCACGAACATGGGTTCAGTCCTTCTGCTGCAACAGCTGTTTTGCCAACCTCGCCACGACCAACTCTTCATTGGTGGGGACGATCCAGATTTGCGTGCGGCTCGGAGGGGCGTTGATCCTGCACTCCCCCTTGGCCGCCGCGTTGGCCGCCGGATCGAGAACAATGCCCAGCTCTTCCAGGCCGGCGCAGATCGCCTGCCGCGTGCGGGCGCCGTTCTCGCCGATGCCCCCGGTGAAGACCAGCACGTCGGCGCCGCCGAGTTCCACCAGCAGACCGCCCAAATGCCGGCGGGTCTCGGTGTGGAACACGTCCAGGGCCAGCTGGGCTTGCTGGTGGCCCGCGTCGGCCGCCTGCTCCAGGTCCCGCACGTCGCCGCTGACGCCGCTCAGCCCCAGCAAGCCGCTGCGGCAGGCGAGGTCGTCCAGAACCTGGTCGAGCGTCTTGCCGGTCGCCCGCAGGATCACGGGCAACGCGAAGGGATCGAAATCGCCCACGCGATTGTTGTGCGGCAGACCCGACTGGGGGCTCATGCCCATCGACGTGGCCACGCTCACGCGGCCGCGAATCGCACACAGGCTGCTCGATCCACCCAAATGGCACGAAATCACTCGCAAGTCTTCCCGCCCCAACAGTTCCGCAACGCGGCCGCCGATGAAGCGATGGCTGGCGCCGTGAAATCCCCAACGCCTGACGTGCAGCCGGTCCGCCCACTCGTACGGCGCGGGATAGTAACGCCAGCGGTCGGGAACCGTGGCATGGAAGCCGGTCTCGAACGCCGCCACCAGCGGAATCTCCGGCAGCTTCTCGGCCAACAGCCGCATGGCGCGGATGTACGGCGGATTGTGCGCCGGGGCGACCGCATTCATCTCCTCCATCGCCGCCAGCACGTCGGCCGTCACCCATTGCGTCCCACTCACCCGGCCGCCATGAACCGCTTTGAAGCCGATCGCCGAGACTTCGGCGGCGGACTTCAGGCAACCCGTCTCCGGATGGGTCAGCTGCTCCAGGCACTGCCGGACCGCCACCGCGTGGTCCGGCACGCGCGCCGTCAACTCTTGCCGGCGGCCGCCGATGTCCAGAGAGCAGCGGCTTTCCGGAGCACCGATACGCTCCACACCGCCGCGCGCCAGTTGGCGCTCGTCCGTCATGTCGAACAGCCGGTACTTGAAACTGGTCGAACCCAGGTTGGCAACCAAGATCTTCATGATCCGCACTCCGTCTCCTGTACTCCCGACGTCCTTGGGCAACCTTGACCTTGTAGAACGGAATTCATTCCGTTCCGAACGGAACCATGGCGATTCGGAACGGAATGAATTCCGTTCTACGTTGGTCGCAGGCCAGGTTACGACAAGAACGCCTCGACCAGGCCTTCCGCCGGGCGTGGAATCACATGGCTGCTGACCAGTTCGCCGACCTGGCCGGCCGCGTTGGCGCCGGCTTCGACCGCCGCCCGCACGCTGCCCACGTCGCCCTTGACGATCGTGGTCACCAAGCCGCCGCCGATGCCGACGCGTTTGACAATCTCGACATTCGCCGCCTTGGCCATCGCATCAGTAGCTTCGACCAGGGCGATCAGGCCCTTCGTTTCCACCAATCCAATTGCTGTTTGCATCGCCAGAAATCCTCGTCTGTGAAAAAATCCTACTTGGAGCCAGTCCGCTTGATCGGCGGGGGCAGGACGATGCCCAGGTCTTCGTGCGGCCGCGGTATGACCTGCACGCTGACCACCTCGCCCACTCGGCCAGCCGCATTCGCCCCGGCGTCCGTCGCCGCCTTGACGGCCGCCACATCGCCGGTCACGAACGCCGAAACCAATCCGCTGCCGACCTTGTCCCAGCCGTGGAACGTCACGTCGGCCGCTTTCAACATCGCGTCGGTGGCCTCGACCAGACTCACGAATCCCTTGGTCTCGATCATGCCCAACGCTTCCATCGCCTTTGACATCTCGCCAGTTCTCCCCACAAAAAGAATGAAACTCCAACTTCGTCAACTGTCAGGCTAGCAGGAACACGCCCCCGTTTCCGACTTCAATAACTCGATCTCGATCGCCTGATCCATGTTGCAGGCGTTGCCCTCGTCCGTGTCCAGGTGGACTTCCAGTTTCGTGGTTGGTTCGGCTCGCACCCGCAACTCGTCGAACGTCACCGAACACTGGGGCGACACCACTCGCAGCTTCATCATGTCCCCCGTCTTGACGCCGTAGTACTCGGCGTCGCGGAGATGCATGTGGACGTGACGGGCTGCGCGGATCACGCCTTGCTTCAGTTCCACCACGCCCTTGGGCCCCACCAGCACGCAACCGGGGCTGCCCTGGATGTCGCCGCTGTGCCGCACCGGCGCGTCGAGCCCCAGGGAGATCGAATCGGTGAACGCCAACTCGACCTGGCTGTGCGACCGCGTCGGCCCCAACACGCGCACCGTGGGCAGCATCCGACGTCGCGGACCAACCACCATCACGGTTTCCTCGGCCGCGTAGGCCCCCTCCTGGTACAGGTCCTTCATCGGCGTCAGTCTGTGGCCCGGACCGAACAGGATCTCGACGTGCTCGTCCGTCAGGTGCACGTGCCGAGCGGAGATGCTGACAACCAGGTTCGGCCGGAATGCTGCCGGCCGGCCGTTGCCGCCCGCTTGCTGCAGCACGATCTGCCGAACGATGTTCTCGATCGTCTTGCGATCCATCGGAGCTGTCAAAGCCATGCCCGCATCACTCCCGGCTTGTGGAAGCGGCCGCCCCAGACGCGTGGCGAACCCATTTTCCTAACGATAGTCTAGGTCACGCCTAACGTTTGATTCGGATACCTTGAATTCACTGGCCGAGTCAGGCAAGGACGCCAAGCCGCACCCGCAGACCAGGTCCAGAGCCAGGTTTCGCAGTCTGAATAGATTTAATCAGAAAAAGGGTTTAATTCTATTCATAAACGGATTCAAGTTATCAAGGAGAATCACTCAAAATGACCGGCATCATTATTCCCTTCTTGACAACCAGCAGATATTCGCAGGTGGTTATCTGCAAATACACCGAAGGATACTGGGGCTGTAGTCGAGTTCCGCCAGGAACCGCCGTCTCACCAAAGTAGCCATCACGCTCCGCGTGATGACAGCCAAGCGACTGTAGTCGAGTTCCGTTAGGAACCGCAGTCTCACCCAGCCCGACGCGCAGGGATGGACAACGAGCACCCCACCACCCTGTAACACGCCGGCGCACCCTCTGCCGATCTTAATCCGGCTCCTCTTGCACGGGGTTGGTCAATTCGCCGATCCCGTCGATCGCGACCGTGACGGTGTCCCCCGCTTGCAGGCGGACCGGTGGCTTGCGAGCCGCGCCGACACCGTGCGGTGTTCCCGTCAGGATGACCGTTCCCGGCAACAGTGTGGTGCTGCCGCTCAGAAAAGCGATCAGCGCCGATACGTCGAAGATCATGTCCTCCGTTGTCCAGTCCTGCATGGTCTGGCCGTTTAGAACCGTTCTGATCCGCAGCGCGTTCGGATTGGGGATTTCGTCGGCGGTCACCAGGCAGGGCCCCAGCGGGCAGAACGTGTCGAACGTTTTGCCCCGGCACCATTGGCCGCCCCCCCACTTCATTTGCCAGTCGCGGGCGCTGACGTCGTTGGCACAGGTATAGCCCAACACGTATTGCAGCGCGTCCGCGCGAGCGATGTTTTTGCCCCGTTTGCCGATGACGACGGCCAGTTCGCACTCGTAATCGACGGCGTCGCTGCGCAGTCGCCGGGGCAGCAAAATCGGATCGCCGGGGTTTTGAACCGCCGACACGGATTTCATGAACAGGACCGGATACTCTGGGATCGGCTGCCGCCCCTCCTCCGCGTGCCGGCGGTAGTTGAGGCCGATGCACAACAAGTTGGTCGGCGCGATCGGCGCCAACCGTTTAACGACCGCCGCGCTGCGGCCGCTGTCGCGGAACTCACCAAACAGATCGCCGTCCAGTTCGGTCGCCGAACCGTCCGCGTGCTGACAGCCATAACGCGGCTCACCCGACTGATCCAGATACCTTATCACTCGCATCGTAGGGCTCCTTGTTTGAACAATGGGCGGATGGGCCTAAGCGGGATATCGATCTCGCCCAGACACTTGTAGTTCTTGACGCCGAATCGGCTAAGGAACATGGGGCTCTCCTGTGCATCGAATGCCGCCGCGGACTTGGGACAAAGCCATCGGCACGCCTCGCCATCTTCGTTGGCGGCATTCACGGCGATCCAAACGCATGAATCTTAACATTTGCGGTTCGCACCGCAAAGATACGGACTTTCAAACGTTGCAGAGGTTCCGTTGTAGGACGGATTGCCAAGGCGTCTATCGCAGGATGGAGTGAGGGCTGTCACGTCGGGGCCCAAGATCGCCGGCGGTGCGATTCAGCCTGGATTCTTGCCTCTGGCAAGCTCGCGCCATAGAATCGTTATTTGCAGGCTTGGTTCCCGTTCCGCGGCAGAGGTATCCGCGTTAACGCATCTCCGTCCGCTTGGTTGACGGTGGTGGTTTCGCGAAAAGGGGACAGGACCCTTTTGTGCGAAGCACCCTCCGGGCCGTTCCGGCAAAAGGGTCCTGTCCCCTTTTCGCGAAAGGCCATTTAGGAACTTGGGGGAGAGGCAGGAAGAAGTCATGCGAGTCCAATGTCCTTCTTGTCAGCGGTGGGTCCGGTTAGGCCCGCAGGCGGCGGAGAAGTTTGCCGGCCGCACGGTCCCTTGCCCCGGTTGTGCCGCTCCGATCGCGGTTCCGGCGGCCGCCCCGGACGAGCCCGCCGTTTCGGAAACCGGCCCCGTGCCCGCGTCGGCGCCCGTTGCGGAAGCGCTGCCGCCGGAGCCAGCCGTCGACGACCGCGTCGCGGCAGTCGGCCCACCGCCGGCGATAGGACCTCACGAGGTCAGTCCGCCGCCACCGCCGGTTCCCAGCGAGTCCGCGGCCGCCGAGTTTGCCAAGATCGCGGTGGCCGCGCCGCGCCCTCGCAAGCGGGCGCACCACCAGCGGCAGGCCGGTCCCAGTCGCTGGCGTCAACTGGCCGCCAACCGGCGCGTCCAGATCGCTGCCGGCGGTACCTTGGCGATCGTGGGCCTGATCCTGCTGGCGGTGTGGCTGTTCTCCGGCGAAAAGAAAGCGGCCACGCCGGAGGTAGCCGGGAAGACGCCCAGCGCGGCCCGAAAAACGGCGAAACCAAGCACGTCAGGCAAGAGCCAGGACGGTGCGGGAATCGTCGAGTTCCAGGTCGACGACGAAGCTCGCCGCAACATCGCGATCGACGTCGATGGCACGCCGATCTTCATCAAGGCCCGAGGGGCGTTGGAGGTCAGGCTCTCGCCGGGGATGCATCAGATCGTGCTTCGCCGGCGCGGCTTTCACCAGCAGGACGTTCAACTGCAGCTTCGGGAGGGCGAGCGGACGGTGTATGAACCCAAATGGGAGCCCATCGCGTTTTCGATGCCTGACGGCAGCCAGCCCCAGGCGGGCGGTGCGGACGTCGCGGCAGGAGGTCCGCCCAGTTTTGACGCTTGGCTGCAGGATTTTGACGCGGCGAAGCGACAGGCCGCGAAAACGAACAAAGACATTCTCGTGCTGTTCGACGGCTCGGATTGGTGCCCCTACTCCGTGCAGATGGCCAACGAGCTGTTTTTCGATCCCCGCTTCCAGTCCCAAGTGGCCGGCAAGTACGTGCTGGTGTTCGTCGATTTCCCGCGCGGCGACGAGGCCAAGGCGAAGGTTCAGGATGCGGACCGGAATCGGCGCCTGATGGAAGCTTTCGGCGTCGAGGGATTCCCGACGGTGGTCGTGGCCGACAAGGCGGGAATGCCTTATGGGCGACTCGGCTACGAGCCCGGCGGCGTGGACCGGTTCTTGGATCAGGCGACGGAATCGCAAAAGTTCCGGGACCGACGGGACGGACTGATCGAAGAAGTCCGGCTGTCGCTGGGCGCGGAGAAAGCCGCCGCGGCATGGCAGACATTCCGACTGCTCGCCGTGCTCCAGTTCGTGGCGCACTATGCGGATATGTTTCAGAAATGGTACGACGAGTCGCAGCAGTGGGACGCAGCGAATGCCCAGGGTTACCAAGAGGCGTTCTTTGAAATCGCTTGGTTTTCCAGGATCGCGGGCGTCCGGGACGGGGACCGGCAGCAGATGGAGAAGTTGGTTGCCGAATTGGACGCCTGGAAACAGAACCAGGACTTTAAGGACGCCAACCGCGGCGCGAGGATGCACCTGCAAGCCGCGGTGGCCATGCGGCACGACGTCAAAGCGGTCGAGCGCTACGCGGAGGCGGGTCTGGGCTATCAAGCCACCGATCCGAAGATCCGAGAAATGCTCGCGGCCCTGGAAAAGGCGGCGCCGACGCTCAACGTCCTCGGTTCGGGCAGCGGTTTCGTGGTCGGCGAGGGCGGCTACATCCTGACCAATCGGCATGTGACCGAGGGCGAAGGCCGACTGGCCGTGCGGCTTCCCCAACATCCAGATCCCGTTCCCGCCGAGGTGGTGGCGACCGATTCGACGCACGATTTGGCGCTGGTCCGCGTGCAGGTCCCGGAGGGAATCTCGCTGCCACCGTTGGCTGTTGGCTCCACTTCGGTCTCGCGAGGCACGCGCGTGGCCGCGTTCGGTTATCCCTTGGGCGACCTGGTCGGGAAGGGCATCAAGTTGACCACCGGCATCATCAGCGCCACGGAGGACCAGACGGACGAAGGCATGCTGCTGTTGGACTGCCGCATCAACCCCGGCAACAGCGGCGGACCCTTGTGCAACGCGCGTGGCGAGGTCGTTGGTATCGTGGCCGCCAAGAGCTATTCCAACCGCCAGCTGGAAAGTTACGGTTTGGCTGTCCCCGCGGTCCGCATCGTTGAATTCCTGGAACAACACCTTCCCGACTTCAGGCCGGCGTCGTCCCCGGCGGAAGGGGCAACGGAGGAGTGGGACGCTGTGGACCGCATGGTGAGCCCGTCCGTCTTGATGCTGCAGAAACTGCGGGCGGAGAACTAGCACCAACCTTCGGCTTTCGGCCTTGCCAAAAACCGCCAGATACGGGACGATCCGTGCCGCCAGCGAGCAACCGAGGACGGGACGTGAACGGACATCAGGGACAGAGCGACCGCAGCGGGCCGATCTTCGAGGCGGACGAGGCCGACCGGATTTGCGCCGAATTCGAGCAGGCGTGGCGGTCGGGGACTGGGCCGCGGATCGAGGACGCTCTGGATCGCGTTGCGCCCGCCGGGCGACGCGGCCTGCTGCAGGACTTGCTGGCAATCGAGCTGCACGCCCGCCAGCAACAGGGCGACCTGCCCGTCGTCGAGGAATACGCGAAACGTTTCCCGGAAAACCTGGAACTGGTCGCCGCGATCATCGAAAAACACGTCCGCCGGCGACTGGGAGATTACGAAATCCTGCGGGAAATCGGCCACGGCGGAATGGGCGTGGTCTACCAGGCCCAGCACCGGCTGCTGAACCAGATCGTGGCCCTGAAAGTGCTGCCGGAGCCGGCGCTGGGCGACCGCCAGGCGGTGCGCCGCTTTCAACGCGAAATGCTGTCCGTCGGCAGTTTGAACCATCCGAACATCATTCGCGCCTTGAACGCGGGCGAGGCGCGGGACGTTCACTACCTGGTCATGGAGTACGTCGACGGCTGGGATTTCGGGGAATTGGTCGCCCTGCACGGCCGATTGGCTTCGGGCGCCGCCTGCGAATTGATCGGGCAAGCGGCCATCGGCCTGCAGTACATCTACGAGCACGACATGGTGCATCGCGATATCAAGCCCGCGAACCTGATGCTAGCACGCGACGGCACGGTGAAAATCCTGGATCTCGGACTGGCACGCTTGGATCCTCGTCACCGGTCGCGGGAATTGACGCATCCCGGTTTTGCGATGGGGACCGTGGACTACATGGCTCCGGAACAGTGGGTCGATTCCAGTGCGGTCGACATCCGGGCGGACATCTACAGCCTCGGCTGCACGTTGTTCTTCCTGCTGACGGGCCAGACACCGGACGCCATGAAAGCCGGCGACACGCCTTCTCGGCGGAGGATGGGCAGGCAGCAGACGCATCCATCGCTGGCCGCCTTGCGCGGCGACTGCCCGCCGGACGTGGACAGGATTCTGGAGCTGATGCTAGCGGAGGAGCCCGATGAGCGGTTTGACACGCCGGGCGAAGTCGCCGACGCGCTGGGGGCGCTGGCCGATGCCCGGCAGGTCGCCGCGCTGGTGTCGGTCGGCCGGCAGAGCCCGGTTGCGGGCCGCGGCACCGTGGGAGCCGGCCCGATCGCGAAAGCGGCGACGCACCCCCACGCGGCGAAACAGACCTCGTACGACGGGTTCGGAGCACGCGTTGTCCGCGGGGCCAAGCGGCGGCCTGGTTGGGCCCTGGAAGTCGTTGGCGGCGCCGCGATCCTGCTGTTGGTGCTGGCGGTTTGGCTCGTCTCACGTTTCCACGGCCGAGCGGCGGCCACCCCCGCCCAGCCGGAGGTGGCGATGGCCGACTCGCAGACCCTGTCCGCGGAACTCTGCTCGCTCCCCGGCCTGAACGGACGCTGGTGGTTCGACGAGATGCCGTGGTTGATCCCCAGCGTGCGCGAGGCGCTGGCCGGCGACGTGGCGCTCGCCGGCGTCCCGCGGGCGGAGGGGAAGGGCGGCTTCCAGGACGCCCACTGGCTGTGGAACCCCAACATCCGGGCGCTTCGCGATCGGCTCGTGGACCTGGTGGTGGGCGCGCGAGACCAGTTAACTCCGGCCGAATCGGCGTTGGTGGCGGAGTTGCTGGCGGTTTCCCGGCAGGATTTTGGCGACGAGCCATTGGCGGCCCGGCTGGGCGGTGCGCTCGGTCGCTTCGTGCAGGCGATCGAGGCCTCCGGAAAGTGGTCCGCCGCGGACCTGCACACCCGCGCGGTGTTGCAGCACAAGATCGCCACAATCACCAACGATCGCTCGTTGGCGGAAGCGGCGGCCAAGTCCTACGACGCGGCACTGGCCGCCTACGCTGCGCGAGATCAAACCGTTTGCCCGTTGCGCGCACGGTGCCTGGTCGACAGCGGGCAGTTGCACGCGCTGGTCCTCCAAGACTATGCGGAATCTCGCCGTCGTTTTCGCGAACCGCGCTCGCTGCCGGCCGTGCCCCTGCTGCTGCAGGCGGAGGCCTGGTTGAACGAGGGCATCGCCAGCGCCGCCGTGAACCCCAACACGGCCG
>CAYPGE010000164.1:0-17514 GCA_964409865.1 uncultured Pirellulaceae bacterium
CCGCGACGCCGTGCAGTTCTCGGTCGCCGAGGCACGCAAGTCAATTGCCGTGGCACGGTCGATCTTCGAACTGTACGGCCGTCCCGACCATGTGAAGCACGCCGTCTTCGAATCGCCGCACGATTACAACCAGGCGATGCGCGAGGCCATGTACGGTTGGATGACGCGTCATCTGAAGGAAACGGGCGACGGCTCGCCTATCCCGGAACCGGAGCACGCCACAGAAGATCCCGAAACGTTGCGGTGTTTTCCCGGCCAATCGCGGCCCGACGACTTTCTGACGATCCCTCAGTTCGCCGCGGCCGAGGCGCGCCGGTTGCTTGAAGCTCGCAGGCCGCCCAAGGACGTCCAGCAAGGGCAGTCGCAACGAACGGCGGGCCTGGAGGGATTGACGAAGTGCCTTTGCAACACCGAGCGGCCCGCAGCAGCTCAGAAGTCGCTCGTGGAGGCCAAGACCGACGGTCAGGTCAGCACGATTGTGTTCCAGCCTGAGCCGGGATTGAGGCTCACGGCCCGCCAGCAAACGTTGTCCGCGGCAAATCAGAAGCTGGCGATCGTACTCGATCTGGACGCCGGCCAGGCGGCGGGCGACGGTGCACTGGCCGCCGCACTTCGAGGCCGCGGCTGGAGCGTGCTGACGCTGGATCTGCGGGCCACGGGCAAGATCGCTCAGCCCCATGACCGGATCGGCCGCGCGCCCGATCACAATACGGCCGAGTGGTCGCTGTGGCTGGGACGCCCGCTGCTGGGCCAGTGGGTGGTGGATGTGGGCCGCCTGTTGGACGCCGTGCACGACAGGGACGGCCGCTTGCCGGGAGAAATCCTGGTCGCTGGCGTTGGACCGGCTGGCTTGGTCGCCGTCTGTTCGGCCGCTCTCGATTCGCGAATCACCTCGGTCGCGACGTCGGGCATGCTGGCCAGTTACGTGACCGACCAGCCGTATCAGGGCCAGCGACTGGGGATTCTGGTGCCGGGGATTCTGCGCAATGCCGGCGACATCGCGCATCTGAGTGCTTTGGTCGCTCCGCGCCGACTCGTGATCGGCGGCGGCGTCAGCGGTGGCGGGGCACCATTGGACGCTGCCGCGTTGGATACCGCATTTGCGTTTACCCGGCAAGCCTATGCGGTCGAGGACGCCGCGGATCGCTTCCGCTTGATTCCGGATGCCGATCCCGTGCGAGTGGCGGAGCAACTCAAGTGACCGCGCAACTTGGTGTTTTGGATTCGATCTGCGCACGAGAAGCCCGGCTTGTCCGGAAGAGCCGGGCTTCTTCTCCGACGATGCCCAACTCGCTCAGACCTTCTCGGCCGCGGGGCACACAAAACCTTCGCGGTACTCGCGGCGGACCATCGCCGTGGCTTCGGGCGTGTCGGGGAAGACCTCTTTCGCGGGGTCGAACTTGAGCAACGGGCCGAGGGAAATCGGGTACTTGGCCAGATCGTTGCCGTTATCCTTCAGGTGCTGCAGCGTCCGTTCCAACGTCGCTCGGTTGTCGTCCCGGCTCTTGCTTCCGCTGAGCACTTTGGCGGCCTCGTCGGCCGAAACCTTGTTGGCCTCGCCCAGGTAGTACGAAATGTTGCCCAGATGGGCCAGGGCTGCGGACAGGTGGCCTTCGCGCACGTCGGCGTTCAGGTCTTGGTGCTTGCGGCTGATGCAGGCGTCGATGAAATTGCCGTAGTGGTCGCCGCCGCCCTTGAACTGCTTGATCGACTTGAACTGCTTGTCGAACGCTTCGCAGTCCGTGTACGTCCGCTGCACCAGGTAGCCTTCGCTCCCGTAGAACACGACGCCGACCTTGCCGCCCTTATTGCTGCCGAACAGGCGGTTGAGTTCCTCGTCGGCGCAGTCGTCCACCGACAAGCCGCGGGTCTCGAACACCAGGCACTTGTCGCCGTAATCGAAGATCGACACTTCCGTGTTCGGCGTGTCGCCGGCGTCGATGTAGCTGTCGTCCTGACGTTCGGCCTGGTAGCCCAACCGGCCGCCGTAGGAAATGACGCTGCTGGGATGCCGGTCCATACCCAAGCCCCAGCGGGCGATGTCCGTCTGGTGAGGGCCCTGGTTGCCCGAATCGCCGTTGCCGTACAGTCGCTGCCAGTGCCAGTCGTAGTGGAATTGCGGGCGGGTGACCTTCGGGGTGGTGAAGGGGGCCGGTCCCGACCAGAGGCTGAAATCGACTTCCGGCGGGACAGGGTAGTCGCCCTTGGGGCCGATCGACTTGCGGCGTTTGTAGCACAGGCCGCGAGCCAGATTGACATCCCCGATGCCGCCCTCGTGCAGAAACTTCATCGCCTCTTGGATGGCTTGGTGCGAGCGGCATTGCGTTCCGACCTGGCAGATGCGGCCGTACTTGCGTGCTGCGGCGATCATGGCCGTGCCCTCGGCGATGTCGTGGCACACCGGCTTCTCCACATAAACGTCTTTGCCGGCTTGCATCGCCCAGATGGCGCTCAAGGCGTGCCAGTGGTTCGGCGTCGCGGAACCGACGAGGTCGACGGCCGGGTCCTGGAATGCCTCGCGCATGTCCCGCACGAATTTCGGCTTGATTCCCTGCTTTTTCGTGACTTGGTCGCAGCGTTTAAGCCCTTCTTTCTCGTCGGGATCGACCAGGTACAGGATTACGGTACGCGCATCTCCGAGAAATCCGTTGATGTGATCGCCGCCCCGGCCGCGAACGCCGACGACGGCTACCCCCAGTTTCCCGTTCGGGTCTTTGGCCTTGGCGATATGGGGAGCGGAGGATAGGGCGGCGGCCGCAGCCACCGATGTTTGCAGGAAACGACGACGGTTCATGGGGGACATAAAGCACTCCTTTGGAGGTAAATCAAAAGACCCAGTGCGAAGAAAAAACAACGTATCCGCGGGCGTCTGCAGCGGCTAGTTACTTCTTGCCGCCTTACCAGACCGTACCATACGCTAGCATGGCGGGAACATCCGGTAAAGCCACCGATCACGACGGTGTCTGGTCGGAAATCCTGGTGGCACGGACGTGGCCGAATTCGCCAGAATTCGCGGCGAACAAACGGTCCGCGAATTCTGGCGAATTTGGCTAGACGCCCGAAATCCCCGGCCAACTGTTAGCGGCAGCAAAGAAGCCCGGTTTCTTTGGGAAGCCGGGCCGGAACTTCTTGTTCCCGACACGCCTATCTACCCTTGCAAGGCCGGGCGACATCAATATAATCCGGGGTTACGGGGCGGAGGAATGCCTGATTTCCCGCGCCGCGAAAATCCGGTAGACTATGCCAAAGTGCGGGTGTAGCTCAGTTGGCAGAGCACAACGTTGCCAACGTTGTTGTCGTGGGTTCGATTCCCATCACCCGCTCTTTTTTGCTTTTCCCCCCTTGAGTTTTCGCGACTGAGTGCAGGGACTCATGAATACGGCGGACAAAGAGAACGACGAACTGCAGGACGTGGACGCTGCTGCGCCGGAGGCGGAGCCGCAAGAGGAACCCAAGCAACGGATGGAACTTCAGGTTACCGTGGACAACACGAGTGCCTGTGAGCGGCACGTCACGGTGGTGATTCCTCGGGCGGACATCGACCGTTATTTCGAGACGGAATTCGATGAACTGGCGCCGAAGGCCGAAGTTCCTGGCTTTCGCCCCGGTAAGGCTCCCCGAAAATTGGTGGTCAGCCGGTACAAAGAGCACATCGCCGACCAGGTCAAAGGCAAGTTGCTGATGGACAGCCTGGCCCAGGTCAGCGAGGAGCACAAGTTTTCGGCGATCAGCGAGCCGGACATGAAGTTGGATGCCGTTGTGCTGCCCGACGAAGGCGACATGACGTTTGAATTCAACCTGGAGGTTCGCCCTGAATTCGAGATGCCGGAGTGGAAGGGACTGAGTCTCCGGCAGCCCCGTCAGGAAATCACCGACAGCGATGTCGAGGCCCATCTGCAGCGGATTTTGAAGCGTTACGGAAAGCTCGTCGTCCACCACGAACCAGCCGAGGTCGGAGACTACGTCACGCTCAACCTCACGTTTTCCCGCGACGGCAACGTGCTGTCGAAGCTCCAGGAACAAACGGTCGTCGTCAAGCCGAAGTTGAGCCTTCGCGACGCCCAATTGGATACCTTCGGCGAACTGATACGCGGCGCCAAGGCCGGCGATCGGCGCGAGGCGACGCTCAAGATCAGCGAGGACGTGGACAACGAGGCGTTGAAGGGACAGGAGGTCCGCGCCGAGTTCGAGGTCATGAAAGTCGAGAAGCTGCAGTTGCCCAAGTTGACGCCGGCATTTTTGAGCGAGGTCGGCGGCTTTACCGACGAGGCCGACTTGCATGCCGCGGTCCGCGAGGAACTGGAGCGGCAGGTGAAGTTCCGCCAGCAGCAGGCGGTGCGCCAACAAATCACGAGCCTCTTGACTGCCGGCGCCAACTGGGCCTTGCCGCCCGCGTTGCTCCGCAAGCAGACCAAGCGGGAAGTACAGCGGATGGTGCTGGAACTGCAATCCGCGGGATTCAGCAACGATGTGATCCAGACGCACGCCAACGAGTTGTCCCGCCGGAGCCTGGCCTATACCGAGACGGCCCTCAAGGAGCATTTCATTCTCGAGCGACTGGCCGAGGAGCACGAGATTGATGCGGAGCCCGATGATTACAGCCGGGAGATTGAATTGATCGCCGAGCAGAGCGGCATGCCGGCCCGCCGAGTCCGGGCGCGGCTGGAAAAACAGGGCGAGATGGACTCGCTGAGGAACCAGATCGTGGAACGCAAGGTGATCGAGTTGATCACCAGCCACGCCCTGGTGGAGGAGGTGCCCTACGAACCGCCAACCGACGACGTGGTCGCGATCGATCATGTGATCAGCGGGGTGGAGGAGCGGGAGCCCATTCCCGAAGCCCATCACGGCGAAGAGCCGAAACCGCTGCCGGGGACGCCGACCCACAGCGGATGATGCGCAAGCCAGCAGGGAATGGCACGGGGCGCCGGGGGCAGCTTCGCCCAGGTCGACGGCACTGCCCTCTCCCTTTCGGGGTTGCGCGTGGCGGTCGCCGCGCCAGGGCCGGGAGTATGGGGGGCTGCCGCACGTCCGGGCGGGTGCCTGCTCGGACATCTCGGCCAGCGCCGAACTGTGTTATTCAGAGCTGCACCTCGTGCCGTGGCGGGGGTGGAGCGTGCCAGCATGACGGGAGTCGCGCCAATGCCCATGTCTGATTCGTACGGCTACCAGAACTATCAACGCCAGCGGCAGTTGACGCTGGGGGACCTGCTGCTGGAAAACCGCATCGTTTTCCTGCAGGGCGAGATCTACACCGGCAACGCCAACGAAGTGGTGATGAAGCTGCTGTATTTGCAGAGTGAAAATCGCCATAAGGAGATTCACTTTTACCTGAATTCGCCCGGCGGCGAGGTCGTCGCCACGCTGGCCATTTACGACACCATGCAGATTTTGAGCTGTCCGGTGGCGACCTACTGCGTGGGCCAGGCCGCCAGCGGGGCCGCCGTCCTGCTGGCCGGCGGCACCAAGGGCAAGCGTTTCGCCTTGCCGCACGCCCGCGTGATGCTGCACCAGCCGTATGGCGGCGTCAGCGGGCAGGTCAGCGATATTGAAATCCAAGCCCGCGAAATCCTCCGCAACCGGGAAATGCTGAACGAGATCCTGGCCAAACATACCAGTCAGTCGATCGAACGCATCGCCAAGGACACGGACCGGGATTTCTTTCTGAGCGCCGCCGAAGCCAAGGAGTACGGTCTGGTGGACGAGATTCTCACCAAGCCCCCGGAGGATGCCAGCAAGGACAAGCTGGAGGATTGACCCCGGCGCGTGATCGCTGCGGGCCGAGCGCGCCCTGGCGAAACCGCGTCCGCGCAACCCTACCGCCGAGAAAACGATACGGAGCGAGCGTAACATGCCCTTGATCCCCTATGTCGTCGAAAAAAGCGGGCGCGAAGAGCGCGTCTACGATATCTACAGCCGGTTGCTGAAAGACCGCATCATTTTCCTCGGCTCCCAGGTCAGCGACGAGGTGGCGAACGTGGTCGTCGCCCAAATGCTGTTTCTGCAGTCGGAGGACCCCAAGGCGGAAATCCATCTGTACATCAACTCGCCCGGCGGCAGCGTGACCGCCGGCTTGGCGATCTACGATACGATGCAGTGGGTCGCCTGCGACGTGGCAACGTACTGCGTCGGGCAAGCTGCGTCGATGGGGGCCGTGCTGCTGACGGCCGGCACCAAGGGCAAACGCTATGCGCTGCCCAACGCCCGCATCATGATCCACCAGCCGCTGGCTGGCGTGCAGGGCTCGGCGGAGGAGATCCTGATTCACGCCCGCGAGTTCCAGCGGATCAAGCAGCGGATGAACGAAATCCTCATCAAACACACAGGCCACTCGCTGGAAAAGATCGAGAAAGATACCGATCGCGACTGTTTCATGTCGGCCGACGAAGCAAAAGACTACGGCTTGGTCGATCAGGTGGTGTCGAGCATGCACGTCGTAGGCCTGCCGGCGTCCGGCAGCGGGGGCCGGTGAGGCGCCGGCGTGGCACGGCTTACTTGTTAGCCGTGCTGATCGAAAGCTCGCTCGCAGGCAACGCTGCACGGCTAACAAGTAAGCCGTGCCACACCAGTCAACTCGCTCGCAGGCAACGCTGCACGGCTAACAAGTAAGCCGTGCCACACCAGTCGTTCGGCCTATCGCGCGATCTCCGTAAAGCGGGATTCGCGGACCACGGTGACTTTGATTTCGCCGGGATACGTCAACTGCTCCTCGAACGCCTTGGCGATGTCGCGGCAAATTCTGGCGGCCCGCACGTCGTCCGTGTCCTTGGCGCTGACCAGCACCCGCAACTCGCGTCCGGCCTGGATGGCAAACGCCTGTTCCACGCCGGGGAAGCCGCTGGCGATCGACTCCAGTTCCTCCATGCGTTTGATGTAGCGTTCCAGGGATTCGCGCCGCGCTCCGGGACGCGACGCGCTGCACGCGTCCCCCGTCGCCACCAGCATCGTGTAGGGGTACTCCGTGATGATCTCGTCGTGGTGTCCCAACGCCGCGTGGACGACCTCTTTGCTCTCCCCGTGCCGCTTGAGCAGGTCCGAACCGATCTTGGGATGGCCGCCCTCGAGTTCGTGGTCGGCGGCCTTGCCGATATCGTGCAGCAAGCCGCAGCGGCGTGCCACGTCGCCGTTGAGGCCGATCATCTCCGCCAGCATGCCCGCCAGGAAGGCGACCTCGACCGAATGGCGCAGCACGTTCTGGCTGTAACTGGTGCGGAAGTGCAGTCGGCCCAGCATGTAGATCAGCCGTTCATGCAGGCTTTGCACGTTGACCTCCTGGGCCGCCTCCTCGCCTTTGCGGCGGATGAATTTCTCGATTTCTTTTTCCGTCTCCGCGACGATCTCCTCGATGCGCGAAGGATGGATGCGGCCGTCGACAATCAGCTTTTCCAGCGCCTGACGGGCCACTTCACGGCGCACCGGATCGAAGCCACTGACGATCACCACGCCCGGCGTATCGTCGATAATCACGTCCACGCCCGTCCGCTTCTCGAACGCGCGGATATTGCGGCCCTCGCGGCCAATGATCCGCCCCTTCATGTCGTCGCTGGGAATGTCGACCGTGCTGGTGGTGCTTTCGGCCGTGTGGGCCGCCGCGTAGCGGTGCAGGGCGGTCAGCAGCATTTCCCGCGACAACGCCTCGCAGCGTTCGGCGACTTGCCGTTCGTGCCGCAGAATGATCTGGCCGGTCTCCTGAGCGAGTTCCTCGTTGAGCGTCGTCAGCAGACGCCGCGTGGCCTCCTCGCGGCTCAGTCCGGCGATCTGGTGGAGTGTCTGCCGGTGCATTTCCAGCACCTTGGCCAGCTCTTCGTTGCGGCGATTGAAGGATTCGACTTTCTCGGTCAGCCGGCGTTGGGTGGCTTCGACGATGCGCTCCTGCTTCTGCACGTCGTCGGCCTGTTGCGTGAGCGTCTCCTCCCGCTTGTCCAGAATTCGTTCCCGTTCGCGCAGCTCCTCGCGCAGCTTGCTCGACTCCTTTTCGGATTCCGCCTTCTGCTGAAGCGTCTTCTCCTTGATCTCCAGTTCCGCGGTTCTGAGACGGTTGGCGGCGTCCTGGTTGGCTTGGGCCAGAATGCGTTGCGCCTCGGTCTCGGCATCCTTTCGGCGCAGCCGGTCGAGGGTGCGAAGCAGCGCAAAGGTCAGCCCCGCGGCGACCAATGCCGCGACGATGGCGATGATGGCTTCGGTCACGGTCCGCTCCTTGGATCATAAATCAGGAGCGTCCGCGGGCAGGCCAAGCCAACGGGGCGCCGGACGATGGGAGTTCGGTCTCGATCCCCGGCCTCGGCGAGAGGCTCAGCGAAAACGTCGAGCGTACACGTGGTTCATCGTTGACGGCGGCGCCGGGGCGGCGAGCCTCCCACACCCGGCCAGAGGTAATCGCGCACGTGAATTGCCGCTAATCGCTGAAATACAGTTTCATTTCGCCGAGGTTCAGGGGCCTCAACCAGCCAACCCAGCACCGAAATCCAGAAGCAACGCTCCCGCCGCCGCAATCCGGCACGACTTGCGCGCCCATCTGAGCAACAAACGGGGACGAACTGCAACTCCAAAACCAGGCCTGGAGCCAAGCCCCACAGAAATCGCAGGATCATCAGGATCAGGTACATGAATCGAACCGTCCACCAGTCAACGGCTGGCTGAGATCGCTCGCCGGATTGTCGCCGACAAGCTAAACCGAATCACTTACCGTCAAGCGCCCGCTGCTCCCGGACTGCCCGGGGGACGCGGTACGTTACGTTTACTTGAAACTCTGAACCCGACCTGCGAGCCGGTCGTCCGACCGGCCCACGGGTCTGACACAATGTTAACAGAGTCTATGGGACCTGAGAATAGTCCGCCCCCGCCCGGCAACAGAAATTGGCAAGATCATGGGCGGGTGTTGCGAGCGATGCCAAGCAGAGAATCGGCGAAAAAGAGTCACGATTTTCCGCTGGCAGCGTTGCCAGCGCCGACCGAATGGCAAGGCGAACCACTGTTACGAACCTGCCGATTGGGGAAAATGGGCAGGCCCTTCCGGGCCAAAAACGCGACCCCTAAGTGTCGATATCGAATTCCAAAATCCGAACGTCGAAATCCGAAACTCGCAACAAATCGGTTCCCAAGCGGGGATTGGGAGCCCGGCTGGCTCGAAAAAGGCCGGGCTTCCGAAAATCCCCGCAGAATCAGCGTTAACCCATCAGCTTTCCGCGTTCCTCTTCGCAGCTGCTCCCGTCCGGTGTAGCGTCCTTGTTCAGGTCGTACCAATCCTCGTCGAACTTCAGGAAGCCAGGTTCTCCGCCCTTGTTCTTGCCGATCGCCACGTTGGTTCCCAGGGCGATGACGGAGTCGCCCAAGGCCACCTCCGGCCTGCACCGCGGCTGGTTCTCTGGAGCCTTGTTGCGGATGCACCAGGCAAAATGTTCGATTTCCTCCGTGTAACCGCGGCTGACCGGCCCCATGCTTTCCGCCGTTTTCGCCGTCGCCGCGTGCCCTCCGCCACTGGCCTGCGTATCCATCGTCGGTCCGGCCTTGCCGTCCTTGACCGAGACGCGTGAGGTCGTATCCGACTCCTTGTACAGCATGATCTCCTGCTCTTTGTCCAGCACCAACGTGCCCTTGGTGCCCATCACGACTTCGCCGTAACCACCGAAGCCGTTGCCGTTGATCGTCGAGTAGCAGACGACGATCTTGCGGTTCTTGTCCGTCGCGTAGCCCGCGACGCCCTTTTCCGGATCCGGGAAATTGATGCTGGGATCGCGGTAGCCCACGTCGAATTTCGGATCGTATTCGGGTCCCGGAAACTCGAACATGCAGTACACGTGGTCCTCGGCATCGCGATCCAGGGGGAACACGTGACGGCCGCCGACGGCGTGTACCGACAGCGGATGTGCTTTCTTGCCGTCCTTTCGCAGGGCGCTGACGAAAATGCCCGCCGCATCCAGCTGATGGCTGCCCAGTTCGGCCATGAGCCCGCCTCCCGTGCGGTCCCATAGTCGCCAGCGACACAGCTCTTCCATCGCGGGACGAGGCCGGCCGTTCTCCAGCGTGGTGGAGATATAGCCGTGTTCTTCCGCGTTCAACTCGCGGTCCGCATTCCAGGCCCGCCACTGGGCGACTTGTTTGGCCAGCAATTGCGCGCGGGCCGGATCCTTTTCCTCCTTGAGTTCCGCCTCTTTCGCCTGCAATTCTCGGAGGATCCGGTCCACCTTCTTGCCGCCCCCGAACACGACTTCGCCGCCGGGCAGCGGCTGCTGCCAACTGTCCCTGCCGGGCAGATTGCCGCGGTGCCATTGGGCGCGAATGTGGTGCAACTGGCCCAGCAACCCCCAACGGAGCAGATTCACGGCGTTGTCGTACAGCACGCTGTAATGACGTTGATGCCCGACCGAGAGGTACAGTCCCAACTCGTTGGCCACGCGGCCCATCACCTTGCACTGGGCCACGTTGTGAGCCATCAGTTTCTCCGTCAGCACGTGCTTGCCCGCTTTCATCGCTGCGCACGCCACCGGGGCGTGCAAATGCAGCGGTAAACCGATGATGACGGCCTCGATGTTCGGGTCTTTGAGCAATTCCTTGTAGCCGCCGTTGGAGGCATCGTAGACCTTGACGTGCTTGCGAGCCTCGTCTTCGGACTTCCAGCCATACACGGCCATCAGGCCCTTGCGGACCGCCAGCGCCGCCGGCGTCGACCAATCGCCGTGAAAGGCCCGATGCACGTTGTACGGCCGTATGTCGGCAATCGCGGTGACTTGAACGTAGTCGGGATTCAGGGCCCCGATCAGAACATTCCCCTCGTCGCCGGTGCCGATCACGCCCACCCGCACGGGATCGGTGATCTTGTCGTAGCCGAAATACATCGCGCCCAGGCCGCCGCCGGTCACGGCCCCGGCCGCGATGACTCCCTTGAGAAAATCTCGCCGGGAAACGCCGATGGCTTCCCAGTAGTTGTCCCGTCCAACTTCGCGTTCTTCAGGCGTAAAGCTCATCATGGTCACTTTTTCTCCGTTTTCGGTGGGCAGCAGCGCCGCAGCAGACACTTGACAAGGAAATCCAGGCCGGCGAACTGTCCGGCTCCAACAGCGGCCAACACGAGGCAGCCGAACATTTCGATAATCTGATAGTGGGCCGGGATCGCTCCGGGAGCACCCGGCCACTGCGTAGCCACGATCATTGCCAGGAATCCTGCCCCGGCTAACGAGGTTATCCGTGTGAACAGCCCGACAATTAGGAGAATCCCCACTAACAGGTCGAACGTCGGGATGATCTGGTCGATGAACACCGTATCCATCGGCTTCCGCCCCGGCTTGCCGAGGGCCAAATGCCCTCGGACGGACTGTTCAGGCGTCGCCAAGGCGTTCAAATCGTCCTCCAGCCCCTTCCACATCATGTCGATGCTCGTGAGCCAGCCCTTCACTTTCTGGTCGAGTTCTTTTTCGATCGTCTCCACCTGTCCCCGCAGGGACGCGACTTCCATCCGCGAGTCGTCCTGCCGATACTTGTCGACGCGTTCCAGACCCTTAAAGTACTCGTCAATGTCGGCCGCGTTCTCGTCCAGCAGCCACGCGAACTGTTGCTCGCGGAATTTCTGGACCTCCTTCGCCTTGGCTGCCTGCTTCTGGTCGAAACCGTAGTGATTGACGACCTGTTCCCGGTACTGGTTCCAGGCTTCCAGTGTGCCTTCCCGGTCGAGCCGCGCGCGGCCGTGCTCGTCCCAGATGAACCAGTGGAACAGGGGCGTCAGGGGCCCTTTGGAGACCTTCATAAAGCCGACCGAGGTGAACGTGCCGCTCACCAGCTTGTCAGCACCTTCGCGAAAAAAGTGCCACCCAATGGCCAGTCGCAGGGCCACAATCGACAGGATGGCAAGCGTTCCGAGTCGATATGACGAGTTCAAGAGCAGCGTCTCCTGGATGCGGGGTTATGAATCTGAGGGCAGGCAAGTCAGCTCCTGGTGCGGCCCGAACGCCGCCGGCGGGATATCTTCGTACCCGCACATCATTATTACCAAGAACTCAGGCAGTGCAACGGCTCTTTGGGCCTGCCGAGCACAAGAATTTTGGTACATTGATCTCATGCTCAATCCCCTGCAGCCGGCGGAATCGTCGCACGCGAGCCCCGTCCGATACCCCCAGCGGGCCACTTCCTGGCGTCTGCGCACGCGTTTCCTCAACCTGGGTTACCAACCGTTGCTGATGGGAATCATTAACGTCACGCCGGACAGTTTTTCCGATGGCGGACGATTCCACGACACCGCTCTGGCGATCCAGCAAGGCCTGCAATTGGTGGAACAGGGAGCGGATCTGCTGGACGTGGGCGGTGAAAGCACGCGGCCGTACTCGACTCCGGTCGAGCCCCAGGAGGAACTCCGCCGTGTTCTGCCCGTGATTCGGGCGTTGTGCGAGCAGACGACGGTGCCCGTGTCAGTCGATACGTGCAAATCCCATGTGGCCGCGGAAGCGGTCGCGGCCGGCGCGGAAATCATCAACGATGTGACGGGGCTGGAAGGCGATCCCGAAATGCCGCGCGTCGCCGCGGATACCGGCGCCGGCGTATGCGTGATGCACATGCAGGGCACTCCGCAGAACATGCAGGACAATCCCTCCTATCGAGACGTTGTTGAGGACATTTTGGACTACCTGCGACGACGGCGCGACGCCCTGATCGCCGGCGGATTGGAACCGTCGCGGATCTGCCTCGATCCGGGCATCGGATTCGGTAAAACGCACCAGCACAACTTGACGCTGCTGGCCAACTGCGGGCGTTACCACGAACTGGGGTGCCCGCTGCTGGTGGGCCCCTCGCGCAAAGGGTTCATCGCCCACGTCCTGGGCGACAAACAGGCGGACCGCACGGCGGGCACCATCGGCGTCGCCCTGGCCCTGGCTCGGCAAGGCGTGCAAGTGATCCGCGTGCATGACGTACTGCCCGTGCGTCAATCGCTGCTGCTGTTTGACGCGGTGGGTGGCTTCGCCGCACCATGAGCGCCCGACACTGTCGCGAACTGTCCGCCATTGAATTCGGAGCGCCGGGTGGTTGCGAACCGGTCGCCTTTGCGTAGCATGGCTCTCTGAGCCGTGCAGATTCCCGCGGTATGTTGCCGCTTGGCACGGCTCGGAGAGCCATGCTGCGAAGATTCACCGCCGCTGTCCCCCAACACCGAACACTGACCCCATGCCCGACGCCGAGTTCGATCCCTCCCAGAACCCGTATCGCAGTCCCGTCGCCACGGACGAGGGCGGTGCTGACACGGATCGCCTCCAGCGAAAACGGGCTCGCGACTTTGCTTTGGTCGGTTTGTTTCTTGGGGCAAGTTACGGGGCTGCCACAGGAACGGCAATCACGGTGAGCCTGGATGTGATGCGCGCGCTGGTCCAGCTTCAGACGGAGCCAGGCTCCTTTTCCGCTTTCGATCGCATCGACGAGTGGATTACGTATTACGTCGCCGTGGCGGCCCTGGGCGCAATTCTGGGCGCGGCAAACGGCGCGGTGCTCGGCTATGTGCAGGGTTGGCTGACCGCCCATCAACCGCCCTTTTCTCGGCAGAGGCTGCAGGCAGTTGCCGCTTTCTGCTGGGCGAGCGCCGCAGCCGCTTGGTGCCTGTTGATCGACCAGAACATGCTGTCCGCCGCCCCGCGGACTTGGATGTTGTACCTGACGCTGCCGGTCGCCGCCTCGGCCGCAGGGTGCGGTGGAGCCATCGTGGCGACGAAACTGAGACGCGGGGTCCGGGACTAGGCCAAACTGCTCGTTCGTGATAGAGTCTGGCTTGCGATTCGTGCCCACATAACCAACGTCGCTGCGTAACTTGGCCTGCGCCGGAATCCTCGTTCAAGGCTTCGCGGAGCCCGTGAAACCTCAATTGAATTCCCATGGAAGGCTCGTTCCCCATTCCTGACTCGGCGGACTTGTTGGCTTCGCTGACTCCGGCGCAGCGGGAAGCGGCTGCGCACCTGGACGGGCCCTTGCTGATCCTGGCGGGGCCGGGCAGCGGCAAGACGCGGGTCGTCACGCACCGCGTGGCGAACCTGCTGCTGCACGGCGTCCCGCCCAACCAGATCGTGGCGTTGACATTCACCAACAAGGCGGCGGACGAGATGCGGCAGCGGGTCGAACGGTTGACCCAGCGCGGCGGCGTGTGGATGGGCACGTTCCACTCCTTCTGCGCCCGCCTGTTGCGCCGCTACGCCCCGCTGGTCGGCCTGCACGAGAACTACAGCATCTACGACGCGGACGACAGCCGGCGAGTGCTCAAACAAGTGCTGGGCGAAAGTGAATTCGCGGTCACGCACACGTCGCCGGAAGCCATCGCCAACGCCATCAGTTGGGCCAAGAACAGCCTGGTGACAGCCGACCAATACCTGCCGCGGGCCAACAGTACGGTGGGGGCCGTCGTCGCCCGCATCTATCCGGAGTACCAACAGCGGCTGATCGCCTCCAACGCCTGCGATTTCGACGATCTGCTGCTGCACGTGGCTACGCTGCTGCGCGAGCAAGACGAACTGCGGGCGCAACTGGACGCGCGGTATCGCTTCATCCTGGTCGACGAATACCAGGACACCAACCTGGCCCAATACGCCATCGTGCGGGCGTTGTCCATCGACCATCCGAACCTGGCCGTCACGGGCGATCCCGACCAGTCGATCTACGGCTGGCGCGGTGCGAACCTGAGCAACATCCTGGAATTCGAGAAGGATTTCACGCAGGTCAGAGTGGTGCGGCTGGAGCAGAATTTCCGCAGCACTCCGAACATTCTGCGGGTCGCGGACCACCTGATCTCGTTCAACGTGCGCCGCAAGCCCAAGAAGCTGTTTACCGACAATCCCCCCGGAACGCCGGTGCGCTTGGTGGTCTGTCCAACGGGGCAGGACGAAGCCGATGGGATCGCCCAGCGGATCGCCGAAGAAATCCGCGCCGGACGGTGCACGCCGCGCGACTGCGCCGTTTTCTACCGCATCAACGCCCTCTCGCGGTCGGTGGAACACGCGCTGCGACTGCAAGGCATCCCGTACCAGATCGTCAACGGCCTGGAATTCTACCAACGCAAGGAAATCAAGGACGTGCTGGCGTATCTGCACCTGCTGAACAACCCGCAAAACGATCTGGCCCTGCTGCGGATCATCAACACGCCGGCACGAGGGATCGGCAAGACGACCGTCGAGCGGCTGACGAACTACGCTCGCCGGCAACGGCTTTCTTTGCTGGAAGCGGCCCGCCAGAGCGGCTTGATCGAGTCGATCCCGAAACGCACGGCCACGCAGATCGCCAAGTTCGTCGCGGCGTACGACCGCATGAGCCTGCACGCCGGCGGTCCGCTGCACGAAACGATGGTCTCGGTCCTGCACGAGTCCGGCTACCGCAACGCGTTGGCCGATTCGGATACTGAAGAAGACCAGGAACGTCTGGCCAACGTCGAAGAGTTGCTGACCGCCGCCGAAGAGTTCGACCGGCAGCACCCGGAGGCCGAGCACGCGCTGGAGTTGTTCTTGGAACAGGCGGCCCTGGTCGCCGATACGGATGCGCTGGAAACGCAGCGAGACCGCGTGACGCTGATGACGCTGCACGCGGCCAAGGGCCTGGAATTCCCGGTGGTGTACATCATCGCCGTGGAGCACGGTCTGCTGCCGCACGAACGCAGCATCGAGGATCCGGAGAAGCTTGAAGAAGAGCGGCGACTGCTGTTTGTCGGCATCACCCGCGCCAAGCAGGAGTTACAGCTCAGTTGCGCCCAGTACCGGGCTTTCCGCGGAGACCGCCGCCCGACGATTCCCAGCCAATTCTTGATGGAATTGCCCCGCGAAGAACTCAGTTACAGCGAGCCGGTCGCGTACCATGCGGACTTGGACGACGACGAAGATATTGACGACTTCGATGACGATTTCGACGCGGAGAGCTTCGAGCCGACGCGCCACCGCACCTCGGTTTGGCGCGATGAAGATTTCATCCAGGAAGCGCCCGCCGACTACGAGGAGTACGACGCCGGCGACAGCGACTCACGGCGCCGCGGCCGGCGGTCCGGCGAAGGCGGCAGGATCAGCGGCCGAGCACACGTTTTCCTGCCGGGAATGACGGTCTGGCACCCGGACTACGGCACCGGCATCGTGCTCTCGGTAAGCGGCAGCGGGCTGAAACGCAAAGCCCAGATCCAATTCGTCCAGGGCGGCGACACGAAGAGTTTTCTGATCGCTCACAGTCCCCTGGAACCGGTGCCGGAATGAGGCCCCGTCCACGAACAATGTCGCCTTTCGCTCCGCGAAAGGACGCTCTTTCGCGGAGCGAAAGGCGACAAAACAGCGGTTTTGTTCTTGGACAGATTGCGGAGCCCCTCGCATCAGCAAGCATCACCGTTGACGGTCGTCCGCCTCACGCAGGCATCAGTTTTAATTCGCGCGACAATTCGCGGACCAGCAGTTCGGGGTTCAACGGCTTCGGGAACCAGCGGTCGACGCCTTGGGGGCCTCGTGCGACTCCCAGCGAGTCCGGCGACGTGCCGCTGATCGCATAAACCTTCAGATCGCGGAATTCCGGGTTGGCCCGGATCGCGCTGACCGTCGTCGGACCGTCGCAGCACGGCATGCGCATGTCCAACAGGACCGCGTCCGGCCGCACGTTGGTTTCCAGCAGGCTCAAGGCGTCGCAGCCATCGCGAGCCGTGTCGACTTGAAAGCCGCTCAGCCGCAAGTAGCTGGCCAACAGTTCGCTCTCGTTCTGGTTGTCTTCGACGATCAGCGCATGTCCGCGCGGCACGCTCGGTGGGGTTGCCGGTGCCGGCCGTTCGCTGCGTGCCAACCGCTCCTCGATTGCCGCGAACTCGTCCAGGGCCTTCTGCAGCGTCTGCTCGGCCTCCGCATGACGCTCGGCTTGCAGCAGCCTCTGGGACAGGTGCAGCGCCAAATTGGCCGCGTGCAGACGATTGCGGACTTCGTGAGACAGCTTGCGAGCCGGATTCAATACTTCGGACGAGGGCGTCACCGGCGTTTCGCCGGCCAATTCATGGCGCAACACCGTGACGTTCTGCGGAGCGTCGACGCCGACTCGCACCTTGTTGCCGGCGATATTGAGAATCTCGACCGTGATGCCGAGATTGGGAAAGACGATCTTGTCGTTGCGGCCGCGGGACAAAACGAGCATGACTGGGTCTCCTTTCCGGCACGCCGCGCCGTCGCACCCTCCAGGGCGACGCGCGACGCACCTCTGCCATGAGGTACGCGTACTAAACCACCACTCCGTTGCTGGTTTCGACCTGCCCCCGTCCCTGCGGACGAGCAGACCACGGAGTCAGCGGCCCAACGCCTGTATTCCTTACAGCGGGTCCTCAAGACCCAGGAGATCCTTTCCTATCGTTGGCCATTCATGACCGCTGATTCTACTGGAATTCCGAACATCGGTCAACGTCGATTCGAGGTCGCCTTCGTGCTAGCATCGGGCAGGACGCCGTCGCCCCTCCGGCTTGCCCCAATTGACGCACGTACCCGTGTCGCTGAGAATTTCAGGACTCCTGACCTCGAATAGTGGTCGCTGGGGCGTTTGGGTTTCGTT
>CAYPGE010000165.1:0-17502 GCA_964409865.1 uncultured Pirellulaceae bacterium
CTGCTGGACATCGACGAGCGGATCGTCCAGTTGCTGGAGCGAGTGCGGCTGTGCTCGACGCCCATCACCGACTTGAAGCACCCGGACGAAGGCGGCGTCGACGTGGGGATTCTGGAGGGCGCCGTGGCCAACTCGTCGACCGAGGAGGTCGCCCGGCGGATGCGCAGCCGTTGCAAGACGCTGATCGCCCTGGGCGATTGCGCGGTGTTCGGGGGCATCCCGGCCATGCGGAACGCGGTGACGACGGCGGTCGCTCTGCGGCGGGCCTACGTCGAAAGCGAAAGCACGGTGGACGGCATGGTGCCGCAGCACGAGGACTTGGCCGTGATGCAGGACGTGCGCCCGCTGGACCAGGTCGTCCCGGTCGACATCTACCTGCCCGGCTGCCCGCCTTCGGCGGATGCGATCTTCTACGTGCTGAGCGAACTGCTCGAGGGCCGGCAGCCGAAGCTGCGCGGCAAGTACCTGGATTGGCATTAAGACAGAAAAACGGGGAGCGGAAAGATCAGGAGGAGCTGTCGGAGAATAGGGTGACAGAAAGATGAGGATGACGGGGATTTCGGAAAGGGTGCTTGCGACGCATTCCATTCCTTCTTCTTATTCTTCTGTCACCCCATTTTTCTGTCAGCCTCTTTCCATTTTTCTGCGGCGGATGGCCTGCACGGCAAAAGCCGCGTGAGGATATTTATGGTCCAAAAAATTGTCATTGAACCGGTGACTCGGATCGAAGGGCACGCCAAAGTCGTGGTGCATTTGGGCGACGACAACCAGGTCGAGCGGGCTCTTTTCATCGTGAACGAATTTCGCGGCTTCGAGAAATTCTGTGAAGGCCGCATGTTCTTCGAAATGCCGCAGATCACGGAGCGGATTTGCGGCATCTGCCCGGTCAGCCATCATCTGGTCTCGGTCAAGGCCTGCGACCAGATCTTGGGCGTCGAGGTGCCGCGTCCGGCGCAGTTGCTGCGCGAGCTGATGCACATGGGCCAGGTGATCCAATCGCACTCGATGCACTTCTTTGAATTGGCCGGCCCGGATTTGCTGCTGGGTTTCGATGTGGATCCCGCGATCCGGAACGTGGCGGGTCTGTACGCGGCCAACCCGGAATTGGTGGTCAAGGCGATCCAGCTGCGGAAGTTCGGCCAGTCCCTGATCTCCACACTGGGCGACCGTCGCATCCATCCCAACTTTGCCGTCCCCGGCGGCGTGAACCAGGCCCTGGATGCCAAAGACCGCGACGCCCTGCTGGCCGAAATCGACACGATGATCGGTTACGTCCAGGAAGCCCTGACGATCATCAAGGACTGGACGGACCACAACCGTACTGTGCTGGAAGAGTTCGCCTCGTTCCCGTCGGGCTACATGGGGTTGGTCAGCCCGGACAACGCCGTGGAACTGTACGACGGCCAGCTGCGGCACGTGGACGAGCAGCGCCGGGAACTGCACCGGTTTGACGGGGGCGAGTACTTGAACCACATCGCGGAGCACGTGGAACCCTGGAGCTACCTGAAGTTCCCCTATTTCAGGACCGGCGGATATCCTGGCGGCGTGTACCGCGTCGGGCCGCTGGGGCGATTGAACGCGGCCGACAAGATGGCCACTCCCCTGGCGCAGCAAGAGTACGAGATCTACCATCAGATCCGCGGCGGCCAAGTCATCGAGGGCACACTGTACTACCACTACGCCCGGCTGGTCGAAGACTTGTACGCCGTCGAACGAGCGCGACAGATCCTGGAAGATCGGGAGGTGCTGTCCAGGGAGATCCTCTGCACCGGCCGGGTCACCAACCTGGAAGGCGTGGGAGTGCTGGAAGCCCCGCGCGGCACGCTGTTCCATCACTACTGGGTCGATGAAAACGGCCAGTTGGAGAGAGTCAACTTGATCGTGGCGACCGGCAACAACAACCATGCCATGAGCCGTGCCGTCGAGGAGGTCGCCAAACGGTACGTCGACGGCGCAAACATCAAGGAAGGGGCCTTGAACCGCATCGAGGCGGCGATTCGGGCCTACGACCCGTGTCTGTCGTGCTCGACCCACGCCTGGGGCCAAATGCCGCTGGAATTGGTGATCCTGGACGCCCAACGCCGCGAAGTCCGGCGTATCGTGCCGGCCCCCGCCGACCACCACGATTCCTGATCTTTCACCTGATCTTTCACCTGATCTTTTCCCCCCCCAGCTCCACGTTCCGCCGGACTGATCTTGCGGCAGGTTGGCGTTCTGGAGACACTACGGCGACTTCGGCGGGTGCGGTGACGGTTTCCGGTTCTGCCTTGCGGATTTTCGATGCTAGCTTGGGCACGCTCTGGGCTGATTCTTTCGCTTCTGGCGAGCTGCGTTGGCGGCTGCGGCTGGCATCCCCACAGTCCGTTGCTTGGGCAGGGGGCACCTCCGATGCCGGTCCTGCAAAACCCGATGCCGGTCAACGTCGCGGATCGCGAAGTGGTGTGGGACCAGGTCAGCGACACGATCGACAACTACTTCACGATTCAGCGTGAAGAACGCGTCCGTCAACTGGGCGATGTGCTGCTGGAGGGCCGGATCGAGACGTTCCCTGTGGGCGGGGCCACGGTGCTGGAGCCGTGGAGGAAGGACTCGACCCACGGGTTTGAGAGGGCCCAGTCCACGCTGCAGTCCATTCGCCGGCGGGCCACGGTGCGAGTCACACCGACCTCGGGGGGCTACCTGGTCGACGTGGCGGTGTACAAGGAGTTGGAGGATTTGGCGAGTCCTCAGCACGCGACCGTCGGCCGCGCGCGGGTACGCCACGAAACGACGTTGGACCGGAACGAGAAGGAGCCGGGGGCCGACACGTACACGCTGGGATGGATTCCTCTGGGACGCGACGTGTCGCTGGAGCAGCGCATTCTGCAAGAGATTCGCGAGCGGACCACGGGGCCCTGAGCCGGACGCTACGGGTGAGAGAACGCTGCGGCGGGATAGGCTTGGGGGATGCCGGTCGCCGTGATGATGGGCGCAGGCTTGCGATAAACCGGCAGTTTGATCGTGAAACAGGTTCCGACGCCGACCGAACTCTCGACGCGGATCCGTCCCCGATGATGCTCGATGATGTTCCGGCAGGTTGACAGCCCCAGTCCCGTGCCGCCTTTGCCGCTGCCATCCGGCCCTTGCTTGGTGCTGAAAAACGGGTCGAAGATCCGCTGCAGTTTATCGGCGGGGATGCCGCTGCCCGTGTCTCGCACCATGAGATCGACGGTGTCATTCGTCGCGTCGTGCGACAATCCGATCAGGATCCGGCCTCCCTCGGGGGTGGCCTGCCGGGCGTTGATCAACAGGTTCAACAGCACCTGTTGGATCTGGTTGCCGATGGCATTGGCGGGCGGGACCTGCTGGATTTGCGTTTCGACGCTCACGCGGTACTTGCGCATTTCCCGCTCGACGAGGATCAGCGTTTCCTTAATGATCGCCGCGACATCGGTCGGTTCGAACGAATCCGACCGGTTCCGGGCCATGCCCAGCACCGAGTTGGTAATCGTGGCCGCCCGCTCGCCCGCGGCCAGAATCTTGTCGAACGCCTTGTCGCGCGTTGCCTCTTCCTTGTGGCGCAAACCCATCTTGGCATAGTTGATGATGGTCATCAGCACGTTATTGAACTCATGGGTGACGGTGCTGGCGAGTTCGCCCAGCGCGGTGAGCTTCTGCGCCTGGGCCAGTTGCTGTTGCAAGATCGCAATCCGTTCATCGGTTCGTGTCATCCCACTCGTTGCGCGATTACTCATCGTTCTGCCTCAAATCGCTGCCAGAACCGCCATCTTCACAGGCTTGCCGAGTCGCTGGCGATTGCTGTGGATTACCTGTCAGGAATGTCTTAACTCGTTATCCAACAGCCGCTTACACGCAGTACTCATATCGTCGCATTGAACTGGGCAACTGAAACGTAAGCCCCTATAATCCCACTCGACACCAGGGGATTCACGGCGATGCACACAGTGGAACTGCGAGAACAGGCTCTGGCGGCAGCCGAACAGCTGGGCTATCACATTCGCGAAGAGTGGATCGGCGGAAGCGGGGGAGGCCAATGCGAGTTTGCGGGCCGCAAATGGATTTTCGTCGACTTGGCCCTGAGCGCGGCGGAACAACTTGAGCAGATTGCCGAGGCGCTCCGAGCGGAGCCAGCAATCCATACTCTGGCGCTTTCACCCCCCCTGCGGAAACTCCTGGGAATCCGCCGATCCGCCTGAGGGACGCGCCCCCAGAGTTTTGCGGGACGGAGGCGAACTGCGGGGTTGATCGACGAACGGCTTCCATCGGATGTGGTTTTTCGGCCGTGTCGGCCATCCCAAAAGCAAAAGAGCAGGATTTCGCAAGGCAAGCAGCAATACAAGAAAAAGAAAAAGCCATAAACCGTTCCAGTTTATGGCCTTAGGTTAGGTGGAGGATAGGGGGCTCGAACCCCTCACCTCTTGAATGCCATTCAAGCGCTCTCCCAACTGAGCTAATCCCCCGATGGTCCAGATAGTCTGACGCCTTCCGCGTCGACGATCTAAAAAAGTTACCACGGCCGCGTTTGGCTGTCAAGGACGGCAGAATCGCGGGCACAAGTCCGGTCTGGCCCCCAAAAAACGTGCTTCCCGTTCGCGACAGGGGCGTGGGCAGCGATTATCCTAGTTCTCGTCGCCAGCCTCGTACGGGTGCGCGAGGGTTCTTGCCCGCCTCGCAGGTCGGACGGAGAATTCGGCCCGCGTTTTGGCTCCAGTCGTCCACGCTACAGGATGCTCTCCTTGAAGAAACGCCACGTTGTTACTGTGCTCAAAATCGTCTTGCCGCTGGCCATCATCGTGTGGCTGGTCAGCAGCCTCGACCGGGATCAGTTGCGGCAGCTGGGGCAAAACCCGATTCGTTGGCCGTTGCTGGGCGCTGGTTTCGCCCTGGCGACGCTGTGTGTCTGTGCGACGTTCGTCCGTTGGTATGTGCTCGTTCGGGCATTGGGTTTGCCATTTCGGCTGTCCGACGCTTTTCGCTTGAGTTTTGTCGGCTACTTGTTGAACTTCGTGGCTTTCGGCAGCGTAGGCGGCGACCTTTTCAAGGCGGTGTTTCTGGCGCGGGAGCAACCGGGACGGCGGACGGAGGCGGTGGCCACCGTGTTTCTGGACCGCGTCGTTGGACTGCACTCGCTGCTGGTCGTCGCCAGCGTGGCCATTCTGTTCAGTTACAGCTCGACCTGGAACGCGGACATCAGAACCATCTGCAACCTGACTCTGGCGGCCACTGCGGCCGGCACGGTGGCGATCGTCGTGGTGTTGCTTCCGGGCTGGGACCGATCGTCGCTGATGACGACGGCGTATCGCCTTCCCAAGATCGGCCACATCGTCCATCGGCTGGCCACCGCCCTGAAGATCTACCGAGGAAAGCGGCGCATGCTGGCGCTGGTGGCGGGACTGAGTCTGGCCGTCCACGTGGTCTTTGCCCTGTCGCTGTACTTGTCGGCCGCAGCGGTCTTTCCGGATCATCCGACGTTGACCGATCATTTCATCATCGTTCCTCTTTCGCTGACGGCCGGCGCCTTGCCGCTGGCCCCCGCGGGCCTGGGCACATTCGAGGCGGCGATGAAGATCCTGTACCAGGTGATTCCCGCTCAAGGCGGCGGGGACGGGTTCCTGGTCGCCCTGGTCTTTCGGCTGATCACGATCGCGATTGCCGCAGTCGGCGTCGTGTACTACTGGATGGGTCGCCGCGAAGTGAGCGAACTGCTGCGCGAGGCCGAGCACGAGCCGGAGGGAGCGGACCTGGAGGCCGTGCTGGAAGGTGCGGAGCCGGAGTGATCGGGATTTCGACTTGTGGCTGCCCTCTGGTCGTCAGCATCTCCGGCGCGCGTGTGCAAACCAAGCGGAGATGGTTCTCACCCGATGACGCGCACGCCTCGTTGACGCAGATACTCCTTCCACCCGTCCACGGTCTGGCGTGACGGCGGCTTGATCGAATCGGGCAGCGTCGATTCCAGGCCAAACCGTTCCAGCTTGGCCCGCCACAGGTCGTAATACGGAAGCACTTCGACGCCTTCCAGGCGAGTCAGCTCGCGAGTCAGTGCGACGATTCCGTCCAAGTGTTCCCGGCGCGCGTTGTGCTGCGGTATCAACGGGCAACGGAGGTGGATTTTGGCGCCCTCGGCGTGCAACTGCCGCAGGTTGGCGAGGATCAAGGCGTTCGATTTGCCGGTGTATTGCTCGTGCAGCCGGGGATCGGTCTCTTTGTAATCGTACAGCCAGAGATCGACCAGCGGCAGCAACCCGCGGATCGCGCCCCACAACGCGTGTCCGGACGTCTCGACGCAAGTGTGCAACCGGTGCGTCCGGGCTTCGCGGAGCAGCGCCTCCGCCAACTGCGGCTGGAACAGCGGGTCCCCGCCCGACAGCGTCAGGCCGCCGCCCGACGCGGCGTAGTAGTCGCGGTCCCGCAGGACGACCTGCAGCACTTCCGCCACCGTCATCTCGCGGCCCACCATCTCCAACGCCTTGGGATCGCAGACCGGCGCACAGTCGCCGCACTGAGTACACTTGCTGCGGTCCAGCACCGCTCGGCCGGCGGCGTCTGCCGACAAGGCCCTTTCCGGACACACAGGTATGCACGCGCCGCAGGCGATGCAGCGGTCCGGGAGACAGGACAGCGACGGTTCCCGCCGCAGGCTCTCCGGGTTGCCGCACCACAGACAGCGCAAGGGACAGCCCTTCAGGAACACCGTCGTGCGGATCCCCGGTCCGTCGTGGATCGAAAAACGCTGGATGTCGAAAACCTGGCCTGTGGGCATGATGCCTTGTTGTGTCTCCTGAACCCAATCCGCCACGCCGCTACAGGCCGCTGTCCAAAGCGGTGACAAGGCACCGCACTCCAAAACTCGGCTGCGGCAGCAGGCCGCGTTAGTTAACCCCCAGCCGTACGTACTCACCGGTGTTCGGTCCGGGCGATGATTTCCTCCTGCATGTCCGGCGTCAGGTTGACGAAGAACTCGCTGAAGCCGGCCACGCGCACGACCAGATCCCGATACAGATCAGGGTTCTGCTGGGCGGCCCGCAGCGTTTCGCTGCTGACCACGTTGATCTGCAATTCCTGGCCGCCGTTGGCAAAGTACACGTTCAACAGCGAGCGCAGTTTCTCCCGTTGGCCCGTGTCGGCGATCATGCCGGCGTGGAAGCGGATGTTGACCTGGTAGCCGCACTGCCAACTCTTGCTGGAGTTCAGCCGGCAGACCGAATTCAGGACCGCCGTGGGCCCGCGCTGCTCGCCACCGGCGGACGCGGCCACGGAGCTGGCCAGCGGCGCGCCGGCCAAGCGTCCGTCGGGCGTAGCGGGCGTCACGGCTCCTTGCCGCACGGCGCCGCTGCGGACCACGTGGCTGTTGCCCATCCGCGTGCCGTCCCGAGGATCGCGGCAGAAATCCTGCAGCGGCTCGTCCCGCATCCGTTCGACCAGCCCGATCACATCGTCCAGGGACGGGTCATCGTTGCCGTGCTTGGGCGCGGCTCGCAATCGAGCCCGCAGCCGCTCGTGGCCCTGGAAATCCGCGGCGCACGCACGGCCGACTTCGTCCAGCGTGGCTTGGCGCTTCTCGTACACCACTTCCCGAATCGCCGCCAGGCAATCCACGGCGTTGGCAAAGGCGATGCCGCCGCAGGAAAGGATGTTGTACTTGGTGCCTGCGGCCATGTCGCGGCCGCGTTCGATGCAGCCGTCGAAGAAGCACGAAGTCAGCGGCGTCTGGCCCCAACGGATCTGGGCCTGCACTTCCCCCATCTGCCAATGGTAACTCTTTTCCATCCCCTTGCGGACGTACGCGGCGACGGCCTCGGCGAACTGGTCGAAGTTCTCCAGCCGGCTGATCGGCGGGGCGACGTCGCGCCACTTCCATTGCCCCTGGTAGCCTTTGCCGTCGGTCAACGCTGCTTCGATGGCCTGCAGGTACCCACAGTTGGCGCCGGGGTTGTAGTACATCTGGCCGGGGATCGCCAGTTCGTTGCAGCCCACCGGCACAAAGTTGAACGCGTCCTCGCGGGATATGCCCAGTTCCATCAGGGCCGCTGGAATCGCCCGATCGCTCCAAATCATGGGGAAGCAGGTGCTACGTTCCAGACGCGACAGGCAGAAATCGAGGAATGCCTGGTCGATCTGCGGGTGCCAGCGGATCCAGACCAGCGGTTCGGGCAAGACGAGGTTGGTCGCCCCCTCGATGAACCACCAGCTCAGGCGGTTGGTCTGGTCGTCTCCGTCGGGCGTCGAGCCGCCCACGCACAGGCCCTGGGTCAAGTGATGTTCGGGCCCCCAGAAGCTGTTGTCGTACATCTTCAGCACGAAGTTCTCGATCAGGCGGAGCGTCCGGGCGTCGTCGATGCGGCCGGCGGCCCGATCCGCTTCGTAGAACGGCCACAGGAGCTGGTCGATCCGGTCCGGCGTGCAGGAATAGCCGTGGCCTTCGATATGGATCGCTTGATGGACGAACCAAATCAACTGCAGGGCTTCGCGAAACGTCCCGGGTGGTTGCACGGCGACCTTGCCGGCGATCCGCGCCATCTCGTTCAACTCCGCAGCCCGCGCAGGAGGGGCGTTACGTGCGGCTTCGGCCGCCAGAAACTCGGCGTAACGACCAATCCAATCGGACAGCCCGGACAGCGAATATTCGGCCGCCGTGAGAAACGCTGATTTCTCGGCGTCCGTCTCACCTTGCTGCCGTTGCCGGACCTTGCCCAACAGGCCGCCGATCCCGATGCGCAGCAGTTCACCGTAGCTCGGGCTGAGGTGCCCCTGGTTGGAGATGAACTTGTAGCCCAGTTGCTGCGGGACCTCGTCGGCGCGGGCGTACGGCTTCTCGCCGCGGATCTCCGTGCGGTACAGCCCCCAGATGTTGCGGTTTTTCCAGTAGTCGCGGATCTCCAACGGAACCCGGCCTTGCAGATAGCCTTTACGATCGGGCCGTTCGCCGGTGTAGATGTTGTTCTCGCCGATGCCCAATTCGACGAAGACGGGCATGGCGCCGGGCGTTTCCGAAATGGACCCCGCCAGCGAGTCGTGTTCGCGCAGGTACAGCGGCACGGTGCGAAAGTACTCGCGCAGAGCCATCGCCTTGCGCACGATCCACGGCCGGTCTTCGTTCTCCCGGAAGACGTTTGTAAACACCTGGGCCCGGTGCAGGGCGACGGCAAGAGGGCTGTCGACGATCGCCCGCCGCAGCGTGGCGATGTCCGGCGCGAGGTCGCGCACCGGGCCAACTGGGGCGGCGACGTCGGCCCAGCCGGGGACCGCCGCGGCCGCCAACATCCCGCCGCTGGTGACGAGAAAACCCCGCCGAGTGAATCCTTGTGTCTGGTGCATCGTCGATCCTCCGAATTCCGCACACGCCCTCACGCGGTGCGCGGGTCTCCCGACCCCGCACACGCCTCGACCGGAGGTCTCCCGCAACGCCACCCGCTTGGAGACCTGCGGTCGGCCCTTTCGGCGGTGTCGGGAGACCCGCGCCGAGCGCGAAAGAAAGCCTCGGCTTGCCCCTTGATTTTAGCGGCGCGGCTTCAACAATGCCACCGCGAACAGCTGGACACGGTCGCTTCGTCTCGCTACGCTGTGTTCCGTAAGATCCGGTTGGCCAAACCCAATGGCCCATAAGCGAGGAGATACCGCAATATGACGGCCAACATGACACGATTCTGGCTGACATCTGTTCTGGCTGTACTGCTCGCGTCATCGGCGTCCTCTGCCGACAGGCCCGCGGCGGACGCCTTGCGCCCGAATTTCATCATCTTCTTTTGCGACAATCTCGGCTACGGAGACATCGGCTGTTTCGGTTCCACCGTCCATCGCACGCCGAACGTCGACCGCTTGGCGGCCGAGGGCATGCGGTTGACCAGCTTCTATGTGGCCAGCGGCGTGTGTACGCCGTCGCGGGCGGCTCTGATGACCGGCTGCTACCCGCGACGAGTGGGATTGCACCGCACCGATCCCGACGGCGCGGTGCTGCGTCCCGTCTCGCCCAACGGCTTGCATCCGGACGAGGTGACGATCGCCGAGGTGCTGAAGGGGGCCGGGTACGCGACGGCGTGCATCGGCAAATGGCACCTGGGCGATCAGGCCAAGTTCCTGCCCGTGCAACAGGGTTTTGATGAATTCTTCGGCATTCCGTACAGCGACGACATGGTCGAGAACCGCGATCGCGGCTGGCCGCCGTTGCCGCTGATGCGCGGCAAGCAGGTGGTCGATGCGCCGGTCGATCGCAATCTGCTGACGCGGCGGTACACCGAGGAGGCGATCAAGTTCATCACCGCCAACCGCGACCGCCCATTCTTTTTGTATTTGCCGCAAGCGATGCCGGGCAGCACGGCGCGGCCGTTTGCCAGTGAAAAATTCCAAGGCCGCTCGGCCAACGGGCCTTACGGCGACAGTGTCGAGGAGTTGGACTGGTCGACCGGCGAGATCATGGACGCGCTGCGGCGACTGCAACTCGACCGCCGCACTCTGTTCGTCTGGACGTCGGACAACGGCGCGCCGCAGCGGCGGCCGGTGCAGGGCAGCAATCTGCCCTTGCGCGGTTGGGGTTACACGACCTGGGACGGCGGGATGCGGGTGCCGTGCGTCGTCCGCTGGCCCGACCACATTCCGGCCGGTACGTCGTGCGACGAAATCGCGACGACGATGGATCTGCTGCCGACGTTCGCGCACCTGGCCGGTACCGCCGCCCCGCAGGATCGGATTATCGACGGCCTCGACATCTGGCCATTGCTGAGCGGCCAGGCGGGCGCGAAGTCACCGCACGAGGCGTTCTACTACTATTACATGGATCAGCTGCAGGCCGTGCGATCCGGGCGGTGGAAACTGCATTTGGCAACGCAGGCCAAGCGAGCCAATTTGAAGGGAGACACAACGCCGGCGGAGGCAGAACTGTACGATCTGGTCGCCGACATCGGCGAGACAAAAGATGTGGCATCGGACCATGCGGACGTCGTCCAACACTTGTTGAGGCTGGCCGAGGCGGCTCGCGGAGACTTGGGCGACGGATCGCGGATCGGCAAGAACCAGCGCCCCGTGGGCCGAGTCACGGATCCCAAGCCGCAAGTCGCGTGCGATTGACAACTTGCGGCTCGGGGGTAGGATAAGCGCAGTGGGCCGTTTTGGAGTGCGGCGTCTGGTCGCTGGCCTGCAGCCGGCTTACCGCGTCTTTCGAACTTGGTTCTGGGCTCCCCATGCCATTCGTCGAAGACGCACTAGCGCCGAATTGGCTTGCCTGGCTGCAGGCATTTCGTTTGGAGAGGTACTTGATGAAGTTGACCCAATTGCAGGCCGCCCGTGCGGGTGAGATCACGCCGGAAATGAACTTTGTCGCCGAGCGGGAGAGCTTGAGTCCCGAACTGGTGCTCGCCGAAATCACCGCCGGCCGGATGGTCATTCCCGCCAACAAGGTCCACTTAACGGGCAAGCTGCAGCCGCTGGGCATCGGCATCGCGGCTCGCTGCAAAATCAACGCCAACATCGGCAACTCGGCGGTGACCAGCGATGTGGAAGGCGAGTTGGAAAAGCTACACACTTCGATCCATTATGGGGCTGATACCGTGATGGATTTGTCCACGGGCAAGGACATCGACGAGATCCGCGCGGCGATCATCGCGGATTCGCCCGTTCCGATCGGCACGGTGCCCATGTACCAGATGCTGGAGGAATTGGGCGGGCACATCGAGGACATGCAGCCGCAGCACTTCCTGGACATGGTGGAGCATCAGGCCCAGCAGGGCGTGGACTACATGACTGTCCATTGCGGCGTGCTGAGGGAGCATTTGCCGCTGACCGCTCATCGCGTCACCGGGATCGTCAGCCGCGGCGGCTCGCTGATTGCCAGGTGGATGATGGCGCATGGCAAGCAGAACCCGCTGTACGACCATTTCGACGACTTGTGCGCCGTGATGCGCGAGTACGACGTGACGTGGAGTCTGGGCGACGGCTTGCGGCCGGGCTGCCTGGCCGACGCCAGCGACGCGGCGCAGTTCGCCGAGTTGGAGGTGTTGGGACAGCTGGTGCAGCGCAGCTGGGCCAACGGCACCCAGGTGATGGTCGAGGGTCCGGGCCACATCCCGATGGATCAAATCGAGATGAACGTCCGCAAGCAGATCGAACTCTGCCACGGCGCGCCCTTCTACGTACTGGGGCCGCTGGTCACGGACATCGCTCCGGGCTACGACCACATCACCAGCGCCATCGGCGCGGCAATCGCCGGCTGGACCGGCGCGGCCATGTTGTGCTACGTGACGCCCAAGGAGCACTTGGGTTTGCCCAACAACGAAGACGTCAAGCAAGGGGTGATCGCGTACAAGATTGCGGCGCACGCGGCCGACGTGGCGCGGCGGCGGCCGGGGGCGCGGGACCGCGACGACGCGATCAGCCGGGCGCGGTTTGCGTTCGACTGGAACGAGCAATTCCGCCTGGCGCTGGATCCGGCGACGGCGCGGGCCTTTCACGACGAAACGCTGCCGCAGGACGGCTTCAAGAGCGCCCACTTCTGCAGCATGTGCGGCCCGAAGTACTGCTCGATGGGCATCAGCGGGGATCTGCGGCAGTTGCCGGCCGGCGCCAAGCCCTAGGCGTCCTGGGAGTGCACTCGAAGGAAAGGAGTTCCACGTGTCGGAGCACACGGACTGGCGGCCGCGGTTGTATGCCGATACGGCGTTCTGGGGCATGACGGCCACTCAGTTGTTCGGCGCGTTCAACGACAATCTGTTCAAGCAACTGATGCTGCTGCTGGCCGTCCCGGTAGGGATTGGATCGGTATTCCAGCAGGACCAGCAGGGACTGGCGACCATCGTCTTCTCGTTGCCTTTCGTGTTGTTCTCCGGCTATGCCGGTTTCCTCGCGGACCGCTTCAGCAAGCAGCCGATCATCGTGCTGGCCAAGGTTGTCGAGATTGCGGTCATGCTGTTGGGCTTGCTGGCATTTCTGTACTATGCCGCGACGGGCTACGTCGGGTTGCTCGTCGTCTTGTTCTTGATGGGCACGCAGAGCGCGTTTTTCGGGCCGCCCAAGTACGGCATCCTGCCGGAGATGCTGCGGACGGAGGACTTGCCGCGGGCCAACGGGATCATGGTCATGACCACGTTCCTGGCCATCATCTTCGGCACGGCTGCCGCGGGGTTGCTGGGCGACTGGTTCCTGGATCCCGACACGCCGCTGGAAATGACCGCCCACCGGATGTGGATCGGGTCGGCGTTCTGCATCGGGATCGCGGTGGTGGGCACGGCCACATCGCTGTTGGTCCGCTGGGTCCCGCCGGCTCAGCCCGACCTGCGCTTCCGCTGGTCGGCGCTCACATTGCCGCCCGAAAGCCGCCGCGTGCTGCGTCAGGATCCGCCGTTGCTGACGGCCATCCTGGCCACGTGCGTGTTCTGGCTGGTGTCGGGCGTGGCCATCCAAGCGATCAATTCGCTGGGGCTGGTGCAGTTGGAGGTTGGCAAGCTGAAGACCAGTATCCTGACGGCGATCATCGGGCTGGGCATCGCGCTGGGGGCCATGATCGCCGGCAAATTGTGCCGCGGCCGCGCCAATCCGCGGGTGGTCAAGGTCGGGGCGTGGGGACTGTTCCTGTTGTTCGTGCTGCTGTCGATCTCGCGGCCGGGCGGAGTTCACTTGCTGGGGTACACCGGCAGCCTGGTCGCGTTGGTGTTGACCGGCATCGCCGCCGGCTTCTTCGCCATTCCGGTGCAGGTGCTGATCCAGGCGCGGCCGCCGGAGGGACTCAAGGGCCGGATGATCGCCGTGATGAACCAGACCAATTTTCTGGCCATCATGCTGTCCGGGTTCGTGTACTATGCCTTCGACTGGATTGTCGAGGGCCTGGACTGGCCACGCAGCACGATTTTCGCGATGATGGCCGTGTTGTTGCTGCCGGTGGCCGTGTTCTACCGGCTGCCGGACGATGCATAAAGATACGGAGTCGAATCATGCTGGGCGTAACACTCGACGCGCATGCCTATTTGCAGCGGTTGCACAAGGAACTGGATCGCATTGACCGAGCCGCCATGGAACGCTGGGGCGGTCTGATCTACCGGGCCTGGGAGGACGGCAAATTCGTGTTTCTGATCGGCAACGGCGGATCGGGTTTGACGGCGAGCCACTTCTGCGAAGACTTGGGCAAGGGCACGATCCGCGACCAGGATCTGCGCGACGAGTCGAAGAGACGGCTCAAGGTCCTCAGCCTGACCGACAATCTGGGCTGGATCATGGCCGTGGGCAACGATCTGGCCTACGATCAGATCTTTGTCCAGCAGCTGATGAATTACGGCAGCGCGGGCGACGTGCTGATCGCCATCAGCGGGTCGGGCAACAGCCGCAACGTGCTGGCCGCCGTCGATTGGGCGAATCGCCACGGCTTGGTGACGTTCGGTTTGACCGGCTACGACGGCGGGCGGTTGAAGGAAGTGCAGCAAGACGGGCTGCACGTCGACCTGCACGACATGGGCATGGTCGAGAGCATCCACATGTGCCTGCACCACTGGGTGCTGAACGACGTCTTTGCCCGCATCCACGGCGAAGGGAGATACGCCGCCTGATAATCTGGTTACGAGGCTCCGCCTCGTAACCGGCTGACCGGAGGCTCCGCCTCCGAATGCGCCGGCAGAGCCGGCAAGGCAGGTGCGTTCCCAGGCGGAGCCTGGGAACGAGGACGGTATTGCGCGGGAGGCAACCGCATGTACTTGGGCATTGAAATCGGCGGCACGAAACTGCAGTTGGGGGCCGGAGACGGCACCAGCGACCAGTTGGCCGCCTGGCAACGGCTGGACATCGAAGCCAAACGCGGCGCGGCAGGGATTCTGGAGCAGATCCAGAGTGCCGCGAGCGGTTTGATCCAGCGATTTCCGGTTTCGCGGCTGGGGATCGGCTTTGGCGGTCCCGTCGACACGGCGGCAGGGCGGGTGATTGTCAGCCATCAGGTCGACGGCTGGCGTGATTTCCCCTTGGCCTCGTGGTGCCAGCAGACGTTGGGTGTGCCGGCGATCTTGGGGAACGACTGCGACTCGGCCGCTCTGGCCGAGGCCAAGCACGGGGCCGGGCGCGGCAAGGAGACCGTCTTCTACGTGACGGTCGGCACGGGGATCGGCGGCGGCTTGGTGAAAGGCGGAGTACTGCACGGCGCGAGGCGACCGGCGTCGGCCGAGATCGGTCATCTGCGGCCGGGTCTGCACGCGGATCGGCCTGAGGCGACGGTCGAGTCGCTGGCCAGCGGGCTGGGGATTGCCGAGGCCGCCAAGGCTCGGCTGGCCGGCGAAATCGCCCTGCCGCTGCGGGCCGCATCGCCACGCAGCAAGCGGGGACGCGGCCGGGACGAGGATCAGCCGTCGGCGGTGGAGGGCTGGGAAGACGAGTGCCGGCGCGAGTTGTGGGAGCGAGCCGGCGGGGACCCGGACGCGGTGACGGCGAAATTGGTGGGGCAGGCCGCCGAGGACGGGAACCAGTTGGCGGCGGAAGTGCTGCAGCGCTCCTGCCAGGTGCTGGGCTGGGCCATTGCCCAAATGGTCACGCTGCTGGCGCCCGACGTGATCGTCGTGGGCGGCGGCGTATCGCTGTTGGGCGAGGAGTTGTTTTTCGCACCGTTGCGGCGAGCGGTGCGGCGTTACGTGTTTCCACCGCTGGCCGACGCGTACGAAATCGTTCCCGCCGCGCTGGGCGAACTGGTCGTGGTCCACGGCGCGATCGCCTTGGCGGCGAATTCTGAATTCTGTACGTCTGAGCCCCTGCCGCGAAGGAGTTGGGCATGAAGCCCCGACGCAGAAAACGCGATGAGCCGCTGGGATTGGAAGCCTTCAAGGCCGCCCCGACCGACGAACACGGCCTGCCGTTGGACGAATTGACGCAAGCCTACGCAGATTTGATCGCCCGCGGCGATGATCCCTATGCTGCGTTGCCGGATCCGGACGAATCGCCGCTGTCTGTCTTGACCGAGGAAGACGGGGAGGAGGTCGAAGAAGCGGGCGACGACGAGTTGGAGGCCGACGATCCATCTGGCGGCGCTGCCAACGCCGATGCCGCGTGCGAAATTTCGCCGCGCACGATCCTGGAGGCCATGCTGTTCGTGGGGCATCCGGAGAACCAGTCGTTGACCAGCGAGCACGTCGCCTCGCTGATGCGCGGCGTGCGCGCCCCGGAGATCGACGAGTTGGTCGTCGAGTTGAATCGGAGTTACGACGAGGAGGGCTGTCCGTATCGTATCGAGTCGGTCGGCGCAGGGTATCAATTGGTGTTGCGCGATGAGTTCCATTCGCTGCGGGACGTCTTTTATGGCCGCGTCAAAGCGGCTAAACTTTCCCAAGCGGCCGTGGACGTGCTGGCGATCGTGGCCTACAAGCAGCCGTTAACCCGCGAGGAAGTGGATGCCATGCGGGGCCGGCCCAGCGGCAGCTTGCTGGCCCAGTTGGTGCGCCGGCAACTGCTGCGCGTGGAACGGCCGCACGACAAGCCGCGGACGCCGCGGTTCTGTACCACGGACCGGTTTCTGCAACTGTTCGGATTGGAGAGCCTCCGCGATTTGCCGAGTACACCGGATTGAGGGAAGTCGAAAAGTCGCTAAGGCGAAAAGGGAAAGAGTCGCCGTTCGGCGCGGGTCTCTGACCCCGCCGAAACCAGCGACCGGAGGTCTCCGATTTCGGTTGTGTTACGGGTTCTTACTCGAAGAGTCCCCAGGTTGCCCCATGTCCAACTTGGAACAACGCATTGCTGACAACGTGGCCCGCGTTCGCCAGGCGATCGCCGAGGCGGCGGCTCGCAGTGGCCGCCGCGCCGACGACGTGACGCTGATCGCGGTCAGCAAGTACGTGGGCACCGCCGAAATCGACGCGCTGCTGGCGGCCGGCTGCCGGGATTTGGGCGAGAACCGGCCGCAGGACTTGTGGCGCAAGGCCGAGCAGCTCCGCGATCGGCCCATCCGCTGGCACATGATCGGGCATTTGCAGCGGAACAAGGCCCGCCGCACGTTGCCGCTGGTGACGATGCTGCACGCGGGCGACAGCTGGCGTCTGCTGGAAGCCGCCTCGCAGCATCTGCAGCAGTCGCAACAGACCCTGGACGTGCTGATCGAAGTCAACGTGTCCGGCGACGAGGCCAAGCACGGGTTTGGCCCGGAGGAAGTCGAACCGCTGCTGCCGCAGATCGCCCAGTTGGCGCAGCTTCGGGTGCGCGGTCTGATGGCGATGGCGCGCTGGGGCGGGACGCCGGACGACGCCCGCCGTGACTTTGTGCGTCTGCGCGAGTTGCGGGAGGGTCTGGCCGTGTCCTGCCCGCCGCAGATTTCCCTGCACGAGTTGTCGATGGGCATGAGCGGCGATTTCGAGGTGGCCATCGAAGAGGGGGCCACCCTGGTCCGCGTCGGCTCCGCTTTGTTCGAGGGAGTGGAAAGCTGACCGAAGGGGTCAGGAGTCACGGGACAGGAGTCAGGGGACAGGAGTCAGGGGACAGGAGTCTTTGAAGTTGCGCATTTAGTCCGGCCTCGCCCCCGCCGAGCTTGCTCGGTGGTGCGGTGATTTTGCACTAGCG
>CAYPGE010000166.1:0-17493 GCA_964409865.1 uncultured Pirellulaceae bacterium
GTTACACGGGCCGGCTTCAGCGGGTCGCACAGATCACTGAGCCGGACGACCGCCAGCAACTGTCGGTCGCGGCCCTCGTCGATATCGACGAGACGGACATCCCGCAGCGGCGGGCCGGCGCGGGCGTCGTGGCCCGCATCGCTTGCGGCCGCCGCCCCCTCGGCTATGTCTGGCTGCACGACCTGATCCGCGCCGTGCGGACGTGGCTGTTCATCTAGCGTCAGGGCACAATCTCGCCGCGCACCATGTCCTCGAATGTCTGCCGTTCGCGGATCAGGTGGTCGCGGCCGTGGCGAATCAAGACCTCGGCGGCCAGCGGCTTGGAGTTGTAGTTCGAGCCCATGACATACCCGTAGGCGCCCGTGCAGCCAATCACCAGATAGTCGCCGACCCCCGCCGCCGGCAGTTCGCGCTGGCAGACGAATCCGCCTTCCTCTTGCGTGAAGATATCGCCGGATTCGCACAGGGGTCCGCCGACGACCACGTTCTGCACGGGCCGGCGATCGTCGCCGTCCGCGGGCGCGACAGCGATCGGATGGTAGGCTCCGTACAGGATCGGCCGTGCGAGATTGTTGAAGCCGGCGTCGACCAGGTAGAACAGATTGCGTCCCATTCGCTTGACAGCACGGATTTCGGTGACCAGGCAGCCGCTCTCCGCCACCACGTACCGTCCCGGCTCGATCTCCAGCCGGACCGGGTGCTGGAAAGCCCGTTCAAGCCGTTGGCGGGTCTCGTCCCACAGGCGAAAATACTCGTCCAAGTCGACGTAGGTTTGGTTTTCGTGATAGGGCACGGGCAGTCCGCCGCCGGCGCTGATCGAAGTCACGGTCCGGCCCACGGTCAGAGCGGCTTTTTCCAGCGCTCCGCAGACCTGTGCCAGGTGCTGCAGGTCCGTGCCCGAACCGATGTGCATGTGGACGCCCGTGACCGACAATCCATGATGCTCGGCGCGACGCAGGCATTCGTCCAATTGCTCGTGCCAAATCCCGTGCTTGGATTGCTCCCCGCCCGTATTGGTCTTCTGGCTGTGTCCGTGTCCGAAGCCGGGGTTGATCCGCAGCGTCACGTTTCGCCCCGGGGCTATCTCGCCCAATTGCTCGATCATGTCGGGCGAGCCGGCATTGACATGGATGTCGAGCGAGCGGACCAGATCCAGCGACTCGGCGTCGAAAATGTCGGCGGTGTAGACCATCGGCGGAGGATCGCCCTGGGGCGTGTAGCCGGCCGCTAGGGCGCGACGAATCTCGCCGGCACTCACGGCGTCCACCATCGCGCCGGATCGTCTCACCAGATCGAGAATCGCCAGATTCGAGCAAGCTTTTTGAGCGTAGCGGACGACGTCGAAGGCGTGCAAATCCGCGATCCGTTCCACGATCTTGGCCGCATCGTAGACGAAAAAAGGCGTCGTGTACCGCCGCGCCAGTTCCACGACGGGGATCCCGGCGATTTCGGTGCGCAAGGTGGGAAAGGGGCCTGCGGTCGGCATCATCGGTCTGGCCTCAGGAGAATTCGGGTTTCGGGGCGATTACGCTTCGGAGCTGTGAAAAAATGGGACTGGCTCCGAGCTAGCACCGCGCCAATCCCTGGAACAACAGGCGGCTGCGAGGTGCCTGTCCCAATTTTTTCACAGCCTCTTCGGGCTACGATTGCCTTGTAAATCATCCGGACTGGCACTTCTTGGACTGTAACGAATTCTCCTCGACAAGAGAAGTACACCGGCCTTTTTTGGCCCGGCGCGCACTGCGCGCCTGTGGCCCTTTCGCACACTTTGTCGCTGCCGCACGCCGCTGACAAGCGGAAAAGCTACTGGGGTTCATGCTCCCGAGGCGGCTGTGGCGCGGGCCGATCCAGCGTGCGGATCCGCGACGGCGCCAATTGGACCTGCATGTTGGTCAATTCGTCGTTCCGCCAATTCTGCACCAGCAGGAGCACTTCGCCGTTCCGATCGGCCCGCTGTTGCAGCTCGGGTCCCAGGGCATAGAAACGACGATGGACATAACCCACCTGGTACCCTTCGACCGTGACGATGCGATCGCGTGGTTCCAAACCTGCACGTGCCGCAGGGCTGTTGGGAACCACTCGCGTAATGACCACGCCCGTGGGAGTATCGTAGACGTAGACCCCCAGCCACCACCGTGGCGGCCACGTCATGCCGGGGAGAATTCGTGCCTGGCCGGGTGCGGCGGATCGTTCTTCCATTCCACCCGGCCAACCGTCCTCGGAGCCTTCACGGGAGTCCCGGCTGCGGGCGTCGATGGGCCCGGCCTGGGGGCCCGCGTCCGGACGCTCGCGCACCGGCGGTGAGTCTGCCGCCGGCCGTCGGGGCTCAGGCTGGCGTGAGCGTTGGGCCGTCGCCAAGGACGCCACGAGCAACGTGGTCCCGATCGCCGCGACGAGCGCCAGAACAAGCGATTTGCGATACATGGGTCTGTCTCCGTGTTAAAGAGCGGAAGCCGCATTCGCGAAGCCGTCGAAGAATTATATGCAGCAAGACGCGGGCCAAAGGCAATTGCGTTTTTTTCCGGAAAGCTTTTTTCTGGCCGCGTTGTGAACCACCGCCGCAAGGATTACCATCGAGTCAGTAGCCATCACACTCCGTGTGATGATCTGCACGAAGCGCTGGTCAATGATTCCTCGAACGCTGCGAAGTCGTCGTACTCGATTGCCGACAGCGGATAAGGACCACCCCCATGCGACACCTGGCTGCGATCTTGCCGTTGTTCATCTCCTGGCCCATCCTGGCCGCCGAACCGGACATCCTGGTCGCCGATTTTGAAGGTCCGGACTACGGTGACTGGCAGGCCACGGGCGAAGCCTTTGGACCGGGGCCGGCCCGCGGGACGCTGCCGAACCAGATGGAGGTGTCCGGCTTTGAGGGCAAGGGTCTGGTGAACAGCTTCTACCGCGGGGACGGCACGACAGGGACGCTGACTTCGCCGCCGATCAAAATCGAGCGAAAGTACATCAACTTTCTTCTCGGCGGCGGGATGCACCCCGGCAAGACCTGCATCAACCTGCTGATCGACGGCCAGGCAGTCCGCACCGCCACAGGACCAAACGACAAACCGGGCGGCACCGAGCGACTGGACTGGCACTCCTGGGATGTCAGCGATCTGGCGGGTAAGGCGGCCGTGATTCAGATTCTGGACCAGCAGACCGGCGGCTGGGGACACATCAACGTCGATCACATCGTGCAGTCCAACCGTCGCAGCGGGGTGGTGGAGACGGTCCGCGATCTGGAGATCGACCGCGAGTACCTCAACTTCTGCTTCGCGCCCGGCCAGGGCGGCCGCACGCAGATCAGCTTGCAGATCGACGGCAAGCCGGTCCGGCAGGCCGTCGGCCAGGGGCGGCCGAAGGCTTCGGCTTTGAGTTGGGACGTGTCGCAACTCAAAGGCCAACGGGTCCAGTTGCGAGTGGCCGAACTGCCGGCGCCGGACGGCACCTGCCCGCTGGGCGCGAGCGTTAGATTGTCCGACCAGCCGGAAGGCGTGCTGATTGTCGTCGACCGGCTGTATCAAGAAACCTACCGTCCGCAGTTCCACTTTACGCCGGCCAAGAACTGGACGAACGATCCCAACGGCCTGGTCTACTACGCCGGCGAATACCACTTGTTCTTCCAGCACAATCCCACGGGAATCAATTGGGGCAATATGACGTGGGGCCATGCCGTCAGCCCGGACCTGGTACACTGGCAGCAACTCGACCACGCCATCCACCCCGATAACCTGGGCACGATTTTCTCCGGTTCGGCCGTGGTCGATCACCGCAACACGGCGGGCTTCCAAACGGGCAGCGAGAAATCGATCGTCTGCATCTACACCTCAGCCGGAAATCCCTTCACGCAGAGTATCGCCTACTCGAACGACCGCGGTCGCACGTGGACCAAGTACGACAAGAACCCGGTGCTGAAGCACATCGCCGGCAGCAACCGCGATCCCAAGGTGATCTGGCACGAGCCGGCCAAGAGATGGGTGATGGCCTTGTACCTGGACCAGAACGATTACGCTCTATTCGGTTCGCCGAACCTCAAGGAGTGGACCCGGCTGTGCGACGTGTCTCTGCCGGGATCGGGCGAGTGCCCGGATTTCTTTCCCATCGCAGTCGACGGCCAGGAGCAGCAGGTCAAGTGGCTGTTCTGGGGCGCCAACGGTAATTACCGGCTGGGGACGTTCGACGGCACGAAATTTCAGCCGGAGACGGAACCGATCAAGTCGCTGTGGGGCGGCAACGATTACGCAGCGCAGACGTACAGCGACATCCCCGACGCGGACGGGCGGCGAATCCAGATCTCCTGGATGGCGGGCGGCAAGTACCCGGACATGCCGTTCAATCAGCAGATGAGCTTCCCGCGCGAACTGACCTTGCGCACCACGCCGGCAGGCCCCCGGCTGCACATGCTGCCGGTGCGCGAGACCGAGTCGCTGCGCGGAAGGAAACACGCTTGGACCGACCTGAAACTGAGTCCCGGCGAGAACCCGCTGTCAGCGCTGGAGGGCGAATTGTGGGACATCGCTGCGGAGGTCGCCGTGGGCCAGGACAAAGTCGCGGCGATTGTCCTGACCGTGCGCGGCGAGCCGGTCCGCTACGACGTCAAGGCCGCGGCGCTCCACTGCCTGGGCCGTTCCGCCCCGCTGGCGGCGCAGGACGGCCGGATCAAACTTCGCGTGCTCGTCGACCGCACGTCGATCGAAATCTTTGCCAACGACGGGCTCGTCACGATGTGTTCCTGCTTCCTGCCCGACCCCGCGGACCGATCGCTGAGCCTGACCGCCGAAGGCGGTGAGGCCAGCGCCGTGTCGCTGACGTTGTACGAGTTGACGTCGGCCTGGCGGTAGCGCCGGTTTGGCTTCTCATCAGGCAAGAACTCCTGATCGCGCGATTCCGCGCCGTCGCTGGCCCGCTAGCTCCGCCAGCACATTCCCCGCTGGCCATCGCGGGTTCCACCGGTGGCCGACTCGTACGTTTCGCCACAAGACCTTTCTTCTGGGAGGATTATGTTCCGGCGGTGCGGCGCCGGCGTGATAGGCACGACCCCGAAAACCGGCAAAATCGAAAAAAACCTGCTATTCGGCACGATGCGCAACCGACAAGTAATATCGGAGACAACGAAATCGACCGGCTTCACTGCGCTGGAATCGGCTTGCCGTCAGCGCCGCGTCGAGGAATCGCGGGGGGCGTTTTCGGACGACCGCGTGAAGGGAAGACTTCGTTGGGAGGACTACGGCCGAGTATCAGAACCCAGGCGACCGGATTCCCCGCAAGTTGGTCGTTCAAGCCGTTTTCGCCACGCCTCCTGATCGGGGCGGAACAGCGAAGGCGGATAGCGACTGGGACTTCGGACAAGCAGCATGAAACAGGTTTATTCAGGGAGGGCACTCATGCGACGTCTAGTTGTTGGATCGGCGATTCTCGCTCTGACCGCAGCCACGTTCAGTTGGACGTGGGCCGACGATCAGGAAATCGCACGCAAAGTAGCAGAACGTTTGAAGCAGGAGCAGAAGGAAGGCAACCTGCGGGGCTTCGACATCAACCTCAAAGTTGCCGAAGGAAGGGTCACGCTCAAAGGAGACGTCTCCTCCGCCCAGCAGGAAGAGTTGGCGGTCGAGGCGGCGCGTCAGGTGGACGGCGTTGAGGACGTGGTGAACGATCTCCAAGTGAAAGCACCCGCCACCTCATCGGACGCCGGATCGAGTGAATCCACGGCGAGTTCGACGACCGCTCGGAAGTCGCTTCTGGGCGGTTTGCTGAACCGACCCACAAAAAAGCAGTCGATCGGCGACGGCACCGAAACGGTCGAAGCGGCACCTTCCCCGTCCAAGCGGTCCGACGCGGAACTGGCGCAAGACGTCGCCAAGGCCCTTGAAGAAGAGAAAAAAGCGGGGAACCTCAAGGACTTCAATATCGACCTTTCCGTCAAACGGGGTGTCGTCATCCTGGACGGGAATGTTTCGACCGCCGAGCAGGTCCAGTTGGCCCTGCAACGGAGTCGCGACATCGAAGGCGTACACGACGTGATCAGCCATTTGGTGGTGACCGAAAAATCCAGCGACGAGGCGGCCAAATCGAAGGCACCGCTGTTGACCGCCAGCAGGCTCGATCAAGCGGATTCGAGTGGCACCCCGGACCCGAAGCAGGCCGGCGAGGATCGCCGCATCGGTGCGGCAATCACCCAAGGCCTGAAAGAGGCGAAACAAAGTGGACAACTGCACGGGTTCGGCATTTCCGTAAACGTCGAGAACGGCTGCGTCTGGCTGAAGGGCCGCGTCGGCTCGGCGGCTCAGCAAAAAATGGCGCTGGATCTCGCTCGCCACACCAGCGGCGTGCGTCAAGTCATTAACGAATTGACCGTGGGAGAACCTCCGGCCAACATCGCCCAGACTCTCAGTCAGCGTCTGCGGGCGGCGGAAGCGGACGGGGCGCTTCGCGGCACCAGTCTGAACGTCAAGGTCGATGGCCCTGACGTCTGGCTGACGGGGCTGGTAAGCACGCCCGAACAGGAGAAACTGGCGGTCGACTTGGCCCGCCAGGTTCCCGGCGTCCGCCGCGTGATTAGCGGCGTGAATATCGCGGATGTCACTCCGACGAGCTTGCCTGTGCTGGCTGCGCCGCAGACGCCCGCTGCCATCCAGTTCACCCGGACCAGTGCGCCGCAAAGCCAACTTGTCGCCGCTTCGCGGTCTGCCGGGCCGACCCTGACTCAGACGGCGGCGCAACTGCCCGAGGCGACGTCGATGCCAGGTCTGCCGCTGCCGGCCGAAGGAAATGCTGGCAACTCGTTGGCCCCGTCCACTTACGCCGCCACGGGACCGGCGGTTGGGCTGGACCAGACTCCCCGCCCGCTGGGGATGCACCAATTGGCCAGCTATGCTGGCGCGATGGCAGCCGCACCGTTGGTCGCTGTTTCCGGGGCTGCCGGGGTGGCGCCGGCGCAATTGCCCGGTCCGGGTTACGCCGTTGTGCCGGCTCGCTACGATCATCCCAGCTTGCCTGGATATGCGTGGCCGACCTATGCCGCCCACCCGAACTACGCGGCGGTGACGTATCCCAAACAGTATTCGCCCTCGGCGTGGCCTTACATCGGCCCGTTCTACCCCTACCCGCAAGTCCCGTTGGGATGGCGGAAAGTAACCTTGAAGTGGGATGACGGCTGGTGGAATCTGGACTTCAAGGCGAAGTAACTCGCCCTCGCGACGCCCGCCCAGTGCCTGCCTCCGCCGGAGCTGCTCCGGCGGAGGTTTTTTTTGAGGCTCCAGAAGCCCGGCTTTTTCGGAAAAATCCGAAAAAACCGCAAGTTTCCCCCAAATTAACACGATATGTAGGGTTAGACAGGGTCGTGAAAACCGAGGGACAAGTCCATGTCGCACAGATTCACTCTTCTCCTGCTTTCCTTGACGCTGGCTTGCCTTTCGCTCAGCAACACCGGATGCGTCCATCTGACGGAGGGCAATTCACTGGGCTTGCTGGCCATTCCCATCCCCGTCAGTCCGTATTTCCAGAAAACGAAGGAAGACGAATTCTGGGAAGCTGAACGCTATGATTCCGTCCCGATCCTGGGCCCGATCACGGCAGGCGGTCCTACGACGGCGCTGGACGAACCGAGCGACGATGAAGTGATGCGGGCGTTCGAGCGAGCGCGGCCGACCCAAGGCGGTTTGCCCTTCCTGCACGAAAACCAAATCAATGACGTGCGGATCGTGAAGGAGAAAATCGCGGACTACATCGATCCGCCGCGCATGGTTCCCCTGATTGGACCGGCCCAATTGCACCACGCCCACTACAAGTGCACGATCTACTACACCCAGACGACGCGGGTCGGCTGGCCCGTCCCGCACACGCTCCGCGACGAGGAAGCGATGGAAGTCATCTACGTGGACCACAATCATTTTCATCAGGTGGGGAACGTCGATTTCGGCACTTCGCCGAATTACTGATCGGGGATGCGGCGGCGACAGATCGGCCTTCTTGGCTTGGAGACCTCGCGATGATTCAGGGCGTCGCGAGGTTTTCTTTTTTGGGCGGACGCTCGCGTGCAGGCTCTTCAGGCGCAACGTCTTGACGGCCCATCGGCTCCGCAGGACGATGGCCGTATGTCACAAAAGCACCGCGACGAGATTCCGCTGCCCTTCGGCCCAGCACGGCATCGCGCGGCCATCTCGGCCTTCGTCATCGGCTTCGGCTGGTTCTGGGCCGTCTCGTTGGTGGCCGCGCGCGAGCACCAAATCGTCGGCTATGACGTCCTTGCTTCCGCTCCGGCCGTCTGGGGTCTCCTGGCCCTGCCGGCGTGGAAACTGGTGTCGATGCTGCTGGTCAGCATCGCTCTGGCGGCCTTGTGCGGATATTCCGCCCGGCGTCAAGGGCGAGGTATGGACGCGGCTGGACGTTGGCTGCTGTTCGCCTACAGCGTCCCCCTGCTGGATCTGCTTCGTGCTCTGGGGGTGCCGATCGAATACACGTTTTTCGAGCCTTTGCTGCTGACTGGAACAGCGGGGGCGGCCGTGTCCGCACTGGCACGGCAGTGGCCCGGCGAACCGGGGGAACGAGCGCCGGCGGAGCCAGCGAGGCCGGAGGCCTTCGGAGCGCGGTTCGCGGCCCGTTTGGCGATGCGGTTCGCGACACGGTCGGGCGAATGGATCCCGTGGGGAGTCACCTGGGTGCTGACGGCAGCGGCGGTCGGATGGTGGTATTGGCAGGGCTGCTGGGCGTACGACGAATTCCTGCTGGGCTACCACGATTTCGGGCATTTCGCCTACCGCGTCGCCAGCACGTGGGAGGGCCGTGGGTTCCTGCTGGAGACGCCCAGCCTGCCCGCGTTTTGGGACCACTTCAATCCCGGCCTGGCCTTGCTCGCGCCGCTGTGGGGACTGTGGCCGGACGCGAGACTGTTCTTGCTGCTGCAGGCGATCTGCCTGGCGATCCCCGCTCCTGTGGTGTTTCGCATCGCGCGGGCCTGGGGTATGCACCCGACCGGTGCAGCCCTGTGGGCCGCCGCCTACCTTGCCTTTCCTGCAGTGGGCCAATTGAACCTGAACTACTCCTACGGTTGGCATCCCATCAGTTTGGCCCTGCCGTGGATGTTCGCAACGGCGGCCGCGCTGCTGGCCCGCCGCTATGGCTGGGCCGCCGGATTTGCCGTCTTGGCGTGCAGCTTCGAGGAAGCGGTGATTGTCGCCATGGCATGCCTGGCAGCCGCCTTGGGGTTCCAGGCGTGGTGGAGCGGACGCAGCAGCCGGCCCGATCCCGGCGAATCCCGTCCCGATGCGGCCGTGGCCCGGCGCCTGCCGGTCGGCGTTTGGTTGGCGATTTGGGCGGTTCTGACCCTGGCCTTTGTCTTGATTTCCCGATACGCGGCGTTCACGCAGTACCAGACAGAACGCTTCACCAACCTGGGCGACTCGGGGGTCGAGATTGCCCTGTCGCCGCTGCTGCGGCCCCAAGCGTTTTGGAGCCAGGCGTTGAGTCCCGACGCGATCTTGTTTCTGCTCGCATTCCTGCTGCCGCTGACGCCGGCCGTGCTCGTCAAGGGGCGTCTGATCCTGCTGGCCGCCGTGTTCCCCATCGGGTTGCTGATGGGCTGGAATCACCCGCCGGCCAAGTCGATCGCTTTTCAATACGTGACGACCCTGCTGCCCATCCTGCTGTTGGCTGCGATCGCCGGCGCCCGGCGTTTGGCGGCCGAGCGACAAGCGGCGGTCGCGGGGCAGGCAGCCGTCTTCGCCGGCGGGGACCGAACCGCGGGTCTGGCGGCGCTGGTATCCTGCCTGGTGGCATCGACGTTCTTTGGGGCGCTGCCTTGGAGCAGTCCGACCTTGACCGTCATGCGAGCCCAGACCTACCAAATCTACGGCGGTCCCAGCGAGGAGAACCCGCGACGCTCTGGAACCGCCAGTCACCGGGCGCTGAACGAGATCGTGGCGCGGCTGAATTCAGAACAGTCCAGCGTCGTGGCCAGCGGTCGCGTCGCCGCGCATTTATTGAATGTTCGCCGCCTGGAAACCGTCGAGCAGGCCGTCGTCCGGTGGAACGCGTTGTGTGCCGAGGCTGGGTCCGGCCGAAGTGGCACGGAGGTTTTCGATTGGGTCGTGGTGGACACCTGCGAGCGTTTCCAACAGTCGCTTGACAAAATGGAATTCATCTTGGCGGATGCCCGACGGGCAGGCTATCGGCAACAATGGGCTCAGGACGGCATCTTCGTCCTCGCCCGCCCCGGAGTCGATGGCGTCGCGGTACGGACGGCGGAAACGAAGCCATGAGAAACCCTTCGTCGGCAAGAGGCACACGTCGCGCGCATGCCGGGTTGCGGGGTCCAGCTGGCGTGAAGAACATGGTGACCTGCGGTCGGCGCGCTGATCGGCTCGCCAGCGCCAGCCTGAGTTGGCGCACCAGTAACAGGAAATCAATGTCATGACTCGCATCCATCGTTGTCTACGGCTCCGTGGGCTGCCAACGAGCATCTTCGCATGGTCCGTTGGCCTGACGATTCTGGGCGGCGTTTGGTCCCTCCAGGCTGCGGAGGAAAACGGCAAGCGACGCCCCGAGGTGGTGGCCGTGTATTACCCTCACTGGCACAACTACGATCACGGCAACGCGTGGAAAGGCGAGGGCTGGAGCGAATGGGAAGGCTTGCAGGCAGCGGTCCCGCGGTTTCCCGGACATCACCAGCCGCTGAAGCCCTCCCTTGCTTCCCGAGGAGCGAACCGGCACGGCCTACTTGGAGGCCATCCGTCGGGCGATGCCGTGATGGTCTCGACACCCGGCCATGCCCGCGCACCGGGCAATTTTTCGCGATCTTTTTTCGCGATCAGACTTGCTCCGGCATCACAAAGGCTCCGCGGTAGGGCCGGGTGAGCAGTTGGTCGGCGCCGGGATCGCCGGCGAACTTCTCGGCTTGGGCATCGAAGCGCAGCGTCCGGCCGAGGCGATACGCGGTGCCGGCCAACTCCAGGTTGCCGGCGTCCGCCAGGTGCCGCTTCATGTCCTCGAACGCTTCGGCGGCCAGTGGGTCGCCGCCGAAGGGCTGCGTCCGCTTGGCGAAGGGAACATCTTCGCCCAGGCGGTACGAGATGTTGCCCAAGTGGACCAACAGGGTTGACCGATGCCCTTCGAGAATCTCGGCGTTCAGCTCTTCCCGCTTTCGGCTGCGGATGCAGTCGATGAAATTCCGGAAATGGAGCCGCCCCAGGTCGGCGAATCCGCCGGCCGGAGCGCCCGGAATCGGTTCGCCGTCCCGCTTGCCCTTGGCGAAGAACTTGCCTTCCCTGACCACGCCGTCGGTGGTGTGAAATTCGACGGTCACCTTGACCGCCTTTCTGTCAACCAAGCCGCGCTGCTCGCAGAACAGCTTGACGTCGCCGCAGTCGAAGACCGTCAGTTGGGTGTTGGGCGTCTGTCCCTGGTCCTGGTAGCCAAAGCGGCCGCCCAGGCTGACGACGCTCTGCGGCGCGGCGCCGACGGGCATGGCCCAGCGCGCTACGTCCAGTTGGTGCGTCCCCAGGTTCCCGATCTCGCCGTTGCCAAAATCCCAGATCCAATGCCAGTCGTAATGCACCAGATTCGTGCGGTACGGATGCACGGGCGCCGGACCGATCCAGAGATCGTAGTCAAGCTGCTGGGGTGGTTTCTCCGGACTGCGGATACCGATGCTCTCGCGAGGCCGGTAGGTGCAGGCGTAGGCGTGCAGCAGTCTGCCGAACTTGCCGTTGCGAACGTCGGTCGTCAGCTTGATGAAGCGCGGATCGGAGCGCCGTTGGGTGCCGTGTTGCACGATGCGATCGTATTTCCGCGCGGCCTCGACGATTTGGCGGCCTTCGGCGACGTTGTGACTGCACGGCTTTTCCACCAGCACGTCCTTGCCCGCTTGGCAAGCCCAGACGGCCAGCAGCGCGTGCCAATGGTTGGGCGTGACCAGGGAGACCGCGTCCAGCGTCTGGTCGTCCAGCACGCGGCGGAAGTCCTGAACGCACTGCGGCGTGTTGCCGGCCAGTTTCTGGACTTGCGCGCTGCGCGACGCGAACAGGCGGCTGTCGGGATCGACGAGCCAGGCGATCTCAACATCCCGCATCTCGCCGTAGGCCGTGATGTGGGCCTGGCCCCTGCCGTTGATGCCGGCCACGGCGATGCGCAGCCGATCGTTGGCTCCCAACACGCGGCCCGAAGCCTTGGTGCCTGAAATGGCGAACGTGGCAGCGATGCCGCCCGCAGCGGCACGCTTCAGAAAACTACGGCGATCACGGCGAAACATGGGCTGTCTCCCAGCGTCAGTCATTGCCGGCTCTGATGTCGTCGATCGGCGATTCGTAGAACGGAAGATGTGAACGTGTCGCAGTCGAGGCCGGCTGACGGACGCAGTAGAGCCTGGCGGACGTGCGAATCAGCAGCCGGTCGCCGACAACCGCCGGCGTCGCCATGCACATGTCGTCGTCCGCCAGCCTGTTGGTGTGCAGTAGTTCGAACTTGTCGCCCGCGCGCAAGACGAAGGTGACGCCGTCTTCGTCCAGGCAGAAGACCTTGCCGTCATAGGCCCAGGGTGACGCCGTAAAGTGGAGTCCCTGCGGCAACCGCTGGCGCTCAAACACGACCTCGCCCGTGAGTGCCCGAAAGCAGGCCAACATAGCGCGGTCGTACAGTACATACAGCCGCCCGTCGTAGACCAGCGTCGTCGGGTTGTAGGGCGCGGCCTTCGGCTGGCACCAGGCGATGAACTGGTTGCTGGTCTGGCCGGATTGCAGCGAGATGTCGCCGGATGCGCCTGGCCGAATTGCGTACAAAGGGCGCCGGTCGTCGTTGACATAACCCGAACTCACGTACAACAATCCTTGGTCCGTGTACGGCGTCGCGATCGCAATCGTCGACATCCCCGTGAACCACCACAGCAGCTTTCCCTCCAGGTCGTAAGAACGAACCTTATCGGTCCCCGCGGTGACGATTTCCGTGCGACGATCGTTTTGCCAAATGAAAGGCGTCGACCAGTTGCTTCCTTCGTCGCGCACGACCCGCCACACCTCGCTGCCAGTGCGCTTGTCCAGGCACAGCAGATAGGATTCCTCGTCGTTGTCATTCAGGATGTACAAGCGGCCGCCGTACAGCACCGGCGACGCGGCGGTGCCCCAACCATTGCGCGTGGCCCGCGGTTCGAACCGCCGGGACCACACCGCGTGGCCTTCCAGATCGAAGCAGTACAGCCCCTGGTTGCCGAAGTAGGCGTACACCCGTTCGCCATCCGTCACGGGCGTTTCCGAGGCATAGCTGTTCTTCAGGTGAATCGGGCTGCCCGGCTGGCCGCGATGGACCGTTCGCTCCCACCGCGTCTTGCCGGACACCAGGTCGAGGCAAATCAGCTTGTACTCTTCCTGCACCGTGCGCGGCTCCGGACGGTTGCCGCCGAAGTACAGGCCCTTCTTGGGTGGCTCCAGTTCTCCGGTGTTGACCGCCGTCGTCAAGAACACGCGGTTGCCCCACACAATCGGCGAGGACCAGCCGCGCCCCGGCACGTCCGTCTTCCAGGCGATGTTCTCGCTGGCAGACCAGCGGTCAGGCAGATCCGGCCCGTCGGCGATACCCCGGCCTCCCGGCCCGCGAAACTGCGGCCAGTGCTCCAGCGTCTGGCCCAACAACAGGTCCGGCGAACACAACAGCAAAACGAGCACGGCAAGCGGAGTCGCGATTGCCGCCGCGCGATCGACTTTCCTCACCAATTCTTTTCTCCGGGCAAAGAGACTCTGGTCATGAAACGAAGTCGATGCCGGCGGGTATACTGGCCGCAAGCAGGGCCTCCTGAACCATCAGTTCATGCGCCAGCGGGTAGGGATTCGCGATTTCGCCGCGGATCACTTGGGCCAATTCGAGCAGTTGGTCGTCGTATCGTCCCGGCATCGGAGGCAGCGCGACTTGCTGATAGCCAGGCGGGAACGAATCGCGGGGCTTGGACAAGGCCAGCCGCAGTTGGGGCGGTTCCAGCGGCCGGATATCGATCGTGCCTTCATCGCCGCAGACGACCAACTGCCGCCGCTGATAGCCCTCCACTTCCAGCGACGCCGTGCGAATGGTGGCCGTCGCCCGCGGGTACTCCAGCACGGCGAGTCCGTTGTCGTACAAGTTCTCGTCCGGATGCGTCTGCCGCTGATAGGGCGTGATCCGGTCGGGCTTGCCCAGCATGCTCACCACCAGGTCGATCAGGTGGCAACCGAAGATATACATCGTGCCGCCGCGAAACTGCGACAGCCACTGGCGGTAGGCCAACGGCTGCTGCTTGCTCATGACCGCGTGAACCTCGAAGACCCGGCCGAGCCAGCCCTCGCGAACCGCGCGGAGACAAAACTGGACCGCCGGATTGTTGCGATACATATAACCCAGCTGCACGGTCAAGCTCCGGCGTTGCGCCTCGTCGAGCATTTTTCGGAACGGTTCCAGCGACTCCCCGCCCGGCTTGTCCAAGTGCAGGTGCATGCCGGCGTCGATGCAGCGTGCGGCCGTGGGCACCAGGTCGCAGACGTCGGTTTCGACGGCCACCGCGGTGAGCCCCTTGGTGTTCAGCAGCTGCTCCTCGGTCATCCAGGTCAGGTCGCGATAGGCCGGATCCTGGCCCCGCTTCCTGCGCCACTCCGGGTCCGGCTCGGCGACGCCGACCACTTCGTAATGGTCGGCCAGCTTGCGGAACGTGGCCATCTTGGCGGCGGCATGGTTGTGCCCAATGCCGATCTGGCCCACCTTGATCCGCTGCCTGGGCTGAGCGGCCGCCGTCACACGCGGCGAAAGCCAAGGGGCCGCGGCCGCGACAGCGCCAACGGTGCTGGTCAGAAAACAACGCCGATCGTAACCGTTCATATTGCCCACCCGTAGGAAAGAGACGGGAAATCATGGCAGCACTTCATCGGACGGGAGAGCCGGCACGGTCATCGTGTCCGCCTGGACCCGCCGGCCCCGCCAGCGTCTTGGTCGAGGCAAGGCGGCGCGGGATGCGCCGTCACTCCACCAAGGCCAACGCTTTCTTCATCGCCCCGGCGACCAGGGCCAGGGTTTCGTCACGGGGCAGGGTCCGCAGGTCCGGACGAAACGGCTCGGCCATGACCGGGCCGTCGTACCCGATCTCCACTAACGCGCCGAGAAACGCCTTCAGGTCGATCACGCCCGTGGCCGCCGGAAGGTCGCGACGGTTGTCAACCTGCTGATCGACCGGAAGCCCTGCCGGGGCGTCGTTCAGGTGGCAGCAGACGACGTCGGCGTTGCGGAGCGAGAGCAGATCGGCTGGCGTCTCTTGAGCCGTGTACCAATGCCAACTGTCGAGCAGGAAGCCCACGTTCGAGCAGCCCATCTCGGCGATCAAGTCCTTCATTTCGGCCATCGTGTGGATGAACGGAAACCGCCCCGCGGACCAAGATGTCTTCGGGCCGACGTACTCCAATCCCAGCCGAATCGCGTGGTCGGCCAACACCTTTGCGACCTCGCGCAGCCGCTGCGCGTGCCGGCGGAAGTTGGCCATGTAGGTGAGGGAACCGTGGCTGGGGCTGAGCCACGTGGCGACGCGAGTCACGCCGGCGCGCTGCAGTGCGCCAGCCACCGCGGGCAATCGCGCCAGCGAATCCTGGAAGGCCGCATCCGTGTTGCGGAAGTCGACGGGCAGCCCCGCCGACGCCCAAACCAGTTTCTTGGCCTTCATCTCGGCCAGGAGTTCGGCCAGGGCGTCCTCCGAGAGCTTGCCCAGGAAATCCGCAGCCGGTTCGACCGCTTCAAAGCCAAATTGCTGAGCCAATTCAAGGGCCTCGCGCGGGGTGGCCTTGACTCCAATCGGGCCGCAGGACAGGGCCATCCTGAATTGGCGTTGGGGCTGCGAGTCCGCGGCCGGAACAGCAGAACCTCCGGCCACGGCCAGCCCGATACCGCTGCCAGCGGCTGCTCGCAAGAACGTGCGGCGGGTCATTTCGTCGCTCATACGCAGGCTCCTCTCCATCAACGTGAGATAGGCTTCCAGGCAAGGCGTGTCCTTGAAATCCGCGAAGGGCGAATGAAGCCGGTTCGCTTTAGGCTGGCCGGACAGCCACCATTGTCTGCGGACTCCGGCGTTGAATCAAGCGGTCTCGGGTTCATCCAGCGGAAGTTCTAAATCAGGTTTCGCGAAAAGGGGACAGGCGCCTTTTGCCGGAACGGCCCGAAGGGGGCTTTGCCCAAAAGGGTCCTGTCCCCTTTTCGCTAAAGGCCATTTAGGATTTACCCTCGTGCATTTCCAGCAACACGCCGGTATTGTAAACTCGCCGGAATCGCAGGGACACCGAACCAAAGGAAATTGCCATGGTCCAGACAACTCGACGCCAATTCGTGGGCATCGTGCTCAGTTCTGCCGTGCTGCCAACAGCCAACCGACTGGCTGGCGCAGACAAGCCACGTCCCTACGTCCGTGCCAACACCGACTGGCTGGCCAAGTGCCGGTTCGGCATCGGCATCCACTGGACCGCCCAGACGGTTCCCCGCAACGGTCCAGCGAAACCGTTCCAGAAGGCCGTGGCCGACTTTGACCTGACAGGGTTCCTGGCCGCAGTGGAACATGCGGGGGCCGACTACGTGCTGTTCACATCCGCCCACGCCCTGCAAAAGCTGCCAGCCCCGAATCCCGTGCTGGACAAGATCCTGCCGGGACGGACCTGCGAGCGTGACCTGATTGGGGAAATGGCCAATGCCCTCGCCGCCAAGCAGAAGCAGCTGCTCGTCTACTACAACCACTCCTGCAACGGCAAGCAGGATGCGGCCTGGGAACAGGCGGTCGGCTACCATGCTCCCAACAAGGAACGTTTTGCCCAGAACTTCATGGAGATCGTATCGTGGATGGGGGGCCGCTACCGGGACAAGATCAAAGCCTGGTGGTTCGACAGCCCCTACTCCCTGGATACCCGTGGCCCGCACAACAGCGTGACCACGGACATGACCGGCTTTCCGTTTCCGTGGGAGCGGTTCACGGTAGCGGCCAAGGTCGGAAATCCGGCTCGGCTGGTGACCTACAACGCCGGTGTCAACCAGACGTTCTTGTACACGACACACCAGGACTACTGGGCCGGGGAACTGGTCAACCTCGACTCCCCGGCCAAGGGCCGCTACCTGGACAGCGGCCTTCAGTGGTTCGGCTGGACGTGTCTGGAGGACCGAGCTTGGGTCCACACGAAGCTCGACACGCCGATCCGGCCACCGCTGTACACCGACGAGCAAGTGGTCCGCTACGTCCGCACCTGCAACCAGCACATGGCTCCGATGACGTTCAACGTGGGAATCTACCAGGATGGGACGATGGCCGAGGCATCGGTCGAACAGTTGCATCGTCTGGACCGGGCTTTGCAATCCTGATGTTCCGGCTAGCCTGCCCAGCACGATCAAGCAGGGCGACAAGGTACTGGCCAACATCTCCGGCGATCAGGCGAAACGGCTTCAAGAAATTGCCTGGGGCTACGGTGCGCCGAGCCGCGCAGATTCCCGATCCGGACGGCGGCGAGGGCCGATACCCTCAAAAGC
>CAYPGE010000167.1:0-17413 GCA_964409865.1 uncultured Pirellulaceae bacterium
CATGAGGATGGGCAAACACTGCTACTGTGAAAAGCCGTTGGCCCATACGGTGGCGGAGGTCCGCACGATGATCGAGTTGGCCAACAAGAACAAACTGGCCACGCAGATGGGCACGCAGATTCACGCCGGCACGAACTACCGCCGCGTCGTGGAGTTGGTCCAGTCGGGGGCGATCGGGCCGGTGAGCGAGGTCCACGTCTGGCACCCCGTCAGCTACGGCGGCGGCGACCGGCCCACGGATACGCCGCCCGTGCCGCCGGAACTCGATTGGGACCTGTGGCTCGGCCCCGCCCCCGTGCGACCCTATCATCCCTGTTATCTGCCCGGTACGTGGCGCAGCTGGTGGGACTTTGGCAGCGGCGGCCTGGGCGATTTTGGCTGCCACTACATGGACCTGCCGTTCTGGGCCTTGAAACTGCGGCATCCGACGACGGTCGAGACCGAAGGCCCGCCGCTGCACCCCGAACGCACTTCGCCCGGACTGATCGTGCGTTACGAGTTCCCCGCCCGCGGCGACCTGCCGCCCGTGAAGATGACCTGGCACGACGGAGGCCAGCGTCCTGGCTTCCTCGCCGAACGCAAGATTCCCCAGTGGGGCGCCGCCGTGCTTTTCATCGGTCAGAAAGGCATGTTGATCGCCGACTATGGCAATCACAAGCTGTTGCCGGAGGACCAGTTCGCCGACTTCAAACGCCCCGATCCGACGATCCCCGATTCGATTGGCCACCACGCGGAGTGGTTCCAGGCCTGCAAAACGGGCTCGCCGACCACCTGCAACTTCGACTACTCGGGGACCCTCGCCGAGGCGGTCCTGCTGGGCAACGTGGCTCATCGCGTAGGAAAGAAATTGCAGTGGGACCACGTGCAACTGAAGGCCGTCGGTTGCCCGGAGGCAGACCCGTTGATCCACAAGTCCTATCGGGAGGGCTGGAAGCTGTAGGCGGAGAGCGGAGAGCCATGTTCAAGCGACGACAAGTCCTGGTGTCGCTGGCGGCCGGGGCCGCCGGCATGATGGTAGGAAGTTCGAGCCATAGCAGCGCGGCGGAGACCGTGCTGCCGTGGCGCGTCGGAACGGCGATCACCGACATTACGCCGCCGCTGGACGTCGGCATTCTGATGTCGTCGGGGCGCGGGGCGTGGGCTCCCTTCGAAGGCGTACGCGCCCCGCTACACGCCCGCGTGTTGGTGATCCAGAGCGGCCAGCGACGGGTGGGCCTGGTGTCGCTGGACCTGCTGGGCCTGGCCGACGAGGCGGTGGGCGGAATGCCTGCCTTCAAGGAGCGGATCGTGACGGCCGGCGACCGCGTGATCGCCGCCGAGGATTTGGTCCTGGCCTCGACGCACACGCATTCCGGGCCGGAATCGCTGGCGCTGAGCGAGCTGTACAAGACCCAGCCTTTTCAGGACTGGGTGCGTGCTCTGGCCGAGCGAATCGGCGTGGCTCTGGCCGAGGCCGGTCAGGCGATGCGGCCGGCCAGATTGGCGGCGCGAACGGGACACGCACCGGGGCTGAGCGAGAATCGACGCATCAAGACCAGCCGCGGGATTACCGTGGCACGAGCGGTGCGGCCGACCGACACGGTCCTCGGACCGGAAGGTCCGGCGGACAGTCGCGTGCTCGTGCTGGCTTTTCTGGACGGGATGGACCGGCCGCTGGCCGTGCTGGTCAACGCCACCGCGCATCCGGTCTACGAGATGTGCATCAAGCAAATCTCTCCCGACTATCCGGGCGAGTTCTGCCGCATGCTGGAATCTCGCCACGGCGGCGCACGCGTGCTCTTTCTCCAAGGGGCGGCGGGCAACATTAATCCGCCGAATGTCTCCAGCGGTGCGGCGGACGCGGTCCAACACGCCGAGAAGTTGGCTGGCGTTGTCGATCAGGTGCTGGGCGAGTTGTGCGCTGTGCAGGGGCGTGAACTCGGACTCCATTGGCGCCGCGTGGACCTGCCGGCGCGGGACGTACAAGGCCAGCCGCAAGCCGAGCCTCTACGGGCGACGCTGGGGGCCGTGCGTCTGGGCGAGGCCTCGCTCGTGCTGTTGCCCGGCGAGCCGTTCGTGGAGATTGGCCTGGCTGTCGCCGCCGCGTCGCCGTTTCCCGTCACCGCGGTGGTTGGGTATTCCGAGGAGTACATCGGGTACATTCCCACGGATCGCGCCTTCGGCAACCGCGGCTACGAAACCGGCCCCGGACGGTGGTCGCGATGCGCTGCCGGCGCCGAGACAGCCATGCGCGACGCGGCCATCGAGTTGCTCAGGGACCTGCGCTGACTCTGATGCTTTGTCACTTGACCCGAAGAATCCAATATCTTGAGCGTTGTTGCGATGTCTCTGGCCTACCTGAACGGCAAATTGGTTCCCGCCGTCGAGGCGGTGGTCCCCGTCTACGACGCCGGCTACGTGTTGGGGACGACGGTTGCGGAGCAGCTGCGCACGTTCGGCGGGCGGCTGTTTCGTCTGGAGCCGCACCTGGCTCGACTCGAACATTCCCTCGAAATCGTGGGCGTCGATTTGGGGCTGAGCATGGCCGAGTTGGGGGAGGCCGCGGCGGATCTGGCGGCGAGGAACCATATCTTGCTCGACCCCAGCGACGATCTGGGCCTGTCGATGGCCGTCTCGCCGGGCCCCTACTCGACGATGGCGGCGATGGTGGGCGCGGACGCCCATCGCGGCCCGATGATCTGCATGCACACCTATCCGCTGGCGTTTCACCTGTGGGCGGACAAGTACCGCACGGGCCAGTCGCTGGTGGTGACCGACATCCAGCAGGTGCCGCCGGTTTGCTGGCCTGTGGAACTCAAGTGCCGCAGCCGCATGCACTACTATCTGGCCGACCTTCAGGCCCGCCGCATCGAGCCGGGAGCGCGAGCCGTCTTGCTGGATGCCGACGGGCACGTCCTGGAAGCTTCCACGGCCAACATCTGCATCTACCGCCGGGAAGAAGGGCTCGTTTCGCCGCCCCAGGAAAGGATCCTGCCGGGCGTGAGCATCGCCGTCGTCGCCGAACTGGCTCAGGCCCTCGAGATTCCCTTCGTGCATCGCGACTTGACCGTCGACGAACTGCTCCGCGCCGACGAAGTCCTGCTGTGCAGCACCAGCCCTTGCGTCTGGCCCGTGCTGCGACTCAACGGCCGAACCATCGGCAGCGGCGCGCCCGGCGAGGTTTTTCAAAGCCTGTTGACGGCGTGGAGCCGACTGGTGGGTGTGAATATCCAATCACAGGCGGAGCGGTTCGCCCAGCGGTCGACGGATTGGTAAGGATCGGCGAATCAATAACTGTCCCGTTCTTGTTGGCGATCATCACGCGGAGCGTGATGGCTACTTTGAAATCGCGACAGTTATTGATTCGCCGATCCTAAGCCGCTCAAAACCCCTCCAGCAACTCGTAGTAGGGGGCAAAGGCAGCCATCGCCAAGCGAATGATGAGGGCGATCAGCACGAGGGCCACCAGGACCCAGACGGCGAACGAGGCCGCCATGGTCAACGCCTTGGCCGCCGTCTGCGCCCGCTGGCGATATTCGTCCGCCAGCCGCTGCAGGGATTCGCCGTGCGTGCCGGAGATTTCCGCCGTCTGGAGCATTTGCAGGAATTCGTCGGGAAACAGGCCCGTGGCACGCAGCGCCTCGTGGAATTCCTGACCCTTCAAAAGACAGTCGTCGACCCTTTTCATCTGAGAGGTGTAGTAGGCGTTCTCCGTGCTGCGCAGGGCGAGTTCCATCGACCGCCGCGCATGCATGCCGGAATCCAGCGTCAGGCCCAGCGTCCAGGCGAAACGGGACAGAGCCGCCGTCTTGAGGCAGTTGCCGAGCACGGGCAACTGCATGGCGACGCGCAACGGCGCCGGCCCGAATGCGCCTCGCAACAAGCCCATCACCACAACCGTCGCGCCGCCCAGGGTCGTGACCACCAGGCCCAGATAGACCAACAGCCCCGGCGTGCCCACCAGGCCAAAGCCCAGCGGATCGACCTCCGTCCCGGCCATCGAACTCACCATGCCCAAGATCCAAATCAGCAATCCCACGATGCCGATGGCGGCAAAGAACTGGATCGCCGGCCAGGCGATGCCCACCAGGAACGTGCGACGCAGCGACAACAGATGCTCGTAGTGCTCCGCCAGTCCGCGCAAGATGTCGTCCAGCCGGCCCGATCGCTCGCCGACGTCGACCAACGTGCAGACCAGCGGCGGGAAGTAACCGCCGCACGCGGCCAAGCCGTCGGCCAGACTGCCGCCGTCGCGAATGGTCTGACTGACCCGTGCCATCATGCTGCGGTGCACAGCCGAGCCGTACGTGGCGTCTTTTTCGCACGTGCTGAGCGGGTCCAGACCGGCGCGCAGCGACGCGCCGACGCGGCGCAACCACTGCGCCAGTTTCCCTATCCCGATTCGCCCCACGTCGATCCCCCTCCTGCGTGAACTTGAGTGGAAGATTCCGTGAAAGATGAGGGTTTCAGGTCCCGGCGCAGCCGGTTAACTTCTGACCCGCCTTCGCGTCCCGCTCCCAGTCCCGCATCATCTCGTCCAATAGCTCCAGCGGCAAGCCCACGACGTTCGACTCGCTACCCTCCAGAATCGCCAGCCAATCGTGTCCGTCCTGGTAGCCGAAGGCGCCGGCCTTGCCCTGCCAACCGCCTGTGTCCAGGTAGCCCTGCAACTGCTGGTCGGAAATCGAAGTCATCACCAGTCGCGTCATCGCGACCCTCACTCGGTGCCGATTACCGGGCACGACCCACAGGCAGAGACCGCTGAACACGTGGTGCTCGTGCCCGCGCAGCAGTTCCAGCATCTGCCGGGCGTGCGCCCGGTCCTGCGGTTTTCCCAGCACTTGCCCGCAGCACTCGACGACGGTGTCGCAGCCCAGGACCAGCCCCGCGTCACACCGGCTGGCGACATCGGCGGCCTTTTGGCGCGCCAGCCTGGCCACCAACTCCGCCGACGATTCGCCGTCGCGCCGGCCGCACTCGGCGTTCTCGTGCGGCGGTCGGACGACAAAATCGTAACCCGCCTCCGCGAGCAGTTCGCGGCGGCGTGGAGATGCACTCGCCAGAATCACCTGTGGTCGGACGCCCGACATAAGCCATCACGGACACTGGGACTAGTAGAAGGACCGACAGCATTGTAGAACTATCTGTGCGTCTCCACCATGTGCATGACACGTCGAATCCGTAGACAGGTCGTTTTACGCGGCCCCAGCCGCAACCGAGTTTCGGAGTGCGGTGCCTTGTCACCGCTTTGGGTGGCGGCTTGGAGCGTGGCGGCTGATTGGGTTCAGGGAACACTGCAAGGCACCGGAACACAAAGCGGCGGTCATTGGGTCGCCATCGAGCCAAAGCGGCGACAAGGCGCCGCACTCCAAAAGGCACGTAGAAAAACAAGAAATCGGGTAATCGTAATACGAACCAGTATCCGCTCGCCTGGAACCTCATGCCCCCGCTGCAACTGCCGATCTTGTTCGAGGACAATCACCTGCTGGCCGTGCTCAAGCCGGCGGGCGTGCCCACCATGGGCGTAGAAAGCGGCCGCACGAGCCTGGTGAAGCTCGCCAAGGATTACCTGAAGCAGGAATACGACAAGCCCGGCAATGTCTATTTGGGCGTGGTCAGCCGCCTGGACTCGATGGTCTCCGGCGTGATTCTCTTCGCGCGCACGTCGAAAGCCGCTGCTCGCCTCACCGAGCAGTTCCGTTGCGGGGACGTTAGGAAGACGTACTGGGCCTTGGTCGAAGGTCGGCCGGAGCCGATGGATTCCGTGTGTGTGGACTGGTTGTGGAAGGATGATCGGCAACGGCGCATGGTGGTCTGCGCCCCGGAGCAACGCGGCTCGAAAAAAGCGCGCTTGCGCTATCGGACGTTACGCGTTCTGCCCCATGCCACGCTGCTGGAGGTGCTCCTGGAAACCGGCCGGAAACACCAGATTCGCGTGCAACTGGCCCAGCGGGGGCACCCCGTGTTGGGCGATCGCAAGTACGGCGCGACGGCGGCCTTTCCTCATGGCCTGGCGCTGCACGCACGGCGTCTGGAACTTGAGCATCCCGTCCGCAAAATGCCGTTGCGAATCGAGGCCCCCCTACCCGCAGCTTGGCGAAAGTACGGCATTCGGGAATAAGAACTGTTCGCGGGAAAGCCTTTCGTGTAATCTATTCTCGATGTGGAGATAAGGATTCGGACGATGCCCCTGCGTAATTTGCTAGTGCTCTTTCTGGCGGCGATTCTGTCGCTGATGTGCCACATCAAGGCGGATCGGAACCGCTACGCCTCGACAGTCTCCGAAGCGATGGACTTGATTACCTTCAACTACTTGGAGGACGTCGACTATCGCCAACTGTACGAAAACGCCATGCACGGCATGGCGGAGGGACTGGATCCTTACTCCAGCTATATCGGTCCGGCCGAGTACGGGCGTTTCAAGGAGGAACTCGATCAGGAGTTCGGCGGAATCGGGATTCTCGTCGACTTTAGCCCGGAAACCAAACGGATCGTGGTGGTGAATCCCTTGTTCGATACTCCCGCCTCACGGGCGGGGGTCCGCGCGGGCGATGTCATTCTGGCGATCGACGGCAAGGACACGGCGACCATGTCCTATCGGGATGCGGTCCAGTTGATCCGAGGTTTGCCAGGTGAGCCAGTGCGTTTGACGCTGTTGCACGTTGGCGAGGAAAAGCCGGTTGACTTGGTGATCCAACGGGCGATCATCCCGATCGAATCCGTGCTGGGCGACGCCCGGCGCGCGGACGGCGACTGGAGTTTTCAGCTGCAGAGCGACCCGCGCATCATGTACGTTCGTGTGATCAATTTTGGCGAGAATACCGTTGACGAGCTGAAACAAGCGTTACGGGGCAAATCCATGCGGGCGTTAATCCTGGACCTGCGCGACAACGCGGGCGGGTTGCTGGATGCCGCCGTGGGGACTTGCGAGATGTTCCTCGACGGCGGCACGATTGTCACGATTCGGGGACGCGATGGTGAGGTGCGACGGACGTATGAGGCCGATGGCGAACCGTTGCTGCCCAAGGACGTGCCGCTGGTCGTGCTGGTGAACCATTTCTCTGCCAGCGCCAGCGAGATCGTCGCCGCTTGCCTGCAGGATCACGGGCGGGCCAAGATTGCAGGACAACGCACATGGGGCAAGGGCACGGTGCAGAACGTCATCCCGCTGGAAGCCGGTCGTGCGGCCTTGAAGCTGACCACGGCCAGCTACTGGCGCCCCAGCGGCAAGAACATCCATCGCCTGAAGGATGCGCCGGAGGAGGCCGAATGGGGCGTCCGTCCGGATCCAGGGTTGGAAGTGAAACTGACCGAAGAACAGGCGGACGCCGTCCGCCAGGCCCGCCGTCGACGTGATATCGGCGCCGGCCCCGACGATGCCTCGACCAAGTCGGGCGGCACGGAGAAAACCCCGCAGACGACGCCCGCGGACGACGCCCAATTGCGCAACGCGGTCGAGTACCTGCAACAGCGCTGGAGCGCAGCCGGGACGAAACCGTGATTGGGTCGCGAGATGCGGGTTGACGACTGATCGCTCACCGCTCACCGCTCACCGGTTACCGATCACCGATCACCGATCACCGGTCACCGATTACCGCTCACCGGTTACCGATCACCGATCACCGATCACCGATCACCGATCACCGGTCACCGATTACCGATTACCGATTACCGATCACCGGTCACCGATCACCGGTCACCGGTCACCGGTCACCGATCACCGATTACCGATTACCGATTACCGATTACCGATTACCGATCACCGATCACCGACGATCCCGTTCTTGTCTTAGCGATTTTGCTGTCCTTGCGGCGTTTTTTTTCCGATCTATATCCAAGAACCTCTCCCTCGCTGCAAAACGCACCTCCGCCGCTCAGCGGCCTGCTCAATCGCCAACCCCTACGGATTCGGCTATGCAAGTCAAAACGTCCCGCTTCGGCACGGTGGAGATCCAGCCGGAAGACATTTTGCTTTTTTCCCGCGGGCTGATCGGTTTCGAGTCGCACCGCCACTGGGTGCTGCTGGCCGACAGCGGCAATTCCGGCGTAGCCTGGCTGCAAAGCCTGACGGAGCCCGGCGTCGCCCTGCCGATGGTCAGTCCCCGCCGGTATGTTCCGGGATACCGCGTGCTGATCGCGCGCAACCAGTTGACGCCGCTGGAGTTGGCGGTGCTCGACGAAGCGTTCGTGCTGGTGCCCCTCGGCCGGAACGAGGCCGGTTTGACCTTGAACCTGCGCGGCCCGGTGATCATCAACCTGAATCGCCGCATCGGACGCCAGTTGATTACCAGCGACGAACAACCCCTACAACTCGCCCTCCCCAGAATCCCGCTACGCTTGCGCAAGATCGCCTAACTCACGGATGGGCCAGGCAAAAACACAACACAAAGTCGCCTGGAAGTAATTGCTGTTCCCCGCGTCGCCCGATACTTGCACTGAGTCGGTGGTCGGCGAACGAACCAGGGCGTCTGGCGCAACGTTCCGCCGAGTGTCCCTGGGAAAGACTTTGAGAATACATGAGGAGCCAACGATGTTGGTGTTGTCGAGACATCGTGACGAAAGCATCATCATTGGCGACGACGTGGTAGTCACGATCGTGGATATTCGCGGCGACAAAGTGCGGCTCGGGATCCAGGCCCCGCAAGACATCCCCGTACACCGTCAGGAGGTGTACGAGGCGATCAAACGCGAGAACGAGAAATCGGCTGGCCTGGAGCCATCCGACACGCACGCGATCGAGGCCACGCAGGGACACAGGACGCGAATGTCCTGATCCGGTGCCGCACAGACGGCGCTGGAGCCCTTCACGGTAACACGTCGCCAGTTCAATCGCATCTTCCGAAGCCCGGCTTTTCCGAAAGAGCCGGGCTTCTTTCGTTTTGGCAGGCCGCGTTATGAAGTCCGTCGTTCCGCTGCGACGTCATCTTCAGTTTCTTGGAAGGGGCTGCCCGCCTCGCTTTCCGGCTTCGGCCAGGCACTGGTCAAGCGGACTACGGCGGCGACGCCGACGATCACCACTGCGCCTCCCACCGCCGTCAGCAAGACCTCCGGAAAACTCGCTGGCGGCACGAGGATCAGCGGGCCCAGCAGCACGCCCAGCACGCCCCCCAGCAACACGCCCCACAACACGCCGCGCCAACGGGAGTAGTGGAACAAGCCGATGACCAATCCCAGCACGCCCAGCGACACCGCGCCCACGATCGAGGCTCCCAACAGTTCTCCCCACCCCGCTTGCCGCGGCCCGCGCAGGATCGGCGCCACCACGGCCGTGATCACGGCGCAGGCCGTCACCAGCAACAGCAGCGCGCTGAGCGGATACCCCCGGCCGGATGTTCGTCGATCTGTTGTCACGGCGAATAGCTCCCACTGGACAACAGTTTGCCGTCGGAGCGATGGCCCAACTGCTGCAGGACCTCCTTGGCGATACTCTCGGACAGCAGGGCGACATGGCCGTCGCCAAAGGCAAACTGGCATCCGCCGGCGTGCCAACTGGCAAACCCGCCCACGGGCAAGACCGGACCTGGCCCAGGCGGTTGCTTCTCCGGTTCAGGTGCCTCTTCCGACTTGGCCTCCCGGACGGATGTCTCAGGTTCCGCAGCGGGTGGAAAGCCTTCCATGCCCATCATGCCATCCGACTCCATGTCTTCGTCGTAAAACACGCCCGGACCGTAGCCCTCCACATCGATCCCCGACTGCGCCCAGTTGAACCCGCCGCCGGCTTTGGCCCCCGTGGTGTTCAGAGGCCGGCCCGTGTTGCGCAGCGTCGCCCGGGTCCCTGACATCCAGCCGAGGTCGCCCGGTTCCACGATCTTCTCGCCGAAGAACAACGTCTGGGCCGCCCCGTCGCTGAGATCGTCATGGGTGATCCGGCTATTCAGGAAGAACACACCATGATTGCCGGTGTCGATCGGCGACTCGTCGTCGTCGTACACGCCCGCGTAGCAACTGTAGCCGTCAAAACACGCAGCGCTTGACGGACAGCACAGGCTCTGCAGCAGCAGGGCACGCACCTCCCTGTTGTTTTTGTGATACACGCCCACGCGGCGGTCGATCATCCGGGCTTCGTTCTGCAATTCCATGAACGGCAGGATTTGGGTGATCCAGCTGTGATGGTAACCGTAGGCATGGTTCTGGATCGGTCCCTTCTTCTCCAGCGTCCCCGGCGGATACACATCGAACGCCAGTTCGTAGTTGTGGACGGCCGTAATCAACTGACTCAGGTGATGGGCGCACTGGAATCGGCGCGCCCGTTCGCGTGCGGCTTGGATCGCCGGCAACAGAAGCACAACGAGCATGCCGACGATGGCGATGACGACCAGCATTTCGATCAGCGTGAACGCGGCCGGCCGACAAGATCGGCCGCTGTGCACAGGCGGGTTGGCTTGGCTGCTGCGAGTCATGGTGTTACTCCCGGTTGGACCAACATGACGACGATCTCCCGCCCCTGCACGACGCTCGCAGCGCCCGCCGCCGGACAGCGCGCCTCGACCACGATTCGCCGTGCCTGGGTGTTGCCGTCCACGGGTTCGACACGGATTGTCGCCTGGGCTCGCAAGCGACGCCCGTTTGCGTCCACGTCCACTTGCCACTGCTCGCCGACATACGCGGAATCTGCGGCCAGGCGAGCCGCGCCGCGCTGGACGGCCGACTCGGCCAGCCAGAATGCCTGCATCTGATCGCGCCGCAATTGGGACTGCCGGTGTTCGGCGGCCAGCGATCGCAACAAGGACGCCCCCAAGGCCGCGATCACGGCCAGGCAGACGACCGTCACAAACATCGTGATGCCGCGCGGCCTCGACCTTGCTCGGCGCAGGGCATTGGCTCGGCGCAGGTCTCCCGACCTCGCCGAAACCGCCGACCGCAGGTCTCCCGGATTCGTGTCTCGCTTCATCGTTCCAGTCTCTCCTTGGGCACAATGCCCACGACGGCCTCGATCCGTTGCGGAAACAACGCATCCAACTTGCCCCCTCGCCGTGCGGGCCGCGCGATTTGGACGGCGGCCACCGATGGCTGCCCCTCCTCCAGGGTCCAGTTGAATTCCGTTCCGGCCGGCAAGGCAAACGAATCCATATGGACGACCTTGTCGCCTTGCTTGGCCGTGCGCACTATGGCCCGGCCTTGCTGGCGATACTCGATCGTCGGTTGAAACGAGCCGCGGAACACCAATCCGGCCGCTTTGCCGTTCGCTTCCTTCAGCAATTCCGCCTCGCCGGCGGCGTGCGCATCGCGGCGAAACTGAAGCGACAGACGAGCGACAGCAGAGCCGTTGGCGATCTGCAGCCGGTTCTCCTTGTCCGCACGGTACATGCCGTGCAACAGTACGCCGCTGGCGCCCATCACCACGCTGCACACACTGATGATGACCAGCATTTCGATCAGCGTCGTTCCCCGGCGATTCCGAGTCATGAGCCATCCCTCCGGTCCGCGTGCCGCCAGGCTGTCAACTCGGCCGGCGCTCCGTGCCCGCCGCTGCGATCGAGCCAACGCAGCGAAACGCGGATCTCCTTGGCTGCCATTTCGCCGGCAACCGGCTTGATCGTGATTTCCAGTTGCGGTTCCGGAAGCCTTTGCCGCACCGATTCGGAAAGCCGGAGTTCAGCCGCACGCTCCGGCGTCAATTCTGAATACGGAAGGGCGAACAGCCGTTCCATCAGGTTCGCGGTCTCCTGCAAAGCCAGCGCGTGCTGGTCCGCCACCCGCCGCTGCACGCCAGCAGTCCCGAGCAACTGTGCCATCAGCGCCACCGCAGCGCCCAGCAGCACCAAGGCGACCAAGCATTCCGTGACGGAAAACGCCGCACGCCGCCGCACGTCGCTCGGCGCAGGTCTCCCCACCCCGTTCGGCGCAGGTCTCCCGACCTCGCCGAAACCGCCGACCGCAGGTCTCCCCACCCCGTTCGGCGCAGGTCTCCCGACCTCGCCGAAGCCGCCGACCGCAGGTCTCCCGACCCCGTTCGGCGCAGGTCTCCCGACCTCGCCGAAGCCGCCGACCGCAGGTCTCCCCACCCCGTTCGGCGCAGGTCTCCCGACCCCGTTCGGCGCAGGTCTCCCGACCTCGCCGAAGCCGCCGACCGCAGGTCTCCCAAATCCTGATGAATCCGTCATGACAACCCCTGAATCAAAGCTACCAACGGAATGAACAGACCCACGACGATCACCGAAACCACCATCCCCAGCGCCAGGATCAGAAAGGGAAACGCCACGTTGACCAGAATCCTCCAACGCAAGGCCCAGCGGCGGAGGCTGCCTTCCGACATTTCCTCCAAAGCCCAGCCCAGGTTGCCGACTCGCTCCGCCGCTTTCAACACCGCCACGTCCGTCCAGGTCAACAGCCGCACGGATCGCAGCGCGTCGCACCAGTGCATGCCCTGTTCGACACCGGCCGCCGCCCGCTCCAGTCGCCTCCCCACGCTCGGCCGCGGATACTGCACCGCCAACAGACGCAAGGCCGGCCCCAACTCGCGTCCCAGTTCCACCGTCCAGCTCAGGGAACGCATCACGAGCGCCGCGTCGCTGCGGAGCCAGATCCAGTTGAATCCGGGCAGCTCGTACCGCGACCAGCGGACGAAATACGAAATCACCACCAGCACGACGACCAGCATCACGGGGCACAGCAAGGGAAGGACGTAGTTCGCGCCTTCCGCCAGCGCGATATTGAATTGTGTGAGCGCCGGTAGTTCCAGTTCGAATTCTTCAAACATCTTGACGAACACGGGGACAATCTTGAGCATCGTGAATCCGACCACCAGCATGCCCGCCAGCAGCACGCCCACCAGGTACAAGAACCGGCCCAGCACCTCGCGCATCATCCGATCGAAAAAGTCGCTGTGCCGGAGCGACATCCGCAAGGCGGGGCCCAACCGGCCCGTCGCCAGACCCAGCCGCGCAGCCAGCAACGCGTCGGCCGGCAGGGGATTCCGCGTCAGGTCCAACGCCGCCGGCAGCGGCACACCCGACTCGAGCAAGTCCGCCAACCGCGACACACGGACGCCGATCTGCACGACCCGCTCGTCGGCAAAGGAACGCGCGGCTTGCTCCAGCGGGATCTCCTTCTCGGCGGCTACCGCCAGGGCCCACAGCAGTGCTCGCCGCTCGGCCGTGACATACTTGAAATACCCAAACCCGACGAAGAAAGCGCCCAGCAACGGCAGCGGGGCCAGCGGGCCGGACGCCCCGGCGACGACGCCCAGCGTTCCCAACAACAGCAGAATCCAACCGGCCAGCAGCATCAGCCGCTTGAGCAGATCGTCGCTGGACGCGCCGCGCCCGCCGTAGACCAGTTTCACGGCCCACAACAAAGCAGCTCCCAGCACGGCCGCCGCAACAAAGTTCAGGGGATTGATCGTCTGCGGTGACATGACCACCACCCGCGTCACGGGAAAACTGAGCGACTGAATCATCGAAATCAGGGGGAGGAACAGCCCGGCCAGCAACATCAGCACACCGCCGGCTACGGCGACGAACACCAACGGCGGCAGGATACTGCGGACCAATTCGGCCCGCATCTGCAACCGTCCTTCAAACATGTCGGCCGCAACGCGGAACGCTTCGGGCAACTGGCCCGCACGTTCGCCCCAGCGGACGACCGGGACCAGCGAAACGGGAACTCGCCGCGTCCCTGCCATCAAATCCGACAATCGGCTACCCTGTTCCACGCCCGCAGCCAAGGGGCCGCCCAGTTCACGCATGCTCGCATCCCACGTCGCCGCAGCCGACAGTCGCAGGCATTCGGGCAACGGGACGCCTTGTTCCGCCAACACCGCCAGCAGCCGAGCGAATTCGGCAACGCCGGACCAGTGCCAGAGCACGCCCACCAAGGGCAAGGTCGAAACCACGCGACACCAACGCGCTGCGCCGCCCAGCAGGCGCAAGAGGATCGCGGCCACAACAACCAGTGCGATCAAGCCCACGGCCCAGATGACGCCTGTCTTCTGGAACCAGATGAAAAACTGCGTGAGAGCGGGAAGATCCAACTCCATGTCGCTGAAGATCTCGACAAACGAACGCATCAAACCGATCGAAACCCCCACGCCAATCAGCACGGCCACGGCCAGCAACAGCAACGGATAGGCCAGAGACGCCTTGATCGACCACCAGATCTCGCGCCGCGTGCGCTGACAGTCGATCAACTCGATCAGCGACTCGCCCACGCGGCCCGTGCGCAGGGCCGCCTGCACCAGGGCGCCCACGTAGCCCGGATAGCCAGCCTGACGCGAACTCAGAACCTCGTCCAACGCGCGACCGGCCTCGATCTGAGATGCCAGCCAGCATAGCTCGTCCGCCACCCGCCGCTCCGTCGCCTCGTCGGCTGCGGCGCGCAACGCGTCCGCCAACGGCAAGCCTGTGCCGATTGCGTCCGCCAGCGCAGCCGTCACCGCCTCGGCTTGACGCACCGCCAGCGGCCTGCGCTGGCTCGCTTCCAGCGGCGCATCCGCGTGCTGCGATTCAGGTTTCGAGTCTTCCCTGGACGATTCGACCACTGCACAGCGGCGACAAGACGCCGCACTCCAAAAGCGGCTCACGGGGCGCTCAAATCGTACATCATGCGACACCACGGGCCGATGACCGACAATACATACACGGCCGTCGCCGTGCCGCCGATACTGACCGTCAACCAGAACGGCAGGTAGACCGACAGCCAACGCGACAGCCACTCGGCTTGCCGCCGATACGAGTCGGCGCTGTGCCGCAGGCAACTGACCAGGCGAGGTTGTTCGAGCCGCGCGGCCAGCAGCCAGGCCAGCCACGGCGGCGCTGCTGCGGCATCCGCGAACGTCACGACTTCGCCGCGTTCCAACCGCTGGGCGAACGGGACCACGGCGTCTCGAAAGCGGCGGTCGCCGCTCGCGTCGGCTGCCAGCAACAGGGCTTCGTGGAACGGCACGTGATGTTCGACCAACAACGCCAGCGTCTCGGCCCACGTCGCCATGCGGCCCGCGTACAACAACTTGCCGACCGTCGGCACGCGGCCACACCGCCGGGCCGGACGCCGCCCGGACAGTCCGCCCTCCAGCCGCCAGGCCGAACGCGATCGCAACCACCAAACGGCCAGCACCACAGCGGCGACCGGCGGCAACCACGGCAGCCAAGCCGGAGCCGTGCTCTCGATCCACTGCAGCACGGTCAGACCTCGGCTACCGGGCAACAGTCTCTCGTACGTGACCAGCATCACGGGAAAGCACTTGAGGACCATGAACACGAACAGCTGGTACGCCACCGCGATCACGATCAAGGGATAAACGAGCGACACGGCGACCATGCGGCGCATTTCTGCGGCACGGCGGATGACCGTCGACACGCCCTCCAAGGCCACGGCCAACCGGCCGGACCGGACCCCGGCCGCGACCACGGCGCGGTAGACGGGCGGCAGCGACTGGTCGTCCAACACCTGTTCGATCGTTTCACCTTGCTCCAGCCGCCGCCCGATCTCGCGGGTGATCCTTCCCAACCGTCCCGGCAAATCGCCGCCGACGTGCAGCAGACCCCGGTCCAACGGCACGCCGGCGCGAGCCAACGCAGCCATCTCGTCGTTCAAAGCGGCGAGTTGGTCCAGCGTCATGCTGAGGCCGGTGGATGCTGGCTGAGGCGACAAGCGTTAAGTCCTGTTGCTGGAGCGTTGACAGAAAAATGACCGGAAAGGAATCTCTTTCCTTCGGTTCTTCATTTTTCTGTCACCTCGTCTTTCTGTCAGTTGTATTCTCCTGTTCCTGTGTACCACGAACGTCGCCGTAATGCGAGAAGCCCAGTACGCGGCGGATTTCCTGCGGGCTCGTCATGCCGGCTTGGACGGCTTCGAGCGCCCGCTGCCAGCGCGTGACCATGCCGGCTTGGATAGCCAGTTGCTCCAGACGCCCGGTGTCGCTGCGGTCCAGGATGGCTCGCCCCAAATCGCTGCATTCGGCTTGCAGCATCTCGGCCAGGATCATCCGGCCGTGGTATCCGGTGCCGTGGCATTGCTCGCAGCCGACCGGCAGACGGAACCGCGGGACCGGCAACCCCAGGGCTTGGGCCGGATCGTCACACTCTCTCGCGCAGCTGCACAACCGCCTGACCAGCCGCTGGCTGACAATGGCCAGAATCCCGCTCCGCAACAGGTACGGCTCGATCCCCATGTCGGCCAGCCGGCTGATCGCGCCGGCCGCACTGCCGGCGTGAAAGGTGGTCAGCAGCAGGTGACCGGTCAAGGCGGCTTGGAAAGCCGTCTCGGCCGTGATGCGGTCGCGGATCTCGCCCAGCAAGATCACTTCGGGATCTTGCCGCATCAGAGACCGCAAGCCGCTGGCGAACGAGAAGCCCCCGGCCTCGTTCACCTGCGACTGGGCCACGCCATCGACCCTCATTTCGATCGGGTCTTCGAGCGAAACGACGCATTTTTGCCCGCCGGAGCCGCGCACGATCTCGCGCAAGCAGGCGTAGACCGTGGTCGTCTTGCCCGTGCCTGCCGGCCCGCTGACCACAATGGCCCCCGACGTCTCCGCCAGCAACCTGCCCAGCGACGCGGTCAGTTCCGCCGGCAGCCCCAGATCCTCCAAGTGCAAGAACCGGCCTTCGGCGGCGAACAACCGCACGACCGCCCGTTCGCCGTGCAGCGTCGGAAAGGTGCTGACCCGCATTTCGACTTCCTGCCCCGCGCTGCGAATCCGGCCCTCTTGCGGAACGTCGTTGCGATACGTCAGCAACTCGGCCATGACCTTCAGCCGCGCGATGACGTCCGATTTTGCCCCGCGGGGGAATCGACCCACCGTCTGCAGCACGCCGTCCAGCCGCCAGGCGACGTCCAGCCCCTCCGGACACGGCTGAACGTGGACGTCGCTGGCGGCCAGTTGCCGAGCGGCGGCCAGCAGCGCATTGACGAACTGGGTGGCGTACTCCGTGGCGGACGCATCCAGTTGAGTCAGAACGCTTCGAGTCTCATCAGCACGTTGTTGTCGATCAGCCATAAGCACTACCTACTCCACGACCAACGGCAATTCGAATTCGGTCGAAGGTCCCCAAGGGCTCAGACGCACGCCCAACGCATGTTTCCCTCCAACGAACAGTCTACGCGACATCTTGGACGACGCCAAGAAGTCAAGGCTCGTGCGAGTAATCGGATTCGTCAGAAACACCACGCCCCACGGATGGCATGGCGATACCAGGGATAGGGATCCGGCGTTGCTGTTCATCCGTGGTATCGCCATGCCATCCGTGGGCAGTGACTGCCGGAACGGCCTTTGGACTTCAAATCGTTGATACCCGCCGATTGCGTCAGGCTTGCCCCACGCCGCGGAGTTTCGTAGACTGATCGCCGTATCCATCGCCGAAGCGACGCTCTACGAACCCCTGTGGCACCGGACGCACGACGCATGACCACCACCGCCGAAGCCTTGGCACACGGATGGCAACTGCACCAGGCGGGCCAGTGGGCGGCGGCCGAGCAGATTTACCGGCAGGTG
>CAYPGE010000168.1:0-17372 GCA_964409865.1 uncultured Pirellulaceae bacterium
CATCAGCTCGACCTTCTGCCCCACCTGCAAGCCGAGGCTCTGGTGCAGCTCGTACCCGACGACCATCGTCCCCTCGGGCACGGGCTGGACCAGCGGGGCCTTGGGACTCTTGTGCAAGTTGGCCACTTCGCCCTTGCAGCCGACGAGAATCACGGTGCGTTTCATCTCCGGCCATTTCAGCTTCTCGGCCAACATCGGCAGGAAGTGCCGCACAGAGACGATCCGCGAATCGGCCAGGCGGTGTGCATAGTCCTCGGGCATCGTGGTCGTGGCGGTGTCCGTGGCGTGCCACTCGCGCACGTCCTGATCGCCGGGCAGAATGGCCAGGTTGAAACTCAACTTGAGCGTGGCCTTGCGCATTTCGTCCTGCAACACGGTCAAGCGTTCCTTCAGTTCGGCTTCCTTCCGTGCCAGCAAGGCGTCGGAGCGGAGGTCGTAGATGTGCAGCGCCGCCTGGACGGTGAGCATGGTCCCCACGGCCACGGTCACGGCCAGCGTTGCCAGAAGAAACGTCGTCTTGCGCCGCAAAATTTCGCGCAATGCCATGTGCAGGATTGACATCGTTGCTGTCTCCTTCGCCTTGTCGCACGGCTCGGAGAGCCGTGTGGTTTGCGTGGGGGTACCCAGCGCTCCCCGGCACGGCTCGGAGAGCCATGCTACGAATTCTGCGAACGGTTCCTGGGTTTCCTCTGGCTCACCGTTCGTGAAGGATTTCCGCCGGGTCCAGCGCGGCCGCGACCCGCGCCGGCAGCCAACTTCCCAACACGCACGCGGCGATTCCCATCGCCTGGGCCAAGCCGAGCTGCTCCAGCGCGATCCCCCATCCTAGTGCCGCGACGGCATGTACGCGGCCCTCCAGCAGCATCGCCCCGGCCGTACCGAGCGCGAATCCGGCGAGTCCGCCAGCGATTCCCAGCACGCACGCTTTGGAGAAAACCAGGGTTCGAACGTCACCCGCTCGAAACCCGATCGCCCGCAGCACGCCGATCTCCGGCGCTCGTTCTCGGACGTTAACATACATCAGCAATCCGATCCAGACGGCACACGCCAGAAAACCGAGCGGGACGAGTTTCGTCATCGCGTTGCGGCGTTCCGCTTGGAGCAGCGCACGTTTTTCCCTTTCCTCCTCGACGGCCGCTTGGGCCTCTTCCGCCACCTTGATGCGGGCGTGAGTCCGGGACATGGTCTCGGAGGCGATTTCCACGACCTGACAGTCGGGCAGCACAGCGGCCATCCGGCGGCGGACCTCCGCCAGGTTGCCCCACACGGACAGATGTTCGACGATCAGGATCTCGTTGATCGCGCCCGGTTGGTTCAGCATTTGCTGGGCATCGGCCAGAGGAATCCAAATGCTGATGTCGTCCTTGGTGCCCAACTCGCGTTCGCACTTATCGATCCGGAAGACACGTCCCAGGACGGCGATTTCCTGTCCGGGTTCCAACCCCAGGGCATAGTGCAACTCGTAACCCACCACGCAGCTTCCTCGCGGGATGGAGTCGGCCAGCGGCGCGGCTTCGCCGACGCTCGTGTCGAGAACGCGTTCCGGGCCGACGCCCACCACCAGGATCGTCCATTGCCTTTCTTCCCACTTCAGTTTCCGGCGCAACCGCGGCTGGTAGCGGTCGACCAGTTCCCGCGTCTCGTCCAGCTTCGGTGCCCAGGACTCCGGCATGGTGATCGCCCCGTAATCCTCCGCGTACCAATCGCCCAAGGGCTGGTCCTTGGGGAGGACAATCGCATTGTATCCCAGACGCTGCATGGCTTGCCTGAGATCCGATCTCAGGCCAATCATCACGGCCTTCGTCTCTTCCTCCTTGCGGGACACGATTTCGTCCGAACGAACGACGTGGAATTGCAGCCCCGTCAGCACGCCCACCAGCAAGGCGATGGCCGCCGCGGTCCCGGCCAAGCCAAGCAGGAAGTTCACTTTGCGGTACGCGATCTCGTGCAGCATCATCGACCAAATCGACATCACGATCCCTTTCGTTGGCTGGGAGCCACTTCACGTAGCCCGGTCTCTCCGAGACCGGCACCACCGTCGACCGCTCGCTCCGCGAGCGGAATCGCGCCGCGGAGCGGCGCGTCTACGCTGTGCGGCCACGTGAATCAAGCCACATTCGCCAGCGCGGCGCTGTGGGCTTGAATTCGCCGGACGGCATCGAGGATGTGGTCCATGTCGCTGCGGTCGGCCAGCAGCAGCGTCTGGAACATCCCGACGGTTGTCTCGCAAACCTGCTGGTTGCCCTTCAGCTCCTGGAAACTGTCGCGGTACGCTTTCAGCCGTTGGGCGGGGAACAGCCGCTGGAATCCGCGCGAGGCAATGGCTTCATCCAGCAGTCCGTCGTTGTACTGCTCGCGGTAGCCGCCGCCGCAGGGGATGCCTTCCGCGCCCATGGCCCTGCAGAACTTGTCGCGCGACAGGCCGTGGAACTGGGCCGGGTCGTAGCGGAACGCGTACAGGTGCCACACGGGCCGGCTGTTTTCCGGCAAGCGCAACGGCTGCACGCCGGGAATTTCTTTCAGGCCGGCCGACAGATAATCGGCGTTCTCGCGCCGCCGCTGCGTATCCTGCACCAGTTTGTCGAACTGCGACAGCAGGATCGAGGCTTGAAAGTGCTGCATCCGGAAGTTGCTGCCGCGGCTGAAGCACCCGCTGCCCTGGAAGGTCCCGGTGGCGCGGCCGCAGTTGTGGAAGGCGGCGCAGCGGTCCAAGAGTTCCTCGCGGTCGCCGGTAACGGCCCCGCCTTCGCCGGAAGGAATGTGCTTGGAGTTCTGGAAGCTGAAACAGCCCAGATCGCCCAGCGTGCCGCACTTGCGGCCCTTGTATTCGGCCAGCCAGGCCTGGCAGGCGTCTTCGATTACGGCCAGATTGTGCTTCTTGGCGATGGCGTTGATGGGGTCCATATCGCAAGGCAAGCCGTAGATGTGGACCGGCACGATGGCCCGCGTCCGCTCGGTGATCTGGCTCTCGATCGAAGCCGGGTCCATCGTCAGTGTGGCCGGGTCCGTGTCGGCGAACACCGGCAGGGCCTTGAGCATCAGGATGGTGTTGTAGGTGGCGATGAACGTGAAGGGGGATGTGATGACTTCGTCGCCGGCATCGACGCCCATGACGTGCATGGCCGTGATCAGGGCGGTCGTGCCGCTGGCCGTGGCCACGCAACGTTTGGCGCCGATCAATTTCGCGTAACCCGTCTCAAAGTCGCCAACCAGCCCGCCGCCGCCGGAACTGGACCAGCGGCCGCTGCGCAGGACCTTGAGGATCTCCGGTTCCCAGGACTCGCGCCACTCCGGCCATTTGGGCCAGCCACCGGTGTGGATGCGGGTGCCTCCGAGCAAGGCCGGTTTGTCCGCCTCGGCGGCCAACCCCCTCGGCGCTCGGCGAACGCCCAGCCAGGCTAGTGCCGCGGAACCCGCCGCTGCGGTTCGAACAAACGCTCGTCGGGTCAGATTGCTTTTCATGGCTCGGGCTCCTTGTCGATCGTTAGGAAACAACCTTTTTCGGAATCAATCTTTCGGGAACGTGAACGGCGACGACTTCCCCCCGTACGCAGACTTGGCCGTTGGCCGAGACATCGATGCTGACGATGACCTTGCGGCCCCGGAACTCCTTGACGCGGCCGCGAAGTTCCAGCGGCACGCCCAGTGGCGTAGGGCGGAGATAGTCCACGTGCAGGGCGGCGGTCAGGAAGCGAAACGGCGGCTGCGTATCCATGGCCCGCTGTTCGGCCCGGTATGCTGCTGCGGCCGCCGTTCCCGTGCCGTGGCAGTCGATAATCGAGGCCAGCAGGCCGCCGTAGACGTAGCCCGGAATGGCCATGTGGTGCGGTTGCGGATGAAACACGGCCACCGTCTCCTCCCCGTCCCAGTAGCTCTTCAGCTGCAGACCGTGTTCATTCAACCGGCCACAACCATAGCAATGGCTCAGGGCGTCCGGGTAGTAATCCTGGAAAGCTCTTTCAGTCACGCGGCTACCTTCCTTTGCGACAGGTTTCAGGTTTTCGATGAGATGAAGGGCTTGATGTCGAGCACGAGGCTCCCGGAAAACGCATCGGTTCTTTCAACTCCCGGGTATTGTCTCGGATCCACACGATTTTGCACAGGGTCAAGGCGATCAAATTCGGACGAACTGGCGAGCAAGCCCGGCTGACGCTTCCCGTCCGCGACAATCCGTGTCCCGTCACGGTCCGCGTGATGATCGACAGGAGCCGGACCATTATCGCTTCTCACCTCGGCGAACGGTGAGGCGTTAGCCCACCGGTTCCTTTGATGCTATCAGACCACATCGGGGAAAACCGGTGGGCCAACACCCACCGTTCCCCGGGAACATTCGAATTGGGCGGCGGCCAGCCGCAAGCAGCAGGCAGGCCTCTTCGCTTGCCCCCCCAAAGAAACGAGTTGCAAACGCAACGGAAATGGTTGCACAAAGAAACCGCCTGACGCGAAAGTTGCGTCGTCCATGACGGCTGACGGATTCCACGGAATGTGCGGCCGCAAAACCCCCACCGGCCTCGCAGATTGCCTCGCTTGCCGGTATTCTCGCAACTGCAAAATGCCATCTCAGGCATGCCGTCTCCGATTCCCACCGTGTCTCATCTGCGTTGGGCACCGCCTCGGATTCTAGCGGCTTGAAAGCGGAACGCGCTAGCCGTGTTCCGCTTGAGTGGTTTGGCGCGATGATCACGTTCGCGGGTACCTGGCGTACCGTGAACACTCGTCGCCATACCCCGCTTTTCGTCAGTTCAGGCATACCGTTCGCCCAAATCGTCGTTGCGTCGGAATCCTGAGTGAACATCTGCCATCGACATTGGGGGGGGAATCACGATGCGTGCAAAGCGCCTCGCATGTTTTTTGTTGCTGCTTTCGATGCTCGTCGTGAGCGGTTGTCAGAGAAAAAAAGACCTGGTCGGACGCTGGGACATGGGCGGCTCCAACTTCTACTTCCGCCAAGACGGCGTCGTGTTCTACCTTTCTTCCTCGAAGGTCAGGTATCAGGGACGTTACAGCTACGATGGTTCCACCGAGCCGGGCACGGTCCGCGCCGATTTGCAGGAGATGAACGGTGATCGGCGTCGTCTCACGCTGGACCTTTTGGTGACGTTTCTCACCGCGGACCGGGTTCGATTCGAGGGCGCCAACGGCAGTAGCTATCGCACCATGGTAGCGGCCCGTGTAGACGAGAATCTCGGACAGACTGATTCCCGGTAGGGCGGTCACCTGCTGCTGAACGATCGGCAAGACGGCGCCGGATGCACTGAACGCGGTCCGAGAAGCCGGGCGTTCTGCCTTGGGCAGGTTCGCAGACGCGCTCTCCGGGCGTATAATCGGCGTCTGAGTTCGACGCGTCGATACGGTCCGAGCCGGCAAGGAGAACGTCATGCACCGTCCCATCATGAGTCGGCGTACATTTCTGCAATCGGCCACAGCGGGCATCGTGGCCGGCCGCTTGGCAGACACCTCCGCCGCGGTGTGCGCCGCACAGTCGCAGGCGACGATCAAGATCGAGGAGCCTTACCACGGTGCCGTGCTCAATCACCGGCACGGGACGCAGTCGGCCGAAGGATTGAAGATCGCTGTCCGAGGCCCCGCCCCAGCCGGCATTCCCGTGACGGTCAACGGCGCTGTAACGCAGCGCGAAGGCGACCGATTTACCGCCGAGGTTTTGTTGCGCGATCGGGAGACGGACCTGGTGGCAGTTGCCCAGAGCGGGAGCAGCCGGCACGAGGCTCGCTCGCGAGTCGTTTGGGACCGTTACTCTGAGCCTCGCTACCGCTTCTCGATCGACGACAACAGTTTTTTCCTTCGCGACATTTTCCAGAAGGGCTACGGTTCGCTGTTCGACTGCTGGTACCTGCAGATGCTGCGGGAACTGAACCGGAAATACGGTGCGAAATTCTCCGTCAACATTTACTACACAACCGGAGACGATTTCAGCCTGCCGCAGTTCCCCGACCGGTACCGGGGCCAATGGCGTGACAATTCAGGGTGGCTCAAGCTGGCTTTCCATGCGCATGCCGACAAGCCCGACCGGCCGTACCAGGATGCGCCGCCGGAAAAGCTGCTGGCCGATTTGGACCAGGTGGCAGAGCAGATTCACCGCTTTGCCGGCCCGGAAGCATACGCCCCGCCGACCGTGATCCACTGGGGCATGACGCGGCCGTCGGCGCTGAAGCCGCTGACCACCCGCGGCGTCAAGGTGCTCAGCGGCTTTTTCCGCCTCGCCAGCGGCGCCTACGACGTGAACTACCGCTGGAACGACGAGGTGTCGGACTACCTCTCCCGGCACGACGCATGGAAGGATTTCGACAGCGGGATCGTGTTCTCGCGCGTCGACATCGTCTGCAACAACGTGCCGCTGGACAGGATCGCCTCCACGCTGGGGCCTCAGATCCAAGATCCGAACACGGCGGAGGTGCTGGACCTGTTCACGCACGAACAGTACTTCTGGCCCTTTTATCGTAACTACATCCCGGACCATCCCCAGCGACTCGACGCCGCGATCCGCTGGGCCACCGACCACGGCTACAAACCGGTTTTCTTCCACGAGGGATTTCTGGGCGGCCGGGAGTGAGGAACTCCGAGACTCGCTTCTCGTCCCGGCGAGACCGGCCATCGCAGGCGTGTCGCTCCGCGACACGCTTCCGCTCGCGGAGCGAGCGGTCGACGATGCCCCGGTCTCGGAGAGACCGGGCTACGTGATTTCGCTCCGCGAAAGGGCGTGCGTTCGCGGAGGGAAACTTGCCTTTGCTTTTCCAACCGTTCTTCCTTGTGCCCTCTGGCATCCACCGGCATTTCGTGCAAGGATAGCCTTGAAGTCTGGTCCCTGAGCGGAGGATGTCACCATGTCCACGATGTCGCGTCGCACGTTTGTGAAAGTTGCTTCCGGCGCGCTCAGCGCCTGTGCTTTGGGTTCATCCCCGGCCGCGGAACTACCGCCGCCAGCCGGTCCGCCGGGCGAGTCCACGAAGATCTTCACCGTCTTCTTCGGCTTCGCCCCCTCGCGGGACGACACCGACCTGGAGCCGGTGCCGAACGAGGAGATCATCCGCCGTCTGCAAAAGGCGTGCGACGGCGTCGAGTTCGTCGTCCGCGACCTGACGCAAGGCGTGCGGCTGGACTCGGTCATGAATGAGTTGAAGGACCTGCAGCGGCAGCAATGCGACGGGGTGATCGTCTGCGGCTGTCCCAGGGAGTACGACTTGATCCGGACGGGGCTGCCGACCATCAACGTCTCGGTGTTAAACGACTTTATGAATGTGCCGTTCCCGTTGTTCCCCAAGCACCGGGTCGTTCACGCCATGCTGGACCCCTGGCAGTTCTCCGCGGATCCCAAGGTCACGGAGCGGATGTTCACGGACCTGGCGGACAAGATCAAGCTGATCCGCGCGATCAAGCGGATGAAGCGGGAGCACATCTTGACGGTGACCGATTCCAAGCTGGTGAACGTCATCTACGGCGACCTGCTCAAGAATCCCCCGCCGGACTACAACGAGCAGATTCTGGGAGCCATCGACGCGACGTTCGGCACGCGGGTCACCAAGATCGGCACGCAGGAAGTGGTCGAGGATTCCGACATCGCCCAGTTGTGGTCGAGCGAGAGCCAGGAAGCGAACGAGATCGCGCAGCGTTGGATCCGGGCTGCCAAGAAGATGATCAACACGCTTGAATCGGAGGTCGTCCGCTCGGCCAAGGTCTACCTGGCGATGAAAATGCTGATGCGGCGGCACGGGGCCACGGCGACGGCCTTCCATATTCGGACACTGAAGCCGCAACCCCGGCCGGAGGAATACGTGTGTCCCGCGCTGGCGACCTCCGAGTTTCAACTGGAGAATACGGTTGCGAAGTGCCAGTCGCACCTGAACATCCTGCTGTCGGAAATGCTGCTGCAGTACGCCTACCGGCGTCCCAGCATGCTGGGCGATTTCTCCGTGGACACCTACAACAACACGTCGATGGTGCAGCACTGCGAGGGGCCGTGGAATCCTTGGGGGGACGAGCGCCGCGTGCCCTACATCCTGACTGACCATCGCGAACGCCGCGTGCGTGCCCGGACCCAACCCGGCGTCGGTGCCGCGTCCTGCATCCTGTACCCGGCCGACGAAGCGGTCACCATGTGGCAGATCGACGTGCTCTCGAAAGAAGTCCTGGTGCACACCGGCAGGACCGTGCCGATGTTCGATGGTCCGGTCAAGTACCGCGACCATCTGTACGAAATGATGTGACGGACCAAGATCGTGGCGTCGGTCGACGCCGAGAAAGTCAAGCGCACCATCTATCCCGACAAGTACGGCGTGCACCGCTGTGCGACGTTCGGAGATTGGCGGGACCGGATCAAGGACCTGGCTACGCTGCTGGGATTCGCAGTCATCGAAGAGGATCGTTGAGACGAAAGCATGGCAGGAAACGCAATTTCGGGTGCTGAAGCGCGGCGACTGGACGAGGATGCCCAGCGGACGGCGAACTGGACGAGTCTGGTGGCGCATTGCCTGGAACACACCGTTCGTAGTGGGATGTCGCCGTAGTTCGGCGAACTGCCCCACCTAGGCCGGTCTCTCCCAGGCCGGCAACGAGTCTCGAAGAGGCTCGCCCACGTGACATGCCCCGAACCTCAAGCAGGCGCTACGATGCCCAATGCAAATACGGCTTGGATCTGCAGCGTATGTGGATACGTTCACCGCGGCCCCGAGCCGCCGGAGAGTTGCCCGGTCTGCGGCGCTTCGCGGGAGGAGTTTGAAGCGATGCCGGAGGATGAAGCGTCTTCTGGATCGTCGGGACCAGCTGCGGCCGGCGCGTCTTCATCGGCTACGAGCCCCACTCGAATCGTCGTGATCGGTGCGGGGGGCGCCGGCATGGCGGCCGTGGAATCGCTGCGCAAGACCGCTCCCGCCGCGGAAATCGTCTTGATTTCTCAGGAGACGGAACTCCCCTACTACCGCCTCAACCTGACCCGCTACCTTGCCGGAGAAATCAACCGGCCGGAGCTTTTCATCCACCCGGCGGCGTGGTACCAGGAGCAGCAGGTCCAGCTCCTGCTGGGAACGGAAGTCTCCGCTTTGCACCTGGCCGAGCACGCCGTCCAGCTGGGCGACGGCCGGCGGTTGCCCTTCGACAAGCTCCTGCTGGCCGCCGGCGCCAATCCCTTCATCCCGCCCATTTCGGGAGCAAATCGCCATGGAGTCACCAGCCTGCGGACGGTGCAGGACGCCGATTATCTCTTGAAGGCGTGCGAGGCGGGAGCCCGCTGTGTGTGTATCGGCGGCGGGTTGCTGGGACTGGAGGCGGCCGGCGCGCTGGCCCGGCGCGGAGCCCAAGTGACCCTGTTGGAAGGCCACGGCTGGCTCCTGCCGCGACAGCTGAACGAGCGTGCCGGACAAATCCTCGGCGAGCACGTCGGCCGGATCGGGATTACGCTCCGGCGCAAGGCGAAGACCCGAGAGATACTGGGAGACGAACACGTCCGCAGCATTCTGCTGGAGGACGGCAGCACGGTCGCGGCAGACGTGGTCGTGATCGCCACGGGCGTCCGCTCGAACTGTTCCCTGGCGCAACAGGCGGGATTGGAGGTCAAGCACGGTGTGTTGGTGAACAACCAACTGCTCACTTCGCATCCCGACGTGTTGGCTGCCGGGGATGTGGCTGAGCACAACGGCGTAGTCTACGGCCTCTGGACCGCCTCCCAGGCTCAGGGTGCGATCGCCGGGCGGAACCTGGCCGGGGCCGGGGCGGAGTTCACCGGTTTGCCGCGTTCCAGCACGCTCAAGGTGCTCGGTCTGGACCTGTTCAGTATCGGTCAGATCATGCCTCCCGAAGCCGGCGGTCAAGTCATCGAGCAGGAAACCGGTGGCCGCTACTACCGCTTCGTCTTTCAAGACGGCCGCCTGGTCGGAGCGATCCTGCTGGGCGATACGCAACTGATGGCAGTGACGAAGAAGGCCGTGGAGGAGAAGCGAGATTGCACGAGCGTCCTGCGCGCCGGCTCGACGGCGCAGTCCGTGATGGGTTATCTTGGCGAGGCGGGATCGGCGTCACTTCGGCTGCGGCCTGCCGGCCACACGCCCGGATCGCATCCGCCCGCCGACAAGCCGGCAGCCTCGACTGGTGGGAGACGCTATCGCTGTCCTGTCTGTGGATACGTGTACGACGAGCAGCAGGAAGCCGCGTCGTGGGCCGAGTTGCCGGACGACTGGGTCTGTCCGGGATGCGGAGCACCGAAATCGACGTTCGTGCCCGAGGCCCCGGAAGTCGGCGGACCGAGCCCGCCTGTGTCCGGCGGAGTCACCGGCAAACTCGCGCTGGCTCATCGCGTCTTCGGGTACGTCTTCCTGGCCCTCTACGTGCTGCTCATGTGGGAGATGGTTCCGCGGCTGTGGACGTACCAGATTGAGTTGCCGGCGCGGACCGTGATGCACATGAGCCTGGGCATCGCCGTGGGGGTCATCCTGCTGCTGAAGATTTCGATCGTGCGTTTCTTCAAACGGCTGGACGCGGCCCTGGTGCCGGCGCTGGGCACGTCGCTGCTGGTCGGCAGCACCGTGCTGATCGGCATCGCGGTGCCGCCGGCATTTCGAGAGGCCCTGGCGACCGGCCGCCTGTTTACGGACGAGAATCGCCGCCGTGTCGAGGCGTTGTTGGTTCAGACCGGGCTGGATCAAGCGACCAGTGCCGCCCTGGCTTCGCCGGCGCTGCTGCGGGCCGGACAAGAGGTGCTTCGCCAGCAGTGCATCGAATGCCACGATCTGCGGACGGTGATCGCGCGGCCGCGGACCCCGGACGGTTGGCGCCAGACCGTCCGCCGCATGGCCGACCTCACCTCGTCTCTGACGCCCATTTCTGAGGATCAGCAGTGGCAGGTGACGGCGTACCTGGTGGCGCTGTCCCCGCAGTTGCAGCAATCCGCACAGCGGTTGCGAGATCAGGCACAGCGGCGCGAAGGGGCGCAACAGGCTGCGGAGAGCCTGACCGCGGAGCCCGCTCAGGCCGCGCCCTACGACGCGGCGCTGGCCAAGAGACTATTTGAGACAAAGTGTTCTGAATGCCACGCCACGGACGAGGTGGACCAGGCGCCGCCGGACTCCGAGAACGCCGCCCGCGACCTGGTGACGCGGATGGTCGAAGAGGGGATGACGGCCGATGAGGAGGAGTTAGCGCAGATCGTGCGTTACTTGACCGACACCTACGTGAAGAAATCGGACCCTTAGAACGGCAAACGGCGGAATCGCAGTACCCGAATACTTGTCGAAGGAGGCGAAAAAACAAATGAACCCGCTAACCAACGCCGTGTTAGCTGTCGCGTTTCTGGTCGTGGGAGTAGTAGCCACCGGCCTGATGTACCACCTGCGTGGACGCAGTCATTGAGTCAAATTGCCCGCACCCCGAAGCCTAAGCGAGAACCGCGAAGCCGCGCAGTGCCGCACGATTGGATTTCCGGTCCCACGGCTGTCAAATCTCTCGTCGCCGGGTATACTGAACTTGCCAAATCCTTCCCCCGCCATGCCTTCCCGTTGAATTCCACCACCCGATGACCATTGCATTGGCAGACGCTGACGAATTGTGCCAGTTGCGCAGTGGGCGCGAACAGGCGGTGGCCGAACTTTTCGGCCGCAACCGCGAAAAGCTGCAGCGCATGATCGCGTTTCGACTGGACAGCCGGATCGTCGGCAAGGTGGACGGGGATGACATCCTGCAGGACGCGTACCTGGAGACGGTGCGGCGAATCCAGGACTACCTGGACCGGCCTTCGGTCCCCTTTTTCGTCTGGCTCCGCCAAATCACCACCCAGGTCTTGATCGATACGCATCGGCGGTACCTGGACGCTCAGATGCGCGACGTCAAGCGGGAAGTGGCACTCGATCGCGGCGGAACGTCGGACACGAGTTCCAGCGGCCTGATCGCCCAACTGGCCGACAGCCTGACGACGCCCAGCCAATGCGCGGTGCGGGAAGAGACGATCTGCGAATTGAGGCAAGCCCTGGACCAGTTGGAAGAGATCGACCGCGAAGTGCTGGTGCTCCGGCACTTGGAGGAGCTGAGCAACAACGAAGTGGCCCAGGTGTTGGGCATCGACAAGTACGCGGCCAGCAAACGTTACCTGCGGGCGCTGGAGCGGTTGCGGGGCGTGATGTCCCTGACGGTGGAGAGCACCAACGATGAACAAATCGCCGGGTGAACGGGATCCTCTGGAACGATTGGCCGACGAGTTTGCCGCGCGATGCCGGAAGGGCGAATCGCCGTCGATCGCCGAATACGCGGCCCGCTATCCGCGCTTCGCCAGCCGGATCCAGGACCTGTTTCCCGCCGTGGCCTTGATGGAGTGTCTGCGGTCGGACGAAAAAGCCAAACGCCAAGCCGCCGCCGTCCGCGAACGGTTCGCCCGGGCGCCGGAACAACTGGGGGACTTTATCATCCTCCGCGAGATCGGCCGCGGCGGCATGGGAATCGTGTACGAGGCCGAGCAGAAATCGCTGGCGCGCCGCGTCGCCGTCAAGGTGCTCCCCAAACACGTGCTGCTGCTCGACAAACACCTGCGCCGCTTTCAACGCGAAGCTCAGACGGCGGCTCGGCTGCGGCACACCAACATCGTCCCGGTCTTCGGGGTCGGCGAACAAGAGGGTCTGCACTACTACGTGATGCCGCTGATTCGAGGCGTGGGATTGGATGAAGTCATCCGGGCGCTGCGGGCCGGCAGCAGCTCCCACCCGGCTGGAGCAAGGGCCTGCGGCGTTGCCGCCGATCGCGAACTCAGCGAGGTCGTCCGGGAACTCGTCGCCGCGAAGTTCCCCGGCCTGCCCAGGACGCAGGTCCCGGCGGACAGCGATGGCGGCCCAGATGCCGATCGCCGTGGGGCGCCGGACAGCACCGCGCGTCGTGCGCCGGCGGAGCACGGCCGCTGGGCGGCGCAGGTGGGCTTGCAAGCCGCCGAGGCACTTCAGTACGCCCACTCCCAAGGCACGCTGCATCGGGACATCAAGCCGGGGAATCTGCTGATCGACGAGGACGCAGTGGTTTGCGTGGCGGACTTCGGCCTGGCCCGGGCCGTCGATCCTGCAGAGTTGAGCCAATCCAGCGAGGTAGCGGGGACCTTGCGCTACATGGCCCCCGAGCAACTTCGCGGCGTGGCGGACGCCCGCAGCGATGTCCACGCGATCGGTCTGACGCTGTACGAGTTGCTCACGCTGCGGCCGGCGTTTGAGAGTTCGCACCGCGGACCCGGCCCGAACAGCCGGGCTCGGTCGGAACCGGTCCCGCCCAGGAAGATCAACCGGGCGATTCCGCGAGACCTGGAAACGATCGTGCTGAAGTGCCTGGCCGTCGAACCCTCCCGGCGGTATCCGACGGCCGATGCGCTGGCTGCTGACTTGCGCTGTTTTCTGCAAGACCAGCCGATCCGCGCCCGCCGCGCATCCTGGGCCGAACGGGGTTGGCGGTGGTGCCGGCGCAACCCGGCGCTGGCGGCCGTGTCCGCGGTGGCGGCGCTGCTGCTGATCGCGGTCGCCGCGACCCTTGTCAGCAGCGGCATGCGAACTCGGGCCGCCTACGCGGAGGCCAGGCGGGCGCTGACGCGGGCCGAAGCCACATCGCGGCTGGCGCGGGAGACGCTGGACGGAATCTACGGGCAACTGTCGCCCGATCGAGTCAGGATTTCCGCCAGTTCGGACCGTGACGGCGACGGCGCGGAATTGGCGTTGGAGCGGCGTGGGGCTCCTGTGGAAACGTCGCCCGAAGTCGCCTCGGTTCTGGAAAACCTGCTCGTGTTCTACGACCGCCTCGCCGAGCAAGCCCCCAGCGACCGCCAGGTGATGCTGGAATCGGCGATTGCCAGCCGGCGCGTGGGAGACATCCGCCAGCGACTGGGGCAGTTGGACCAGGCCGAACGGGAGTACGAGCGGGCAATCGCGAAGCTCTCGGCGTGGCCCACCGCCATGAGCCGGGACCTGACCGCGCCCACCGAACTGGCTCGCACCTATAATGAGATCGGCAACGTGCGTTCGGCAAGGTTCCAGTTTGGCGGGGCTCACGAATCGCACCGGCACGCGTTGTCGATTCTCGACGCGGCGGACCCCGCCACGCGCCTCGCGGAAAACTACCGTTACGAACTCGCCCGCACGCTGTATTTCCTGGCCAGCAAGCATCTGGGCGCGATGGACAGCCGCCGCGACGGCGAGGGGAGCGAATGCGTTTCGGGCCCCGGACCGCATTATTACAAGAGTCGCGAATATCGCAGGTCGGCGATTGCCATGCTGGAGGAGTTGACCCGCGAGCACCCCGGCACGCCCGAGTACCGCTTCTTGTTGGCGCTGTGTTGCCGGCTGTCCGGATTCGGGCCTCCGGCAGTGAGAATCGCCACAAAAGATTGGGGCCGGCACCAGGCCTTGCAAATCCTCGAACAACTGCAAGCTCAGCATCCCGAGATTGCCGATTACCCGTACGAGTTGGCGGTGACCTGCGCCGCCGTGCCGATGGGCCTGTTCTCCTGGGAGGATCGTCCCGAGATACCTGCCGACGCCGAACCGAGTCTGCGCCGCGCGCTGGACGAATTGCAGCGGCTTGTCGCGCAGCATCCGTCCGTTCCCGCGTATGCCAGGTGCCGATCGCTCACGCTGGCCAAAATGGGGATGGTGTGCTGGCGAAGCGGCCGGCTGGCCGAGGCGGAGGACTGGCTCCAAGAAGCGTTCCAGACGCAGAGCAACGCGATCGCCGCACGTCCCGACTTGCCGCCGCAGCATCGCGTTCTGTTGGAACTGCTGCGGTTGCGCTGGGGACAGGTTCGCCGGGAGCGGTGCGCGGCCGCGAACGATCGCGGCGGGTTGTTGGCCGCGTGCGAGTCGCTGGAAACCTGTATTGCTCAACTCGGCGAACTGTCCGCAAATGCGGAACTGGCGCGGGACGGCTTGGCCTCCAACGCGCTGCCAGCGGCCTACCAGACGCTGAGCCTGGCCCGTGCAGAGTTGGGCGAAGTCGAACGAGCCGACGAAGCCGCCCGCTGTGGTCAATCGCTCCGCAGCCAACTGCAGGTAGGCCGCCCAGCGGGTTGGCGGCAGGAGTTCCTATCGAGCCTCGGACTGTAAGCAGCGCTTCGCCCGCATTCTTCTGCCGTGACGAAGGGACTAGTGCAGCACCGGACACGTATCGAACCATAAGTGTCCCTGTTGTTCCATCCACGGTGTCGCCTCGTCGGGCCCCCACAGGCCGGGTTCGTAGGTCAACAGCGGCGGCTGTGACGCCGTGTCCCAGGCCTGCTGGATCGGGTCCACGATGCTCCAGGCACTCTCCACTTCGTCGGCTCGGGCAAACAGGCTGGCGTCCCCGTTCATCACATCCAACAGCAGCCGTTGGTACGCTTCCGGCATCGGGCCGGCGAACTTGTCGCGGAACCGGAAATCCAGGTCCGTCATGCGAAGTTGCATGCCAGCGTCGGGGACCTTGGTGTGAAAGTGAAGCTGGATGCCTTCGGCCGGCTGAATCTGGATGACCAGGCGGTTGGCATCGCATTGATCGCGCGGGCCGCCTTCGAACAGCATGTACGGCGGTTCGCGGAACTGGATCACCAACTGAGTCGTAGCGCAGGACATGGCCTTGCCGCTGCGCAGGTAGAACGGCACCCCTTGCCAACGCCAGTTGTCGATGTACAGCTTCATGGCCGCGAACGTGGCCGTCTGACTGTTTGGACGCACGCCGGGCTCCGAGAGATATCCGCGGTACTGGCCCCGCACGGTATGTGTGGCGATGTCCCCCGCCCGCAACGGCCGCACGGCCCTTAGTACTTTCACCTTCTCGTCGCGCACCGCCTCGGCTTCAAAGCGGACGGGCGTCTCCATCGCGGTCAAGGTCAGGAGTTGGAGCAGATGGCCCTGCAGCATATCGCGCAGCACGCCCGAGGTATCATAATAGCCCGCCCGTTGGCCCACGGTGAGCGATTCGGCGGCGGTGATTTCGACATGGCAGATATAATTGCGGTTCCACACCGGCTCGAAGATCGTGTTGCCGAACCGCAGAACCAGCACGTTCTGCACCGTCTCCTTGCCCAAATAGTGATCGATCCGGTAGACCTGGCTTTCGGCAAAAAACTCGTGCATCTGGCGATTGAGCTGCCGGGCGCTGGCCAGGTCCGTGCCGAAGGGCTTTTCCACGACGACGCGCCGCGGCCCCTGCTGTTCACCGGCCAAACCGGCAGCGCCTAGATGTGCCACGGCAGGCGCGTAGGATTGAGGCGCGATCGCCAAGTAGTACAGCCGCGCCGCAGATCCTCCGCCTTCCATTTCCTGTAAGAGGCTGTTCAGCTTCTGGAAGTCAGCCGCGTTGTCGACGCTCCCCGGACAGTAAAAAATCCGCGGAGCCAGCGCGTCCCAGGTGGCGGTATCGAACTGCGTTCCCACGAACCGGGCGGTCGATTCCGCCAGCCGCTGGCGCCAGGCTTCATGGGTGAACGCGGTCCGCGCGAAGCCGACGATCTGCGTATCCGCAGGCAAGCGTTTTTTCTGGTGCAGGGAGTAGATGGCGGGGATCAGTTTCCGGCTGGTCAGGTCCCCCGATGCTCCAAAAATCACCATGGTCTGGCTCATCGCTCGCTCCTCCCGTGCCGCGGATGCTGGTCACCGCGCCAAACCGCGATTCTACGGAAAAACGAAGTCTTCACAACCACGGTACCGGCCGAGACATCGCCACGCGCCTCTTGTGTCAGACGGGGAACACACTTCGCAAGCGGTAGCCAGGGCGATGCGGAAGAAACGTCACTTCGCCGGGCAGCAGAGTTGCGGAAACGGTTTTCGGCAGTAGTCGTCCGCGCAGCACTGGAATTTGACACACGGAATGCACGGCAGCGGCTTGCGACAGTAATTGTCGCACGCAGTCGGCAACGGCACGCATGGCAGGCACGGCAGCGGCTTGCGGCAGTAGTTGTCCGTACAGCAGCAGGGGACGACGGCGCAGCGTGTACATTTCAGCTCGCGTCCCAAGGAGCCAAAGAAGAGATCGGCCCCCTGCACGGATCGCCCCGCGGCCAAAACGGAGAGAATTGTCAAACACCAAGTCAGTCGGCTCATGACCGGGGCTCCGGAATTACTGTGGGGCGTGCGATACGGCGGTCGGCGTTGTCAGGGTTGCTCGACTGCGGGCGGCGGGGCCGGCTGTGCAGGCGGGGCCGCCGGTTGGGGAGGCGGGGCCGGTTCTGGCGCCGGAACGGGCTCCGCCGGCTGTTCGGGCGCCGCTGGCGGCGGCGGTAGGAAACTGTTCAAACGGACTTGCCAGCCGCCGCCCAGCGCTTTGTAGAGTTGGATCAGGTTTTGTGCGACCGCGCCTTGGGCGATGGCCAACTGGTCTTGTTGCTGGGTCAGATACTCCTGGTTGATGAACACCCGGCCGAAGTCGACTTTTCC
>CAYPGE010000169.1:0-3342 GCA_964409865.1 uncultured Pirellulaceae bacterium
CAATGTGTGGTCTCCCCTCAACAGGACGTGGGTCGATTACTCGTCCGACCTGCAAAGTGCCGAGTTGAATCTCGTCTATTGCTGCGGCGGCTGCGCCGCTTGCGGGGCTGGCAAGGGCGATTACGCGGCTGCGGGCCCTTCCTGCAGCGACTCGCGTTGCCGGACTTTCGAGTGGCTTGCGGGCTTTCGGTTCCTTGACCTGTCAGAAGAACTCCGCATCTACGGAGAAAAAGACGCCGGGGATCCGCCCGCCGTTGAAAGCGGCGTCTACGACATCCTCACCCGGAACCATCTGTACGGCGGCCAGCTCGGCGCGCGATTCCGGTGCTGGGGCACGAGGTTGGGTTGGGAGGCGACCGGCAAGCTGGGCATCTTCGGCAACGACGCCGATCAGGAGCAATACGTGACCGATTACCCGGAATTCGAGCTTCGGCCCAGGACGGGCGCCGAAGGTTGCGAAGTGGCCTTCGTGGGCGACCTGAACCTTTCCCTCATCTACCGACTGAGCGACGTCTGGAGCTTGCGAGGCGGCTACAATCTGATTTGGATCTCCGGGGTTGCTCTGGCCCCGGATCAACTCGATTTCAGCGGCACGCTCCCGGCCGGCGACCGGCTACACAGCAACGGCAGCCTGTTCCTGCACGGCGTCAGTTGCGGCGTGGAAGCCAGGTGGTAGCGTAATCTGCAAGATACCCACGTCTTGCGTTCATCTTGCGTAAGACGATTACCCGATTTCTTGTCTTCCTGCTCGCGCTTTGGAGTCGTGCGGGCCGGCGGCATCATAGCTGTCCTGCTGCCGCGATCTCCGGCGAGATTTCCTCAAGCACAGCATCCAGATCGAACGGGTCGAGATCTTCGAGCCCCGACTCGGCGGAAGCCGAAACCAGCGGCGACTTCACTTCCGCGGGCGGCCAGAGCCACTCATCAGCCGGAACGATTGGCGTGTCGCCAACAGCGAGACCTTCATCCACCTGCACCCTCTGCCCCGACGACTCGCTGGAGGGCACGGCCAGGCTGACGAGAGCTGGCAAGGGATTGGCCAGCATCACGATTTCGTCCGGCGTTTCACTCATCTCCCCTTCGCCCGCAGCCTCGCTGTTCATGTGGTTCGTGACCAGCAGCACATCGATCGCCGTAATCAGGCCGTCCACGCTGGTGTCGAAGTAAAGCGGCGGGTCGGACTGCTGGGGCGGCAAGCCGGTTTGCCCCGGCCGAATGTTGATGAAGTTGATGGTGACCAGCGCATCCAAGGGCGAAACCCCTCCTCTCGCGTTCACGTCCAAGGGATCGGTGGGATTCGTCCAGTTGTTGTTGGGAGGCGGCTCGCCGGGCACCGGCGGCGGCTCGATCAGGCCGGACGGCAAGGTCTTTTCTGTCGCGACGAACCAGGGACCGGGGAAACCGGTCAGCGGATCCGCCTGCTGGTATGCGAACGGCGAGGTGTTGGTGATGTTAAAGCGATGCACTTCCGCCGTGGTGCCGATGGGGCCCTGGACGGCGAAGATCGCGTCCCCGATTTCGTCGCCATTCGTATCCATAGCCGCCACATTCACCGGCGCGTTGTTGCTTGCACCCGTGAACGCACCAGGAATCGCTCCCAGCATCCCCAGACTTGCCGTCGCCGTGTTCCAGGCCCACACCTCGATCCGGGACGTCCCGTTGGTCCCCATGCCCGCGATGATGTCTGGAATCGCATCCGCATCGATCCGCGCTACGTCCAACGACACTCCTCCCTGGAAGTTCGAGTTCACCGCAGTGAAGGGGAAAAAGGTTTGCACCCGCGCGGGCGTCGCTCCCGAGACATCAAACACGGACACCGTGGCCTTGGTGCCACCCCCCGTCGCGACCACGATTTCCGCCTTGCCATCCGGGACGTTGACAAACGCACCGCCGACCCACTGGCCCATGTCGGCGCCCGCGACCACCGCACCGCCGATCGCCACCGTGGTGAAGGCCCGGAACGAAATGTCCGGAGTCGACTGGAACGGGGGATTCAACGGGTACTGGTTGAGGAACACCCTCACGTTCGCCACGTCATAGCTCGGCGCCGTGATGATATCCAGTCTGCCGTCGCCGTTGACGTCCGCCAACGCCAGTTGGACGCCGCCCTTGAACGACGCGTCATACGCCAGGAAACTCGGAAATGCCGGCACGGGGTTGCCGTCCAGGTCGAACACACGGATTTCGGGGGCGCGGTTGCGCCCCGGCGCAGTGATGATCTCCGCCGTGCCGTCGCCGTCGAGATCCCCCACGGCCACTCGCGTGCCGCCCGTGTAGTTCTCTTCGTAGGCCACGAACTGCGCCAAGATCTCGCCCGTGCCGCTGTCGATCACCTTGACATGCTGCGGCGTACCGGGATTCTTCTCCGGCCCTAGCACGATGATCGGCGGCTGCACGACGCCCAGGTAATGATCCGGGTTCTCGCTCTTGCTCGGGCCCGGCACGGTGTTCGTGTTGTCCTCGCCGGTGGCTTTCCCCACGTTGCCGTACTGCCCTTCCACGGCAGTTCCGCTGGCCGTGTAGATCCAGACTTCGCCCGGATCCAGCAAACCGTTGCTGTTCGCATCGCCATTCACGAAGGTGGCACTGAAATCGTCCGCCGCATTGCCCGGCGTGCCGTTGTCGTCCGTGACCGTCACATTCCTCAACGGCACGTTGCCGGGGTTGGTGACCCGGTAGGTCCAAGTCACGACGCTGCCGACCCGCACCTGGATCCCCGGCGGGGTGTCGTTGTTTGTACCATTGGTCAGCTTCACGATCTGGATCGCCGCCCGCACGCCAAAGTACTGGTCGGGTTCCGTGGCCGTGACCGGCGTCGGCACCGTCCCCGTGGTGTCCGTGCCTCGAGCCGTGCCGACGTTGGTGTAGGCCCCCTCGACCGCCGTCCCCGTGGCCGTGTAAATCCATGTCTCGCCCAGATCCAGTTGCCCGTTGGTGTTCGCGTCCCCGCTCTGATACACCGGCGTCACGCCCGGCCGATTGTCCGTCACCTGCACGCTGGTCAACGGCACGTTCCCCGTGTTGGTCACGGTGTACGTCCAAGTCACAGGCGCGCCCACTGGCAGCTTGAAATTCGGGTCGTTGTTGTGCCCGTTGGTCGTCTTGACAATCCCGATCCCCGGATTGACCCCAAAGTACTGGTCCGGCTCCGTGGCGGTCACCGGCGTCGGCACCGTCCCTGTCGCGTCCGTGCCCCGGGCCGTGCCGACGTTGGTGTAGGCCCCCGCGACGGCCGTCCCCGTGGCCGTGTAGATCCACGTCTCGCTCAGATCCAGTTGCCCGTTGGCGTTCGCGTCCCCGCTCTGATACACCGGCGTCACGCCCGGCCGATTGTCCGTCACC
>CAYPGE010000169.1:3442-3825 GCA_964409865.1 uncultured Pirellulaceae bacterium
TGGCGTTCGCGTCCCCGCTCTGATACACCGGCGTCACGCCCGGCCGATTGTCCGTTACCTGCACGCTGCCCAACGGCACGTTCCCCGTGTTGGTCACGGTGTACGTCCAAGTCACGAGCGCGCCCACCGGGAGCTTGAAATTCGGGTCGTTGTTGTGCCCGTTGGTCGTCTTGACCAACGATATCCCCGGCTCCACTGGCACCAACCCCGCGTCCACCGTCCGGTTCACCTCGCCCGACCCCAGCGTGTAGCTGCCGGTCTGCCCCGTCAACGGATCTATGTCGCTGTCTTTCGCATCGTCCGCGCCCTGGTTCGCCGGGCTGAACAAATACCCGCCCGGATTGGTCACCGTCACCGTGTACGTCCCCGGCAACAACGTCGCC
>CAYPGE010000169.1:3925-8314 GCA_964409865.1 uncultured Pirellulaceae bacterium
CCGGCGTCAGGTTCGTGAACTGATACAACCCGCTGCCGTTGGTCGTCGTCACCGCTGTCGTGTCGTCGCCCGTCCCGATCAACCCGTCGGCGCCGCCGCCGATCAACGTCACCGTCACGCCCGGCACCGCCGGTTCGCCGCTGTCCTGGATCCCGTCGGCGTTCACATCTTCCCACACGAAGTCGCCCAGGCTCGCCAGCGGAACCAGACCCGCGTCCACTGTCAGATTCGTCTCGCCCAAAGTCAGTGTGTAGCTCCCCGTTTGGCCTGTCAGCGGATTCACGTCGCTGTCCTTCGCATCATCCGCACCCTGGTTGGGTGGGCTGAACTGATAGCCGCCCGGATTGGTCACCGTCACGGCGTAGGCCCCCGGCAAGAGCGTCGAGTTGTCGAACAGATACAGCCCGTTGGCATCCGTCGTTCTGGTTTGATTCACGGGGTTGCCGAACACGTCCGTTCCGGTCAAGGTCACCGTTACGCCCGCAATCCCCGGTTCACCGCTGTCCTGGATCCCGTTGTTGTTGTTGTCCCGCCACACGAAATCGCCCAGCGCCGCCCCCGCCGACAGGTCGTAAGGAAGCTCCACCGGGATCACCGTGGGGCCGACCGTTTCGATGCCGTACAGAATGTAGTCCCAACCCCTCAACGCCTCGTCTCGGACAAGATCGAGGGTGATCGCGCCGACGTTGGAGAAATCCGCGGGTAGCTTGCCAGGAACCGCTGTAAAGTCGCCAAACTTGACCAGTCTTCGGGTGTTGTCTTCCTCATCCAGCACAGGAACCTTCACCTGGGAGACATGGTCCGCGTCGGTGTAGACCGTGATGGTCTGGAGCGAATCGCGATCGGTGTCCAAAATGTCAAACGCGAACGCATCCTGGACGCCGCCCCCGGTCAGATCGACGCCTCCCAGGCCGGTCGGATTGACGATCCTGTGGTCCCCCGCGGTCCCGTCCCACATGACGGTCCCCGTGGCGTTCACGTTTGCATCTTCCGAGAATGTGAATAGGTTATTGTCTTCCACATCGACGTAGATTGCCGTGCCGCCAGTGCCGCCGACTGCATTGACAATCGCTTCCCGATATCCGCCAATTGCGCTGGTCGTTGCCACCGAACTGCTGCCGGTGGTGGGGCCATTCGTACTTGCCTCGACGATCTGAAGACCGTCGTCGAAAAGGTCTACGGGTACGCCCTCCGTTCCGTCGGCATCGTCGGTTGTGATGACGACGGTGACGACGATGGGTACGGGGGCCGGCTGGACGAGACCGCTCGGTTCCGGCGGTTGGACGACAAAGTAGGTGCCGGCGGGAAGCGCGTTGAAGACAAATTGACCGAGGGCGTCCGTCACATCGGTCCCAAAGAGCGGATCGGTAGGCGCCCCGTCGTACAGGCCGTCCGCGTCGCCATCCCGGTGCAGACTGACCGTCTGGCCGGGGACCGGTTGGCGGACGTCGCCGGGCAGATTGTAGTACAACGTTCCTTCAATCGACGCCAGCGACCGAAGCAGGCCCGCATCCAGCGTAATGTTGTCTTCGGCCGCCGCCAACGTCACAATCGGCGTCCGTCCCGAACTCTGATTGGCGTCCGAATCGATCGTGTCGTCGCTGCCCACGTTGGCTTGTGTCCAAACGATGTACCCGCTGGGTACGGAGAACTGCACTTGGTACTGCGTCCCTGGCGTCAAACTGCCGAACTGGTAGAATCCGTTGCTGTCCGTGGTCGTGGCGGACGTCGTGTCGTCGCTGGTCCCGATCACGAAATCGGCCCCGCCGCCGATCAGCCTCACCAATACGCCCGGCACGCCCGGTTCGCCGCTGTCCTGGACGCCGTTGGCGTTATCGTCCGACCACACAAAATTGCCGATCGACGCCAGCAACCGGCGGTCTTCCAGCGGTTCCAGTATCAGCCGCCGGTTCTGCGCGTCTCGCGATTGCTGCCGAGCCGAGGATCGCTTCGATCGATTCTTCCGCGAAAAAAGTCGTGGCGTCATGGGAGGATTACCTTATGCGGATGGTGAGAAAAACGCTCTCTCTTCGCTGCTCGTGCAGGTCCTTTCAAGACCGCGGTTTTATCCCCTCGTCCTGCCCTCGGCGAGCCTGCACGAACACACGACGGATTTGACAAGCGACCAAGGACACTACGCTACAAACTGGGAGGGGCCAAGTACCATTCCGTAATGTCGCTCGCCCTCTTAGGGCAAATCCCACCCAATTGTTCCAGATGCCACCGAAGATTGCAACTGATTGGGGGAAAAATGCTGCCAAAGCAACCGACCTCGTTCCGCTGCGATGATTGCTTTCGATTTTCTCTTGGGGGCAAAGACGTCCTGTTAGGTAAGGGAGACAATCCTGCGGGACTTAACCGCCGCCCCGCAGGACGTGAAGCTCGGGACGGCGAGCGGCGAGCATCGGCAGTGAGCGACCCGCGACCCATCCGACTGACGTCACCAGTATCCCGCAGCAATCTCCGGCGCGATAACCTCCAAGACGGATTCCAGCTCGGACAGGTTGGGATCCTCGAACTGCGGCTTCGAGGAATGCAGAACCAGCGGCGACCCTGGGCCAGGCCGAGTCCACTCCGCGCCGGGAACCGTGGTCGTGCGGACGACAGCGAGCGCTCGATCGGGTCGGCCGTCTGACGCGGATGACACATCTGGCCGCGCCGCGAGTCCGACGTCAAAGCCCAACGGACTCGGCATCGCTCGAAATTCCTCCGGCGGTTCGCTCGCTTCTCCCTCGCCCGCACTCACCTCGGAATCGTTGAGGTAATTGAGGACCACCAGGACGTCCCCCGGCGTAATCGCGCGGTCGGCGTTGGTATCGAAGAAGCGCGGTGGGGAGAACTGCTTGGCGGGCAGCGCGGTTTCACCGGGGTGCGTGTTGATGTAGTTGACGGTCTCCAGCACGTCCAGGGGAATGACGCGCCCATCGTTGTCGACGTCAAACGGGTTGAGAGGATTCGTCCAGACGGCTTCGGCAGTCGCGGTTTCGCTTGTGGCGATGAACCAAGAGCCTGGGAAATCGGTCAAGGACGGGATTTGTTGGTACAGGAACGACGCCGTCCCGTTGATTTTGAAGCGATGGATTTCCCCGGTGGTGCCGTCGGGACCCTGCACCGCAAACAGCGAGTCCGCAATTCCGTCGCCGTTGGAGTCAGCGACGCCCATCTTGACTGGCGCTGTACTGCTCGGCCCCTCAAAAGCATTCGGAATCGCTCCCAGCATGTCCAGGCTCGTTTCAGAAGCACTCCATGCCCAGACTTCGATCCTGGACGACCCGTTTGCCCCCATGCCCGCGATGATGTCCGGAACCCCGTCCGCGTCGACCCGTGCGACTTCCAACGAGACCCCTCCCTGGAAATTGTTGCTCACAGCGGTGAATGGGTAGAACGTTTGCACGCGCGTGGGCGTCGCTTCCGAAACATCAAACACGGTCACCGCAGCCTTTGTGCCGCCCCCGGTGGCGACCACGATTTCCGCCTTTTTGTCCGGCAGATTGACGAACGAACCATTGACCAACCGGCCCATGTCGCCGGCGTGCACCACCCCACCTCCGATGGAAGCCGTGGGGAAAGCCAGGAACGAGATGTCAGCAACGTCCACAAACGCGGGGCTCTGAGGGTACCGGTTCAGGAAAACCCGCACCTCGACGGCGCCATAGCTCGGGACCGTGATAATGTCCGGTTTGCCGTCGCCGTTGACATCCGCGGCCGCCAAGTGGATGCCGCCCCTGAACGTGGGACTATTGCCGAAGAAAGCCGGAAATCCCGGCACCGCGTCGCCCTGCATGGTAAACACGCGGACTTCGGGCGCGCGACTGCGTCCCGGCGCGGTAATAATCTCGTCAGTCCCGTCGCCGTCGAGGTCCGCCACGGCAACTCGCGTGCCCCCCACATAGTCGTTTTCGTAAGCCGCGAACCGGGTCACGACCTTCCCGGTGTCGCTGGCGACAACCGCAACCTCCTGCGGCGTACTGGGGCTCTTGTCGGGCCCGACGACGATCGCAGGCGATTCCTTGCGCCCGAAGTAATAATCCGCGTCCGAGTTCTCCACCGGCGTAGGCACCGTGCCCGTATCATCTGTGCCCTTAACGGTCCCCAAATTCGAGTACTGACCGGCGATGGCCACACCGGTTGCCATGTAAACCCAGACCTCACCCGGATCGAGCAAACCATCGCTGTTCGTGTCGCCACTCACAAACACCGGACTGAAATCGTCCGCAAAAAAGTCTGGTGTGCCGTTGTCGTCCGTGACCCTTACGTTCCGCAAGGGCACATTCCCGGGGTTGCTGACCGTGTACGTCCAGGTCACCGTACTGCCGATCGCCAGTTTGAAATCCGCGTCGTTGTCGTGGCCGTTGGTTCGCTTGACAACCTGAATCCTCGGATCGACCC
>CAYPGE010000169.1:8414-17219 GCA_964409865.1 uncultured Pirellulaceae bacterium
ACGTTGCCCGTGTTGGTGACTGTGTACGTCCAGGTCACCGCGCTGCCGATCGCCAGTTTGAAATCAGCGTCGTTGTCGTGGCCGTTGGTTCGCTTGACAACCTGAATCCTCGGATCGACCCCGAAATAACCATCCGGCTCGGACGCGCTGACCGGCTCCCGGACTGTCCCGGTCGCATCCGTCCCCCGCGCCGTGCCCAGGTTCGTGTACTCTCCCGCGACGGCGGTCCCCGTGGCGGCGTACACCCAGGTCTCGGTCAGATCGAGTTGCCCGTCGCCGTCCGCGTCCCCGCTCTGGTACGCGGGCACTACGCCCGGCCGGTTGTCCGTCACCTGCACGTTAGCCAACGGCACGTTGCCCGTGTTGGTGACTGTGTACGTCCAGGTCACCGCGCTGCCGATCGCCAATTTGAAATCCGCGTCGTTGTCGTGGCCGTTGGTGCGCTTGACAATCTGGATCCCCGGATGCACCCCGAAATAGCAGTCTGGACTGGTGTCGGTCAAAGCTGCACTGCTGACGGTTCCGGTGCCGCTTGCCGTGCCCAAGTTGACGTACTGCCCGGCGGCAGCCGCGCTGGTCGCCTCGTAGAGCCACACCTCGCCTGGTTCCAGCAGTCTGTTGTTGTTTGTGTCGCCACCCACGAACGCCGGAAAGAAATCATCCGCCGGGTTGCCCGGTGTGCCGTGATCGTCGCTCACTACCACGCTGGCGATCGACTCGTTCCCGGAGTTCCTCACCTCGTAGGTCCAAGTGACCGTGCTGCCCATCGGAACCAGTGGCCCCGTCGGTGCGTTATTGTCGGTACCGTTGGTCAGCTTGACGATTTGCATCCCGCCGGTGACATTGAAAGGAAGATCGGCAAGGAACACGGTGGGGCCGCCCGTGACGATCGAATCCAGGCGGTAGTCCCAGCCACGGATCTCTTTGTCGTCTCTAACAACTGCGAGAATGATCGCGCCCACGTCGGAAAAATCGGCGGGACTCAGGCCGGGCACAGCCACAAATTCGCTGAAGTTGATGTACTGCGTCGTGTTGCCCTTGGACCTCGGCAGCCTCAGCGTGGTTTGGGAAGCACGGGTCTCATCGCTGTAGACCGTGATCGTCTGGACCGATTTGCGGTCGGAATCCTGAATCTGCAGCACAAACGAATTCTCGACACCGCCTCCGGTCAGGTCGACGCCGCCCAAGCCGGTCGGATTTACGGTCGCGTGATCCCCTGGGGTTCCGTCCCAAATGACGAGACCTCTTCCGTCGATGTTTGCATCCTCCGAAAACGTGAACAAGTCGTTGTTTTCCTGATCGACTTCGAGCGTGACTCGACCGGTGCCCTGATCTGCGCTGGCCAGCACTTGTCGATGGCCGCCAAGGGCGGATGTCGCCGACACCGAGTCGCTGATGCTGGACGTGCCGGGCAGTTCGGCCACGAGAGACTGGAGTCCGTCGTCGAAAGAATCAACTATCACGCCTTCGCTTCCGCCGGCGTCATCGGGCGTGATGACGATGGTGCGAGTGAGGGGCACCGGCGCGGGGTGGAGGTTGCCGCTGGGTTCGGGCGGTTGCACGACGAAGTAGGTGCCTGCGGTCAGCGAATCAAAACGATACTGACCGCTTGCGTTTGTCGGCTGAGTGCCCTTGAGCGGGTCGGCAGGGGCGCCGTCGTACACGCCGTTCGCGTTGCCATCCTGGTACAGGCTGATCGTCTGGCCGGGGATCGGTTGTTGGACACCGCCGGGCAGATTGTAGAACAGCGTGCCCTCAATGGCCGCCAAGTTTGTCAATGTGAGCAGCCGGCGGTCTTCCAGGAATTCAATCGCCAATCGCCGATTCCGCTTGCGCAACGTCGGTCGACGAGTTGACGATCGCTGCGTTCGAATCCACGTCGAAAATAGCCCTGGCATCATCGCTGAGTTTCCTTATGCAGAGAGTGTCCCCGTCCATGAGACACGGGCAAGGAGCGCAGATGCTTGCGGCAACGAGGCGGGAGTCTTCTTCGGCCATCCTTGCTGCGGGATGGCTGGTTGCTTGACTGAAAAAGACTCCCGACCCGATTCGGTTGCACAGCGCCCACCGCTCGCGTCGAGAGCACCGTCCGTAAGACCAAGTCCAGCGAGGCAGGCCCAACCGGCTGAAAGGTCAGCTGCAAGCTGGGACACCACGCGCCGGGAGCTGTGAGTGAAGAGTCCCTTCTAGTTCACGCTGTCTGGCTGCGAGTTCGGGGGCAGCGAGGCAACGTTTGCTGGACGTTCCAATACCCCTCCATTTTACAAGGATGGATTGGTTTAGCAAGGTGGAAGAGGACGACGATGGACTGGCGCAGGCAACCGTCGAGAGCGAGACTGTATCCGCCTGGATACAAAACGAGAGTGGGGGCGAGCGATGGGCTCGCTCAGACGCGGTCCAGGCGGCTGAACAGCTCCACGGTGTCGATAAAACTGACCGCCGAGCCCCGGAGCGCCGTCAGGGCTAAATCCGGATCTTCGAAGCGGAATACGAGCACGGCCTGATCGCCCGCCTTGGTGGAAAAGGCATACATGTACTCGACGTTCAGGCCCGCCGCCGAGATGGGCGTGAGCACCTCGAGCAGTCCACCGGGGCGGTCCTCAACCTGAACCGCCAAAACCTCGGTCACCGTGACCCGCAAGCCGCCAGCCTCCAGCACCTGCTTCGCTCGCTGCCAGTCGCGTACGATCAGCCGCAGGATGCCGTACTGCTGCGTCTCGGCCATCGCCAGCGTGACGATGTTGATGCCCGCCTCGGCCAACAGGCGGCAAGGGACGATCAAATGCCCCGGCCGATTCTCGACAAACACAGAGAGTTGATGAGTTTTCACGGTTCACCTCGCAACGTTGGGATGTCGGACGCTGGGGCAACGGCACGGCCAACATGTAGGCGCTGCTGCAGTCGCACGGCCCACAAGTAGGCCGTGCCACAAGGATTATCTCTGGTCGATGACGCGCCGGGCCTTGCCTTCGCTGCGGGCCAGCGAGCGAGGTTCGACCAGCCGTACGGACAGTTGCACGCCGACCGCCTGCCGGATGGCCCGCGTTAGCTTGTTCTGCAACTCTTCCAACACGCCCATCCGGTCGCTGAACATCTCCGGCGTGACCTCGATCTGCACCTCGGCTTGATCCTGGCCGTGCTCGTGGCCGAGGACGATCTGATAATGGGGTAACGTTCCCTTCACCGCCAGCAGCGCCGCCTCGATTTGTGCGGGAAAAACATTAACGCCGCGGACGATAAACAGATCGTCGCTGCGGTGCGAAACGCGCCGGATCCGCCGCAAGGTGCGCCCGCAAGGGCAGGCTCCCGGACAAATCGCCGTGATGTCGCCCGTCCGGTAACGCAGCATCGGCAGGGCCTGTTTGGAGAGTGTCGTGAGGACCAGCTCTCCTTGCTCCCCGTCCGGCAGCGGCCGGCCGGAATCCGGATCGACGATTTCCGGATAGAAATGGTCCTCCAGCACGTGCAACCCTTGATGAGCATTGCACTCAGCGGCCACGCCCGGCCCGACGATCTCCGCCAGTCCGTAAATGTCGAAGGCCTCGATGCCCGCTGCCTGCTGGATTCGCTCTCGCATTTGCTCCGACCAGGGTTCGGCGCCGAACACCCCGGCTCGCAGCCGCAATTGGTGCAAGTCGATGCCCATCTCCTGAGCCCGGTCGGCCATGTGCAGAAAGAAGCTGGGCGTGCAACAGACGACCGTGGCGCCAAAGTCTCGCATGACGGCGATTTGCCGGTCGGTGTTGCCTCCGGAGGCCGGGATGACCGTCGCCCCCAACGCCTCGGCCCCGTAGTGAAACCCCAAGCCGCCGGTAAACAACCCGTATCCGTAGGCGTTGTGGATCACGTCGCCGGGACCGGCGCCGAACCAGGTCAGCACGCGGAGCATGACCTCGGTCCAAACGTCCAAGTCGGCGCGCGTGTACGGCACCAAGACCTGTTTGCCGGTAGTGCCGCTGGACGTGTGCAGGCGGACGACCTGATCCAACGGGACCGCGAACAGCCCCAGCGGATACGCCTGTCGGAGATCGTCCTTGGTAATGAAGGGCAGGCGGGCGAGATCAGCCAGGCAGCGGATGTCGTCGGGCGATACGCCGGCCTCCGCCAGCCGCTGCCGATACAACGGCACTCGCTCAACGGCCCACTCCACCGTCTGGACCAGTCGCCGGACTTGCACCGCGGCAAGTTCCTCCGCGGCCAGGTGATCGGCGGCCGTGGCGGAGTTCGTGGAAGGAGTCCATCGGGTCTGTTCACGGATTGCGTGCGTCATGCGGGTGCCTCCGAAGAAACGTATCCTAGCATTTTCCGGCCGGCTGTCACCACCCGTCGCCCGGGCAGCATTCTCCGCCGTCCAAGCCGATCGTTCGAGCGTCGTTTTTTTGGTTCGCCGACTGGACGACTTGCAGGGCAAGTCTCCAGCCAGTCAAATGAATCCACCTCGTTCCCAGGCTCCGCCTGGGAACGCACTGTCTTGCCGGCTCCGCCGGCCTCTTCGGAGGCGGAGCCTCCGGTCAGTGGGTTACGAAACAGAGCTTCGTAACCAGTTCGGCGCTTCGGCGAACCATCCTCTCCAGGAGACCCATCCATGACACGTCTTTCGCGACGGCAGTTCTTTCGTCAGTCTGCGGCGGCCGGCATCGCCGCTTCGTTTGTCATCTCCGGCACCAAGTCTTCCGGCCGGGTGCTGGGCGCCAACGACACCGTGCGCGTCGGCGTGGCCGGCATCCGCGGCCGCGGCGGCGATCACATCAATGAGTTCTCGAAAATCCCCGGCGTCCAGGTCACGCACCTGATCGACCCCGACAGCCGCACGTTCGGCAGTCGCGTGGCACAGGTCAAAAAGCTCGGCGGCAACACGCCCAAGTGCTTCCAGGACATTCGCCAAGCGCTGGAGGACAAGGACTTGGACGCCGTCTCCGTGGCCACCTGCAACCACTGGCATTCGCTGATCACGATCTGGGCCTGCCAGGCGGGCAAGGACGTGTACGTGGAGAAGCCTTGCAGCCACAACGTGTTCGAGGGCCGCCAATGCGTGGAAGCCGCCAGGAAGTACCAGCGGATCGTCCAGCACGGCACCCAGCGGCGCAGCGGGAACGGGTGGCAGACGGCTCGCGACATCGCCGCCGGCAAGTTCGGACGCCTGCTGGTCGCCCGTGGCCGCAGCTACCGCGTGCGCAACAGCATCGGCTTCAAACAGCCCAAGGACCCGCCGCCGGAACTGGATTACAACGTCTGGCTCGGCCCGGCTCCGCAGCAGCCGTACCACGAGAACCTGGTACACTACAACTGGCACTGGTTCTGGGACACGGGCAACGGCGACATCGGCAATAACGGCGTACACGCCATGGACACGACGCGCTGGCTGATCCCCAACGCCACGCTGCCCCAAGCCGTCTTTAGTCTCGGCGGCCGGTTCCTGTGGAACGACCAGGCTCAAACGCCCAACTTACAGTTCGCCGTGTTCGACTTTGGTTCGACGAAGATGATCTTCGAGGTGACGGAGTTCAAAACGGCCGGTGGACGGCAGGACCGAGTGTTCGACGGCAAAGCCCCGTGCGACCCGATTCCCATCGTCACGCCGCCCGACGTCAAGAACCCCACGGCCCCGCGCGGCCCCGGCGAAGGTACTTTCGGCAACTTCATCGCCTGCGTCCGGTCCCGCCGATCCCAAGACCTCGACGCGCACATCCTGGAAGGCCATTACTCCAGCGCCCTGTGCCATCTAGCGAACATCTCCTACCGCCTGGGCCAGGACGTGTCGTTCGCCAAGACACCGGACGAATTGGGCGACAACGAAGAAGTCCACAAGACGTTTGCCTGGCTGAAGGAAATGCTCGTGGGCATCGGCGTGAAGTTGGACACCGCCACCTACCGGCTGGGCCGTCCGCTGAAGTTCGACCCGCAAAAGGAAAAATTCATCGACGCGCCCGAGGCCGACAAGCTCCTGACCCGCGAATACCGCGAACCGTTCGTGGTGCCGGCGCAGGTCTGAAACGCCAGACGCTTCAGGCCGCTCACATCGACAAATTGTCGATGTTGGCAAAAGAGGCAGAGGCAGGAAGGAAAAGGCTGGCAGGAAAATTGGGGCAGGAAAATGTCCAAAACAGGTCCTCATTTTCCTGCCCCAATTTTTTTGCCAGCTTCCCGGTAGTGTACCTCCGATAGCTCCCGTAGCCGCGCCGCGGCCTGTTCCGGCGTCAGATCGCGCTGCGCCTCGCCCAGCATTTCGTAGCCCACCATGAATTTTTTGACCGTGGCCGAGCGCAGCAGCGGCGGATAGAAATGGGCGTGCAGCTGCCAATGCGCGCAATCGTTGTCGTCGTGCGGCGCTCCGTGCCAGCCCATCGAATAGGGAAACGACGTTTCGAACAAGTTGTCGTACCGGGTCAAGAATCGTTTTAGGACCTGGGCCAGGTTGTTGCGTTCCGCGTCCGTCAGGTCGGGCAATCGCAGCACGTGCCGCCGCGGCAGCAGGATCACTTCGAACGGCCACGTCGCCCAGTACGGGACCAGCACGACCCAGTGCTCGTCCGCCAGCACGATTCGCTCAGCGCGCTGGAGTTCCTCCTGCAGATAGTCAACCAGCAGCGACGTGCGGTGTGCCTCCCGGTACGCGGCCTGCTGGCGATCCTCTTTGGCCGGTTCGTTGGGCAAGAAGTCGCTGGCCCAAACCTGCCCGTGGGGATGCGGGTTCGAGCATCCCATCACGTCGCCCTTGTTTTCGAACACCTGGACCCAGCGGTAGCGCGTCCCAAGTTCCCAAATCTGTTCCGCCCAGACGTCGATGACCGCGCGGATTTCCCCGGTCGCCATGCGGGGCAGCGTCAAGTCGTGGCGCGGGCTGAAGCAGATCACGCGGCACGTCCCGCACGCCGCTTGGCCGCGGAACAGCAAACTCGCGTCGGGCTCGCGTTGCGGCGTCTGGGGCAGCAGCGCCGGATAGTCATTGGTGAAGACAAACGTCTTTTTGTACTCGGGATTCTGGCCTCCGCCCGCCCGCGTATTGCCGGGGCACAGGTAGCACTGGGGATCGTAAGCCGGCCGCGAATTTGCCGGGTCGCCCTCGCGCCGCCCCTGCCACGGCCGCTGCGTCCGGTGCGGAGAAACCAGAATCCAATCGCCCGTCAAGGCGTTGAAACGGCGGTGCGGAAACAGTGGCATGGGGTCGGACATAAAGCTCTTCTCAGCGTCGTTGTCTGGATGGTCATGCATTGAGTTATTCATTTTGCGCCGGCTAATGTCGGCGTCAATCCGTGGCATGCCAGCCTTGCTATCCAGCGCCGCTCCCTCCCTAGCCGTGCCGGCCCACGTAGGTTAGACTCCCATTCGTCTTCGTTGATTGAAGGTCGTTTCCGGTCCCTTGCTTCGACTGCCTGACTTCGGCGGAATCGCCTCGGGTCTTGGCGAACGATAGGCGTTAGCCTACCGGTTTTCGCCGGGGTTGGTCCACTGGCAGCAAAGAAACCGGTGCGCTGACGCCCACCGTTCGCCGAAGCGAGACAGTCGAAATACCAGGCCACGCGGATTGTCCGTTGTGGAACCGAGGAGTTACTCGATGCGTTGTGTCATCTTGTGTGCGGGGTTCGCAACGCGACTGTATCCATTGACACGCAGCGTCGCCAAGCAACTGTTGCCGGTGGCCGGTCGGCCCGTCTTGGATTACGTCGTCGCGGGATTGGTGGAGGCCGGCATCGAGCAGGGAGTGTTGGTGAGCAACCATGCCTTTGTGGATGCCTTTCGCAGTTGGGCCGACAAACGGCCGTTTCCGATGCAGTTGCAGATCCTGGACGACGGCACCACCTCGAACGATGATCGGCGGGGCTCGATCGGCGACTTGTGGTTCGCTTTGGAGCAGGCCGACATCCGAGAGGACTTCCTGCTCGTCAACGGGGACAACTTGTTTACGTTTCGGCTGGACGGCGTCCTGGACACTTTTCGCGTCCGGGGCAATACGATCGCCCTGTACGATGTGGGCTCGAAGACGGAGGCCGCCAAAATGGGCGTCGCCGTTTGCGACTCGACGGGACGCGTGATCGGATTCGAAGAGAAGCCGAAAAACCCGGCGACGACGGTCGTCTCGATTGGTATTTATGCCTATCGTGCCGAGGTCCGCGCCTTGGTGGAACGGTACCTGGCGGAGGGACACTCGCCGGACAAGACGGGGTCTTTCGTCGAGTGGCTGCACCACCAGGTGCCTGTCTACGGGCACACGATCCGGACCGACGAGGGGCTGTGGTTTGACATCGGGTCCCAAGAACAATATGCGGAAGCGAACCGAATGATGGGAGAATATCAGCAGCGACAAGGGAAGTCGCTGTCCGACGTGCCGCGAGATTGAAGCGGACCGAGGGCGGTTGGTCGCGTTCGAGAAATGACTGTGCGGTGTTTCTGGCTGATCATCACACGGAGTGTGATGGCTACTTTGACGAGGCCTTTCGAACGAGCGGGTGCAGCTCGGCGGCGAATACGGCTGCGACCATTAGAGCGGCGCCGAGGATCTGCAGTCCGGTCAGCCGATCACCGGCCAATAGCCAGCCAAACACCACGGCGAAGATCGGCTCGGTGAGCAGGATCATACCCGTCTCTACGGCCGACAACCGCTGCTGGGCAAAGGTCTGGACATAGAACGCCGCGGCCGTGCAGATGCCGCCGGTCAGCAGCAACGCCGGCCAGACCGTGGCGGGCGGCCAACCGATGGGCGCCTGCACGGCCCAGACGCCGGCGAGGAGGAGGGTCGCGGTGGTCAATTGGCCCAACGCCAACGTGACGGCGAGGTGGCCTTTCGAGTAGCGGTCCAGCAGCGCG
>CAYPGE010000170.1:0-17201 GCA_964409865.1 uncultured Pirellulaceae bacterium
CGGCTTCGCGGCAAGTCAGAAACGCGCCCACGAGGTTGATCTGCAGCACGCGTGTGAATTCGGCTTCGCTCATGTCGCGTACGAACGCCGTGGGCCAGATGCCGGCGTTGTTGACGAGGATGTCGACCGGACCCAATTCGCGTTCCGTTGCCGCAAATAGCCGTTCGACATCGGCCTCTTTGCCCACGTCGCCGCCGACCGGCAAGGCTTTCACGCCGCACTCGGCGCGGATCGTCGTGGCCAACTCCGCCGCTTCGTCGCCCAGGTCGATCTTGGCCTCCGGATCGCACAAATAGCTGACGGCCACATTGGCCCCTTCGGCTGCCAAGCCCAGGCAAATTGCCCGGCCCAAGCCCCGCGACCCGCCGGTCACGATCGCCACTCGGTTTTTCAGATTCAGGTCCACGGTTTTTCCGCTGTTGAGGGAGTGAACTTAACCGGTTGCGTCGGAACATGACTTCCTAAGGTGCGCTTGGTCCCAGCCGTCCCAGAGTCGCCACGATCACGAATTCCTGTAGGCGTCAATTTACCGCAGTCGGGTACCGGCTGCCAGATGGCTGAGGAGGCCGCTGATTGACCCGGTGTTGCTGCAGTGGTACGCTCATCCAACGAGTACAAAGGGCTCAGACGTACAGAATTCAATTTTCGCGGCCCAGGGCGTCTTCCCGATGGTTGAACGAGGAGCCGCGAAAATTGAATTCTGTACGTCTGAGCCCCGGCACGCACGAACTTCTGTTCCCGGAGGGCCCTTTGTTGAACAACACGACCATTGCCGTCGTCCTGCTGACCGCCTTGCTCGCTGCGGGGTGCGGCCAGCCGTCTTCCGTGCCGAGTTCATCGCGGGGCGATGCGCAGCCTGCATCGGGTGATGAACCATCCCAGACCGATCCGGCTGCGCCATCTCCCGTCGTGCCGGAAGCCAAGACCGATCTGCCCCCAAGTCAACCGCACGCGATCGCCACGCCGGAACAGCTCACGGCGGCGATGAAAGAGAAGAACCCCGGCTTCGGCGGCGAGTTGCAGATGCAGCCGATCTCGGCGGATCTGCTGGCCCTGGCCATCAACGATCCGAACGTGAAGGACATCAGCCCCCTGGCCCGTCAGCGGATCGGCGTCCTGGACCTGTCCAAGTGCGACATCGCCGATGTTGACCCGCTGAATGGATTGCCGTTGGTCGAACTGTACCTGGAGGACAACCAGCGACTGGCGGACATTTCGGCCCTGCGCGGCATGCCGTTGCGGAAACTGTACCTCAGCCGCACGCGCGTCGAAAACCTGGGGCCGCTGCGAGGCGCTCCGCTGGAGGAATTGAACTTGTTGGGCACCCGCGTCAAGGACCTCGCGCCGCTGGCCGAATGTCCGATCAGCATGTTGTGGCTCACCGGCTGCCCCGTGGCGGACATCTCACCGTTGCGCCGCGTCCCGTTGGTCAGCCTGACCCTGCAGGACACGCGGGTGTCAGACCTGAGTCCGCTGGAGGGGCATCCACTGCAGCGACTGCACATCGGCGGCGCCGAAGTCACCGACCTGACGCCGATCGGCTCGCTGCAATTGACGCGGCTGATCTTCACGCCCGGCAAGATCAAGACGGGACTCGATGCGGTACGCAAGATGGCCAGTCTACAGGAACTGGGCACCCGATTCGACGACGCGGCCGACGACAAGATGCCCCCGGCGGCGTTCTGGGAACTGTACGACAAGGGCGAGGTGAAATGACAGCGACGAGCCGGATCATCGGAACGAATCGCAACGCGGCGCGGCTGACTCGCCGTCAGGCACTGTGGTCCTTGGGCCAAGCTGCAGCAGCCTTCGCCTGCCGCGGATCCTATGCGGCGTGCGCGGCCGCAACGGCGGACGGCGGCAAGGCGATTCGCGGCCAACTAGCCGATGAAATCGAGCGGGTAATGTGGGACAAGGTGCTGGACGCTTGGTATCCGCGGTGCCTGGACACGCAGCGCGGCGGGTTTCACGAGAACTTTTCGCGGGACTGGACGCGTGGCGCGACGGACTCGAAGTTCCTCGTCTACCAGGCCCGCCAGACCTGGACCGCTGCGGCCGTGGCGCTGGCTTATCCGCAACGGAAGGACAAGTTCTTGCAGTACGCTCGGCACGGATTGAGATTTCTGGCCGACAAGATGTGGGACGCCCAGCGTGGCGGCTTCTTCGACCGCACGGACGCCGCCGGGCAGCCCATGCCGGACAAGATGCCCTGGAAGCAACTGTACAGCTACGCGTTCGGGATTTACGCTGCCGCGGCGGTCAGCGAGGCGACCGGCGACTGCGACGCCGTGGAACTTGGCAAGTCCGCCTTCAACTGGCTGGATAATCACGCCCACGATGCGGAGTGCGGCGGCTACTTCGAACACGTGACGGCGGACGGACAAAGCGTGGCGGTGGATGTCCCTGCCGAACCGCTGGGCCGCGGCCTGCCGGTCATCGGCCAGGTCGGCTTCAAGTCGATGAACGCGCACATCCATTTGCTGGAGGCATTGACAGCCCTGCGACGTGTCTGGAACGACGCGCGATTGACGGCGCGGTTGCAGGAAGTCTTCGAGATCGTGCGAGACAAGATCGTGCTGCCGGGCGGCCATCTGAACATGTTCGCAGCACGGGACTTCAAGCCGCACGACGAGCGCGGCTCGTTCGGGCACCAACTAGAGATCGCATACCTGCTGGAGGAAGCCGCCGACGTGTTGCGCCGCCAGGACGCGGAAGTCACGGCTCGCACGGCCCTGCATACCGTCGATCACGCCCTGCGGTGGGGTTGGGACCAAGACCACGGCGGCTTCGCGGACGAAGGCCCGCCCACCGGCCCGCCGACGAAAACCGACAAGGTGTGGTGGGTCCAGGTCGAGGGTCTGAACGGCCTGCTGACCGCCGCGCGGCTGGCACCGCAGAAAGACGAGTACTTCCGGCGATTCGCGGAGACTTGGGCCTTTTTCCGCAAACACATGATCGACGACCAGTACGGCGGGTGCTACGAGACCGTCACGCCGGACGGCAAACCGCTGCGCGTGAACAAGGCCACGCCTTGGAAGGCCGCCTACCACGTCACCCGCGCCCTGCTGTTTTCGACCCACGAACTGCGCCGGGCCTAACGCCCGAAAAAATCACACGCAGAAAGACAGGAGAGCTGACAGAAAGATGGGGTGACAGAAAGATGAAAGAGAGAAACAGAGGTTAGCGGCGAGATTCGCTTTCCTTATTTTTCTGTCACCCCATCTTTCTGTCAGCTCTTCCCGCCTTACCCGGATGTTCCCTGCCCCCACACCCTCACCCCAGGAGATCGCCACCATGACCAAAAGCCTTTCTTCCGCACGCTGCATGCTCTTTCTGTTGGCGGCCGCAGGACTCATGTTTCTGGGCTCGCTGGCGCGGGCGGCCGAGCCGGATTTCTTCGTGGCCACCAACGGCAACGACCAATGGACGGGCAAACTCGCGGAGCCCAAGGCGGACGGGGCCGACGGACCGTTTGCCAGTTTTCAGCGAGCGCAACAAGCGGTTCGTGAATTGAAACAAGCTCAGGCGGACCGCGACCACGCGATCGTCGTCTCGATTCGCGGCGGCACGTATTGGCTCCCAGCCCCGATTTCTTTCGGTGCCGAGGATTCCGGCACAGAGAAAGCGCCGGTCGTCTATCAGGCTTTTGGCGACGAGCGTCCCATCTTCTCCGGCGGCCGATCCATCACGGGCTGGAAAACGGATCAGCCCGGCCGCTGGTACGTCGATCTTCCGGAGGTCAAGGAAGGCAAATGGCATTTCTGCCAGCTGTTCGTCGGGGACCAGCGGCGGTTCCGGCCGCGGCTGCCGAAAAAGGGCTACTTCAAGATCGCCAAGGCCGGCGATTCCACGCCGAAAGCGGCGGGCAAAGGCTTTGATCGGTTCGGTTTTGGGGAAGGCGAACTGGACGCGAAGTGGGCCAACTTGAACGATGTCGAGGTCATGCCGTTCCATTCCTGGACCGCTTCGCGTCTGCCCATCGCTTCGATCGACGCGCAGGAAAAGACCGTTACGGTCACCGGTCACACGACCGGCACCAGTTCGTGGGCAGCCTTTCACAAGGGCCACCGCTATCTGGCGATCAACGTCAAGGAGGCATTGACCGAACCGGGTGAGTGGTACTTGGACCGGACCAGCGGACGGCTCACCTATCTTCCAAAGTCGGGCGAAGATCCGCAGCAGACCTCCGTCATCGCGCCGCGACTGCGGTATCTGGTGCTGCTGGCCGGCGAACTCGCACAACGTCGCTGGGTCCAACACATTCAGCTGCGCGGTTTGACGTTCGCGCACAGCAACTGGACCACGCCGCCGGAGGGCCAAGCGTTCCCGCAGGCCGAAGTCAACTTGGGTTCCGCCGTAGCCGCCACGGCGACGCGCAACGTGGTAATCGAGAACTGCGCGGTGCGGCACACCGGCGAATACGCCGTGGCCTTTGGGCCCGGCTGCCAGCACAATCGCGTCGAAGGTTGCGAGTTGTTCGATCTGGGCGCGGGCGGCGTCAAGCTCGGCAGCGCGTTGCCGGCCGAGTGGGGCGACACGCTGGCCCCGCCTCAGGACGACGAGGCGTTAGTCTCGCACCAGACGATCCGCAACTGCCGCATCGCCCACGGCGGCCGACTGCACTCGGCCGCCATCGGCGTCTGGATCGGCCACTCGCCGTACAACGTGGTGGAACATAACGACGTGGTCGACTTCTACTACTCGGCTTTTTCCGTCGGCTGGGTGTGGGGCTATGCTTCGAGCCGCGCGCACCACAACGACATCGGCTTCAATCACGCCTACAAGATCGGACAGGGCGTGCTGAGCGACATGGGCTGCATCTATACGCTGGGCGTTTCGCCCGGCACCGTGATCCACGACAACCACTTTCACGACGTGACCTCGTTCGACTACGGCGGCTGGGGCTTGTACACCGACGAGGGTTCCACCGGGATTGTCATGAAGAACAACCTGGTCTATCGCTGCTCGCGAGCCGGATTCCACCAGCACTACGGCAAAGAGAACCGCATCGAAAACAACATCCTGGCCTTCAACGGCGAACAGCAGTTGCAGCGAACTCGCACCGAAGAACACATCTCGTTCTGGTTCGAGCGGAACATCGTCTTCTGGGACAACGACAGCCCGCTGCAGGGCTCGAACTGGAGGGACGACAACTTCCGGATGGACTGCAACCTGTACTTCAGCGCAGGCCAGAAGCCGGTCACGTTTTTCGGCGGACTGACGCTGGACCAATGGCAACAGAAACGTGGCCAGGACCAGCACTCGATCATCGCCGATCCCGGTTTCGTCGACGCCAAGAAGGACGATTTCCGGCTCAAGCCCGATTCGCCCGCGTTGAAGTTGGGATTCCAGCCGTTTGACGCCTCCAAAGCCGGCCGGCAGACCCCCGCGGTGTTAACCAAAGACCTGCCGCCGGTGCCGGCTGCGTTTGAGTGACAGGCTGAATCCGTGGACAACAAGTGTCGGGGACCGAGAAAGCGGAGGTAACCGACAGGCGTCCCGGCGGGCGATTGCAGGAACGCAAATGGAGCGAGCCGATGAGCGACAATCAATGCCGTTGGCATCAGGTGGCCGACGGGCTTGCCCGAAATACTCGAGTTCTGCACAGAGACGCGCTTCGGCAAGCCATACATGCGGGCTATCGTCGAGGCGAACTGGTGGTGGTACCTTATTCTTGCACCGCACAAAAATGATCACAGGCTCGCACATGGAGACACCCCCACACTGCGTTTGACGCCGCAAAGCGAACTCGATTCGGCCCCGAAGACTTGATGGCCAAGTTCCCGCGGTCACCGCTTGCGTTTCCCAACCAACCCGTGATTCTCTTGGGGCGGAACTTCTTCGGCCCTGCGTCACAAGGGCAAGATTCGGACGCGACTTTTGGACTGTTCCACGACCACCAAGGCTCCGACGGACAGCTCCGGTTCGTACTGTTTAAGGGCGGCGAGCACGAGCGTGCCCACATGTTCCGGTAGCACACGTTGCCCACGAACTTGGATCACGCTGGGGCCTCCTGCGTGGGTCAACGCCAAGGTCGTTCCGAAGTCCAAGTCGTGTGTGAAGACCACATGCCCGTTCGTCCAGGCCCAGGCCATGATCGTCTCATCTTCAGCGCGCGGATCGCCAACTGCGGACCAGTGGATGGCTGGCCACCCTGCCTGCTCCAGCAGCGGGATCCAATCCACAGACAGATTCATGTCCACGACGATTCGAAGGCTCATGTGGTCACCAAGAGTTCTTCCTCGCGTTCTTCGAGTCGCCACGCGGCGTACGCCAACGCCTCGTCAAGATCTCCAGGTTCTAGATAGGGGTAAGCGGCCAAAATCCGTTCCCGCGATACACCGGCGGCGAGCAGCCCAACCACAGTCCCCACCGTCACGCGCAAACCACGAATGCACGGCTTGCCCCCCATCACTGCCGGGTTGTGAGTGATCCGAGAAAACTTCATTGCCGTCCTTTCCTGTCGCCTGAGTCCAAAGTCGAATGCATGAGTGCCTTTGCTGACTGGGCACACGAGCGAACCCCCGACATTGTAACATTCCGCACGTGTGCCGGCCCCCCCAGGCTACGTTCCACTGGGGCCGGAACTCGAAACCGGGTCCAATTGGCCGGCCCCGGAGACTCAAGGGCGACACGACGCTCGCGGACTCACTGGCTCGACGTTCTCGGCCCGATCGTGTCGTGGCGTCCAAGGGCCGCTTGACGGGTCGACGGGCTTCACTCGCAGCGGCCATGTGACTTGCCATCCCGATTCCGCCCCGATCCGCCGCTCGGGCCCACGCCCTTGACCCCCGCGTGCAATTCTCCAAGAATTGTGTGCGCAAAGAGGACGTCAAGTGGCCTTAGGCGAGCGCATTCCGTCCCTTTTTCGCGAACACGGATTCAGATCGTCTCCGGCAGTTGATAGGGCGCCCGCCGCGGGCGGTCCAGGTACGTGTTCGCGTCCGGATCGTCGGGGAACTGCTCCTTGACCGGGTCCCATTTCAGGCGGCGGCCGGCCCAGCGGGCGATGTTGGCCAAGTGGCAGACGGTGATCGACCGGTGGCCGATCTCGACGTCCGCCACGGGCTTGGCGCGGGTCTTCATGCACTCGATCCAGTTGCCCACGTGGCTCTGATCGCCGCCCTTCGCTTGCTTGTTGATCTCCTCGGCGATCTCCGCCGGGTTCGTGGCGACCCGGCCGCGGGTGAGGTCCATCTTGCCGTGCTCGCCGATGAAGATCCCGCCGCCTTGGCTGCCGTTGTCCAGTTTCACGGTCACGCCGTTGGCGTAGCGGAAGAAGACCATCGGGACAGAGCACATCTTGTCGCCGCGGGCTCGCGACTCAGGTTGCGTGTAAGTGGGCGGGTTGAACTTGTCGCCCTCCGTCCAGACTTCGACCGGGCCGCTGTCGTCCATCCCCAAGGCGCACTGAATCTGGTCGATGCCGTGCGCGCCCCAGCCTGTCATCTCGCCGCCCGAGTACGGGCGGAACGAAAGCCAGCCGGGATTCGCGCGAGGCGCAAACAGGTCCTTGTTGTACGGGACCAACGGCGTCGGGCCGCACCACATGTCCCAGTCCAGTCCCTCAGGCACGGGCTCCGCCGGCAACTCGCACTCCCACGGGCTGGGATAGTTCGCGCCGATGACCTCCTTGATCTTGCCGAGCTTGCCCGTGCGCACGTACTCGCAGGAGACGCGGTTCACGGCCTGTGAGCGCTGTTGACTCCCAACCTGGAAGACCCGTTGGTACTTGCGCGCCGCCTGGACCATCAACCGGCCTTCGCGAATCGTCAGGCTCAAAGCCTTCTCCGCGTAAACGTCTTTGCCGGCTTGGCAAGCGTGGATGGTCACCAAGGCCCGCCAGTGGTCGGGCGTGGCGGTTACGATGGCGTCCACGTCCTTCCGTTCCAACAACTTGCGGTAGTCCTGGTACGGCTCGCCACCGCCCAGTCTCTTGCACATATCTTCGGCGCGAGACAGAAACACGTCCGCGATGCCGATGAAGCGGCAGTCCTTGGACCCGACGGCGCCGCGCAGCACGCCGCTGCCTTGGCGGCCGATCCCGATCCCGCCGATGCCGATGCGGTCATTGGCGCCGGGACTGCCCTGGAATGCCAGGATGCCGGAAGGGATGATGTACGGAGCCGCGATGCCCGCGGCAGCCAGCGCGCTGGTGTGACGCAGGAACTGTCGGCGGGAGAGTCTGGTTGTTTGAGCCATCGTTCTGTCCTTTCTCAGTGGCGCAGATGGTGTGGGGCATGTCCAGGAATGCAAAGGGGGAGCCACAGGCCGGCGGACCATTGCCAAGCTGGTAATTATCGGCTCATCATAGCAAGACTTGGGTCTGCGATGCAAAGGTATCCCAGTGGAATTCCCGTTTTGGCCGCCGATGCAAAAGGGATCGGACAGCGACCGGTGAGGAGGCTTGGGGCGGAGCATCCCGTGCCGGTTTCTTCCCCGTCAGAACTCGCCGACCGGCTCTCCGTCGTTCCGCGCCGCCAGGTGCTCCAGCGTGGCCCCGTCGATCGTTTCGGAGATCAGACGCACCGAGCCGTCGCCGAGCACGAAGTGTACGCCGCCCGGATGGTGACTGGAAAACGCCTGCTCGCCGGGCCCGTTGATGCGCCAATCGGGCTCGTCGTTCAGCCACCACGCGGTGTCGCTCAGCCACAGCGTATCGCCCGTGGGGCCGCGCATCCCGGCCCAGATCGCCCCGCGTTTGCCGTCCTCGCCGGGATCGAGCCGGCATTCGCCGACCGCCAGCGTCTGCGACGAACCGTCAGTCATCTGTTCGACCGAGACGCGGCTGTTCACGAAAAACGTCCCGTTCTGGCGGATCAGCACCGGATGGGAAGTGGAAAGCTGAGTCTCGTTGCCCAATACGCCGTGATAGCTGGATTTGGCGTGCTCGCTCTTGCGGTGATTCAGGTCCCCTGCGGTGTCCGCCGGACAGACGAAGACCGACAGCACCGATTGCGTTGGCCCGCTGGGCGTCGTCGCAAACGGCGCACCGCCGCCGAACTGGGCCGACATCACTTGCAGTTCATCGTACAGTCCCTGCTGTTCCAAGTGCGGCAGCAGGAACGTCGTCCAGGACCAACTGGGCAGCCAGCCGCTGGCCTCGCCGAGGAAGGCGGGAGGAAAGCCGCCATGGACGTCGTGATAGTGGTGCAGCGCGATGCCGATTTGCCGCAGATTGCTCTTGCACTGGGCCGCGCGAGCCGAGCCGCGGGCGGCCTGTACGGCGGGCAGCAGCAAGGCAACCAAGATGCCAATGATCGCGATCACCACGAGGAGTTCGACCAGCGTGAATGCCGCGTGCTGCGAGCGTCGTCCGTTCATCCCGGCGTCCCCCTGCACGAACTGGAGACTGAAGAATCGTCACGCCACTGACTGAAACACCAACATGAATCGTGTCCCGGCCAAAACGCCGAAATCTCACCATACCCGAAATCGCAGACGAAGTCCAGAAGCCGGCCAGAATTGGCCCCTCCGTTGCCCACGCCACGGAATCAGCCCACCGCTCGCGCAATCGCTCCCAGCGTCGCGCCGGTCGCCGCCACGTAGTCTTGCGGGGCCAGCAGAATCTGGGTGCCGCGGATGCCCGCCGAGACCGCGATCGTCGCATACAGCACGGCGGACTCGTCGAGGTACACCGGATAGTGCTTCTTGCACGCCAGCGCCGTGACGCCGCCACGGATGTACCCGGTCAGCGGCTGCAACTGGCTGACCGGAACCATCTCCATGCTGCGATTGCCGGACAGTCGCGCCAGCGCCTTCAGGTCCAACTCGTGATCGCCCGGCACCACGGCCAAGACGACGCCGTGTTTGTCGCCCTTGACCGCCAGCGTCTTGAACACCTGCTCGGCCGGCAGCCCGATCTGGCTGGCGACTTTGACCGCCCGCAGATCGTCCGGATCGACCTCGTACTCCCGCAGTTCGTAGGCGATCCCCGCCTTGTCCAATTGGCGTGTGGCGTTGGTCTTCATGAGTTGTTTGCCGACTCGGCGCTTGCTCCGCCCCCTGCTGCCTTGTGCGGCAGGAAGCGAAGTCTTGTCAGCGAGAGGTGGAACGTTATCCCGCATCGCCCGCGATATTATCGGATCCCGCGCGATCCAGCAACGGGATGGACCCGCTCGCAAGCGGCGAGGATCGACAGGAGCGTTGGGGTCAGGTTGTGAACGGGCCGGACGGGAAGTAGACTACGGCCGACGTGCGTGCGTCGCGGTTTGATGGAGATGGATCGCCGTGGGCATCGTTCGAGAAATGACTGTTCAGTGCATATTGCTGATCATCACGCGGAGCGTGATGGCTACTTTGATGATCACGCGGAGCGTGATGGCTACTTTGACGGGGCGACAGCTATTGCTCGAACGCTGCTAACCATCCCCGGACTTGGCCAAGAGGAAGTCGAGATGAAGTTCTGCCGCCCTGGGCGTCAACGTGCTGGTTTTGGCCGGGAAGAAGCCCGAGTCTGTCGCAAGAACGGTGCTTCCGGATGGCCGCGTTTGTTCGCAACGTTGTTGCTCGCGGGCGTCGTCGCCGGTTTCTCGGCACGGTGCGGCGGGCCGTCGTTGGCCGCCGACGGGCCTGCGGCGGGAACTGGCGCGAATGCGGCAGCGGACGGCTTGATCGCTTCGCCCCAGCCCGGCTGGCCGCAGTGGCGTGGTCCCCGGCGGGACGGAATCTCGGACGAAACCGGTCTGCTGCCGACTTGGCCCGAAGACGGTCCTCGGCTGCTGTGGAAAGTCGACGGGCTCGGCAAGGGCTGGTCGTCGCCGATCGTGGTCCAGGAGCGAGTGTACGTGACCGGAGACGTCGCTGAGGATTTGATCGTGTTCGCCTTCGACCTGGGCGGCAAGCTCCTGTGGCAGGCCAAGAACGGCGCCGCCTGGCAAGGCTCTTTTCCCGGCGCCCGCGCGTGTTGCAGCTATTCGCAAGGCCGCTTGTACCATCTGAACGCGCACGGGCGTTTGGCGTGCTTGGACGCCGCCGACGGACGCGAACGGTGGGCTGTGGACGTGCTGAAGCGATTCAACGCCGAGAACATCACGTGGGCGATCAGTGAATGTCTGTTGATCGACGGCCCGCGCGTGATCGTGACGCCCGGCGGCCCCCAGACGCTGGTGTCGGCGCTGGACAAACAGACCGGCCGGACCGTGTGGACGAGCGAACCGCTGGACGGCGAACGCGCCTCCTATTCGTCACCGATTCTGTTTCACTACGCGGGGCGCCGGCTGATCGCCAACTGCTCAGCCGGCCACGGTTTCGGCCTCGATGCGGCCGGCGGACGTCTGCTGTGGGCCGTGCCTCTGCGAAACCGCCACGATACGAATGTCTCCACCCCCGTGTATCGCGATGGCCAGGTGTTCTACGTCACGCCGTATGCGGAGGAGGGGCGCGCGTACCGACTGCGGGCGGAAGGCGACCGCATCGCCGCCGAACAAGCATGGCAGTCGTCGCTGGATACCGTGACCGGCTGCGGCGTGCTGGTCGGCGACACGCTGTTTGCATCAGGCTATCGGAATCAGAAACTGTGGCTCGGCGTCGATTGGGCCAGCGGCCGGACGAAGTTCGAGCAGAAGGCGTTCACGACCGGCGCGGCGGTCTACGCCGATGGCCGGTTGTACGTCCTCGACGAGAAGGGCGCGGCGGGGATGCTGAAGCCCGATGCCGACGGTCTGCACGTCGCCGGTCGATTCCAGCTAGTGACCGGCCGAGTCCGCGACGCCTGGGCGCACCCCGTGCTGCTCGACGGCCGCCTGTACCTCCGCTACCACGACACGCTGTGGTGCTACGACGTGAGGGGCCCCTGAATCAAGCTGCGCAGTTCTGAGGCCAAAAAGAAGGAACCCGCTACGCAGATCACGTCTTCCGCCGTGGCCATCGTGCGGGCCAACTCCCAAGCACCGGCCGAGTCATCGCTGGTCAGCAATTGACAGGACGACCCGTTCCCGCCAGCCAAGAGCCGCTCGACGGTTTTTCGCAGCTGATCGGGATGGGCCGCTCGCGGATTGTTCAGGAACCACGTCAGAATCACCACATCAAACTCGGCGAGCAAAGGCCCCAGCATGGCAGCCACGTCCTTGTCCTGACTGGCGGCGAACACCAGGATGCGGCGGTGCGTTTTGTCCCTGGGACACGTCTCCCGGATCACGTCGATCAACGCTTGAACCGACGCCACGTTGTGAGCGGCGTCGATGATCACGGTCGGCCGTTGCTGGACGACCTCGGCTCGGGCCGGCACGTCCACACGCGCCAGCCCGTTGCGAATCGCAGCTTCGTCCACTCGCCAACCCCGCTCGCGAAGTCTGCCGATGGTAGCCAGCGCCGTGGCGCCGTTGGCGGCCTGGTGCCGGCCGATGAGCCCGATCCGCAGCCCGTCCCATTCGGTTCGGACCCCCGCGGCGTCTTCCCAATAGTCGAATTCGGACCAGCCGTGCGGCCAGGCAGAGTCCGAAGCCGGGGTGCACAGCGGCGGATGCGAGCCGCCATAGCGATGATGAAAGTGAGTGCCGGCGACGTAACATTCACAGCCGTGGCGCGAAGCAACCTGCTGGATGACTCCGAGCGGTTCCGGTTCCGTGACGCCCGTCACCACCGGCACTCCCGGCTTGATGATCCCCGCCTTCTCTCCAGCGATGGACGCCAGCGTCTTGCCCAACTGCCGCATGTGATCGAAGCTGATGCTGGTGATCACCGAGACTTGGGGACGGCAGATGTTGGTCGAATCCAAGCGGCCGCCCAGCCCGACTTCGAGGACGGCCACGTCGACCTGGTAATGGGCGAAATGCAGCAGGGCGGCAGCCGTGGTGATCTCGAAGTAGGTCGGCCCCTGACCGGCCTCGCCGCGCGTCTGGCAATCACGGTCCATCGCGTCCACCGCGGGACGAATCAGACGGATCAGCGCCACGAATTCTTCGCGACTGCACAGCCGGCCGTCGATCTGCAGACGCTCTTCGACGCACGTCACGTGGGGCGAAGTGTACAAGCCGGTCCGGTACCCGGCCGCGCTCAACACGTCCGCGATCATCGTCGACGTAGAGCCCTTGCCCTTGGTTCCGGCCACGTGTACGATCGGGAATCGCTCGTGAGGATCGCCCAGCCGCGAGGCCAATTCCCGCATGCGGTCCAGCTTCAGCCCGCGCGACCGAGAGGGGAACCTGTCGGCCCGCTCGTAGTCGATCCGCCCGAACAAAAAGGCCAGCGCGGTGTCGTGATCCACGATGTCCGGAGCAGGTAGCATAGCGTGTCGTCCTGGATGATGAACGGGCGGACATTCCAGCGGGATCAAACAACCGTGATTCGATACTTCCATCGCACGGTCGACGGAAACCTGAGCGTACGCAAGTCGGCAGCGATCACCAGCGAGTCGCCGGCGCGTTCGATCCGGGACGGGAACGAGTTTGCGGCCGGCTCGACGCTCAATTCGACACCGGCACCCACCGCAATGCGACCCTCCCTCGCGGGACTTCCCGAGTCGTCGTGCAGCGCCTGATAGCTGCTGCCCAGCCATCGCGGTTGACGCTGCACGCGGCACGCCACGTCGAACGTCAAGCTCGCCGTGGCCGCATCCGCTTCGACGCTTTGCGACCAGTGGCTCTTGCCGGCCATCCCCAACAACAGCGCGCGGGGCCGACCAGGCGGGAGTTCTTCCAGACTCAACTGTTGCAGTGCCGGACTGGCGGGCCAAGGATCCTGCTGCGTGCCGAGTTCGGCCCTCAGGCAGACGGTCACCGAACGCCCCTCCAGATAGGCAATCTCGTGTCCGAAACGGTCCTCGTCCCAGGTGAAGGTGACCCGCAGCCCGCGTCCGCCGCGGCCGAGGACCTCCAGAATCCGCGGCGCAGCGTCAGTTGTCCTCACGGTCCGCCACCTTTGCCGGCGCAGCGTCTTGCTGGACCCGCCAACGCAAATACGAGTCGAGAAACGGCTGCAAGTTGCCGTCCAAGACGCTGTTGAAGTTGCCGACCAGGTAGCCCGTCCGCGCGTCCTTGACCCGTTGGTCCGGGTGCAGGAAGTAGTTGCGGATCTGCGACCCGAACCCCACGCGGGCTTGCTTCTGGTACTTCTGGGCCTGCTCCGCCTCGCGTTTTTCTTCTTCGAGACGAGCCAGCCGGGCACGCAGCATCTTCCAGGCGGTCGCCCGATTCTTGTGCTGGCTGCGTTCGTTTTGGCACTGCACGACGATGCCCGTCGGGGTGTGCGTCAGGCGGATGGCGCTGCTCGTCTTGTTCACGTGCTGGCCGCCGGCGCCGCTGGCCCGAAAAACGTCCTCGCGCACGTCTTTCTCCGCCACGTCGATGTCGATGTCGTCGGACACTTCCGGGGACACGTCGACCGCCGCGAAACTGGTCTGCCGCTTGCCTTCGGCATTGAACGGGCTGATGCGGACCAAACGGTGCATGCCCGTCTCGCCTTTCAAGTAACCGTAGGCCATCGGTCCCCGAACGGCGATCGTGGCGTTGCTGATCCCCGCCTCTTCGTTGTCGTTGCGGTCCAGCAGGGCCACCGTATAGTCGTTCTTCTGAGCCCACTGGCAGTACATCCGCAACAGCATCTCGGCCCAGTCGGCCGCGTCCGTGCCGCCGTCGCGAGCGTTAATGCTGAGGATGGCCCCGTGATCGTCATGCGGACCGTCCAGCAGCGCCCGCAGCTCCAACTCCTCCACGGAGTGTTCGAGCCGCTCGACCTCCGACGCCACCTCGGCTGCAGCCGATTCGTCACCCTCGGCCAATTCCATCAGCGCTTCCAGGTCGCCAACGGCCGCGATCAATTCCTCCAACGGCCCCAGCACCGACCTCAGCGACTTCAATCGCCCGACCGTCTCCTGCGCCCGCTCTTGGTTATCCCAAAACCCCGAAGCGGCCATTCGGGTCTCGATCTCGGAAATCTGTTTTCGTTTGTTGTCGTAGTCAAAGACTGTCCCGAAGCTGCACAAGTCGTTCCTGGATACTCTTGGCTCGGTCGATCAGTTGGGTTTCCATACGTTCCTCAAAACTTCAAAGAGCAGGTGACAATTGCGAAATCCTCCGCCGCGCGGCATAAACCCACTTCAACACGTATCTTATCGCCAAACGCCACGATCTGAAAAGGGGCATCGTCTCCGCTCCGCCCCGCCCGCCGCCCTGCCGGTTGCCAATCTGACCGGATCGGCCTAAACTGCCGACAGCTGGATTCCGCGTCCAGCGTGGCGGTTTGGACACTTGGCCGAAACCAACGCCCGCCCCCGTTGGCAGCACCACAATCACCGCCGTGTCAGAGCCAAAATGTCAAATTTCAAATCTGAAATTTCAAATCCTGGGGCCCGCCCCCTGCCTCCTGACCCCTGAATCCTGAATCCCCATGTCACGCGTCGTATTGGCCATGTCGGGCGGTGTAGACAGCAGCGTGGCCGCCCACTTGTTGCTGCAGCAGGGGCACGAAGTGATCGGCGTGTTCATGCGGCGCGGCATTCATGCCCCGGCGGCCTCGTGCGGCGTGGAAAGCGCCGTTGCGTCGCCTGCGTCGTCGATTTCACAGGACCCATCCGAGCAGGATCAAGAGTGCGGCAGCGCCGCCCACGCAGAAGACGCGCGCCGCGTGGCCGATCGTCTGCAAATCCCCTTCGACGCTCTCGACCTTCAGGAGGACTTCTCGCGAATCATCGGCTACTTCGTGTCCGAATACACGGCAGGCCGCACGCCGAACCCCTGCGTGATGTGCAACATGCGGATCAAATTCGGCCAGCTGTTCGATTATGCCAACAGTGTTGGCGCTGAATTCCTGGCCACGGGACATCACGCCCGAATCGTCCGCCGTGCGGATTCCGAGATCCCGGAATTGCACCGCAGCGTCGACGCGGCCAAAGATCAGTCTTACGCCCTGTTCGGCGTCCAGCGGCAGATGCTGCCACGGATGCTCCTGCCGGTCGGCTGGTACGAAAAGTCCCAGATTCGCGAATTGGCCGGGCAGATCGGCTTGCAGATCGCCGACAAGCCCGACAGCCAGGAGATCTGCTTCGTCGCCCCCGGCGAGCACGCCCGGTTTGTGCGCGAGCGCCGTGATGCCGGGATCGACACGGCTGGAGAGTTCGTCAGCATCGACGGCCGCGTGCTGGGCCGGCACGCCGGGATCGAGAACTTCACGATCGGCCAGCGCCGAGGTCTGGGCATCGCGCTGGGCGAACGCGCCTTTGTGGTCCGCATCGAGCCCGATACGAAGCGCGTGGTGATCGGCAAACGCGACGACTTGGCACGTGCCGAGTTGACCGCCGATCGCACCAACTGGCTGGTTGATCCGCCGTCAGGCCCGTTCCGCTGCCAGGCCAAAATCCGCTACAACGCCCAAGCGGCCCCGGCCACAGCCGAGGTCCTCCCGGACGACCGGCTGAGCGTCCATTTCGACCAACCGCGTTACGGCGTCGCCCCCGGCCAGGCCGTCGTCTGCTACGACGGCGACCGCGTCCTCGGCGGCGGCTGGATCAACGCATAAGGTTGGTTTAGTGTCCCCCCTCCCGCCTCCACCGGCCCCGCGCCGCTGGAGCAACGATTGACGGCTACAGCCAGAGGCCCCCGTTTTCTGGCTCCCCACCGGCCCTGCGGATTGTCGATCACGTCGGCCAGCGGCACGCGGTAGCGATTGGCCGCAATGTCCACCTAGTCCCAGGACTTGGCCGCCGGGTCCATAGTTCAAACATCCCAAACTAGGTGACCGGTGATCGGTGACCGGTGGCCGACCTCCGCCCTCCGACTTCCGGCCTCCGGCCGTCAGTCTTTCTTCCCGCCGGGCATCTTGCTGCCCGCCACGCCGCCGCTCTTGGCCGAACCATGCCCGTAGTGCGGAGGCGGTTCGCTGCCGGCTTCGGCGAACGAACCCTGCTCCTTCTCCACGCCCCGAACCTTCTCCAACACCTTGCTTTCCGCTTCCTTACTTGGCCATCGAATCGAACTCCTGCCTGGAAACTCTGCTGCGACTGTAGTCAAACTGACGACACTTCCTGTATTCTGGAGAAAAAAAGCCGGGGTTGTCAACAGGGATGCGTTCGGGCACTGGCTTGACTGGCCACGTACCAACCCGGCGCCCCCGCTCGTCGGAACAGCACCGCTTCCCGCGTCCCATGCCCCTTCCTGGGAACAGTCTCAGCTCCCCTATTGACAAGTAAAAACCTGTGCCGTCCAATCCTTGAAGAGGAGGAAGCGTTTACGCCCCTGAAGTCCGGCAATGTACTGTGGCAGGGT
>CAYPGE010000171.1:0-17144 GCA_964409865.1 uncultured Pirellulaceae bacterium
GCCGCTGGGCTGGGTGCAGTTCAGCGACGACGGACTGTACGCGGTCGGCAAGGACAGCGGCGGCGGTCTCCACGTCTGGAATGCCCGCACGGGCCAATATGTTTGGGAACCGGGCATGCCCAAGCCGTACGCCGAGGAACTGATCGAGGAGCGGCGCGCGGAGATCGCGGCGGACAAGCCGCGATTGGATCGGTTGACGGTGGACATCTCCGGCTACCTGCTGCTTTTGAGCCACGTCCGCACCGATGGCAAGATTCTCTCCTACCCGCTCGCTGACCCGGTTTCCTCCGGCCCGACCGACTTCTTCAGCCCGGATGGGAAACGATACGTCAGCCGCAATTGGTGGGATACAGGTTCGGACTGTGACGAAACGGTGCTTTGGGACATCGCTTCCGCCAAACCCTTGCGTGTATTCTCCGAAGACGCCGGCCGTTCGGATGTTTTCGCTTTCACCGGCGATGGGCGGCGCTTCGTTCGCGGAATCCGTTCGAAAGAAGCGCAATTGATCGACGCCGCAACCGGCGAGACGCTCCGCACGTTTGCGGGCCATGCAGCCGAGATCACTTCTCTGGCCTTGGCCCCGGACGAAAAAACGATCCTCACCGGCGACAAATCGGGAACCGCGATTCTGTGGCACGCCGCAACTGGCACGCGGCTTCAGCAGTTGACAGGTCATGGGGAGAACGTCCGCTGCGTAGCCTACGCCCCCGACAGTTCCTCGATACTTGTCGCCGGCGACGACGGCCGGACGACGGCGTACTCGGCCCAAACCGGGAAGGCTCTGGTCGTCCTGAATTCGTCTCTTCAACGCACCGAGCGCGCCGTCGCGGCCTACTCGCCCGATGGAACGCGGATCGTCACGCGAAGCGCCTTATGGGAGGCAGCCAGCGGCAAACAGGTGGCCCGCCTTGCTGCTTTGCCCACGCATAGCATTTTTCTCAGCCCCAACGGCCGCTGGGCCCTGGGGGCTCGCACGAAGCTGATCGGTGCCGGTTCGTCAGTCCAGCCGGTGACGGTCGCGGAACCTCTGCGGTTATGGAACACCGACAGCGGCGCCGCAGTGCATACTTTTCAGGAGTACTATCAGGGAGACCCGATGCGGGGCGATGACGTCGTCCAGCGCCCCTCCACAGAAAGCTCCACAAAACGCGGAGAATTCCGATTCGGGGGTCTGGGTTCGAGTTCCTCGCTCGCCGACGTCTGGCTCACGGCATCCGACCGGGAGACCGTAGCGTCGGTCGCTGGTCTGGATGACGACACCCGGACATGGCTGGTCAATCTCGGCGCGAAGGCAGTCGCCGCGCCCGCGGCCGAGAATTACCGCAAGCGAACGCTGGTGCGTAGTCCCCGCACCCGCCGGGAAATCCGTGTCGCAAACCGAAAACCTGTCGAAAGCCAGTCGAACCAGAACGTGGCGATCGTCTTCGACGGATTATCCAACGAGGCCTTGGCCACGCTGGATGCCAGACCGCTGGCCCCTTGGGCCGCCGCGTTCAATCGCGACGATACGCAAGTGTTGATTCTCTATCACCACCAGCGGGAGACCTCGCTGATCGTTTGGGACGTCGCCACCGCTCAAAAGGTCCGCCAGTTTGTGATTCCCGGGAAGAATCACGTGTGGATGGACAGTCACGCGTGGACGTGCAAGGCCGTGGTGCTCAGCCCGGACGAGCGTTTCGTAGCGTTGGGCATCGGCAGGCGGAACGCTAATGATGTGGCGTATCTGGTGGATCTGCGAGGCGACGCCAGCTTCTTTGTATCGGGCCGGCGGACGTCGTTCCCGATACGTCCCATTGCTTTGTTCAGCCCGGACAGCCGGCGGGTGGTGTGCTACGGCGACCGGGCGACACTGTGGGACATCGGGACGCAACAGCCGCTGGCCGATCTGGGCGCTTCCTACAACGGCGTGGACGGCGTCCTGTTCAGCCCCAACGGCAAATGGCTCATTTCTTCGGGGAACGACGGCACGGTGATGTGGGACGCCGAATCCGGCAAGGTACGGCACAAGCTCGGGCCGCGTTGGAACACGTTGTTGCGTTTCGACCCGGCTGGGACGCGGATGTTGACCTTGGTCTCGTCGGTCACCGGCAACGGGCTGTGGGACTTCGAAGCGGGCGAGTTGATTTCCGACCTGGCGACAGAATCCGACAAAAGACCGTACGATGCCTTCTTCACTCCCGACGGCGACCGCGTGATCACGATACACCCCCAGGCGCTGGCGGTGTGGGATGCCGCGACCGGCCAGCGGCTTCACGTCTACCAGGACGCCAGCTACGAACCGCCCTTGAGCGGCAATCTGCAGTCACCGTTTTTCCTCTCCGACGGCCGCCTGGTCACTTTGCAGCACGCCGAGGCGACGGTTTGGGACCCGGAGACGGCCACGCCCTTGCAACGTTTGCCGTTCCCGCAATCCCAGCGGCCTTTTGCTCATCTCCGTCCCGGGGCTGCAGAGTTGCTGACAGTCTCGCCGGGCGAAGTCGCGATCCTGTGGGACATCGACAGCGGCGCCAAGCGGCAGACGTTCCACGGCGTCCCTGCCGGCGTGACGGGCTTGTTGAACTGCGTCGGGTTCAGCGGCGATGGTCAGCGCATCGTCGCCCGTCATCGCGGGGGCGAGTTGGCCGTGGTGTGGGACGCGGACACCGGCGCGATGGTGCGACGCTATTATCTGCTGGGCGAAGGCCAAGACTGGTTGACTGAGTTGCCGGCCACAGGGCAGTTCTTCGGCGCTACCGAACTCGTGAAGTAGCCCCTGGTTCCGACCTGTCTCGCGATCCTTGTGTTGAATGAACTTACGGCAGGTTGGGGAGTCTGGTCGCCCGCGCTACTTGCCGTATCGCTGCATGAACTCTTCCTGGCGTTTCTTACGTTCCTCTTGGGCGGCCGGGTCCATTTTGTTCAGGTACCAGCGGTGGTTGGGCGAGTTCAGGACCTCGTCCAGCTTCTTGGCCAGGGCCTCGGCGGCCGCCTTCTTGTCGGCGGCGTCGGAAGTCTTGCCCTTGTGAATCAACTCTTCCAGCTCGGGCACCATTTTGGAGTAGAAGTGCTTGGCCACTTCGTACGTGCCGTGCCAGTGTGTGTAGTCAGGCCCCATCATCGAGGCGCCGTGCCGGGCCCGGCGGCCTTCGTGATGCCAGATCTCGTACCACGTCCATTCCAGTTGGTTGGAAAACTCGGCCGGCTTCAGCAGGGGTTTGGCCAGGTTGTACAACTCGGTGCCGGGCTCGGCAAACTTCTTGTGGTACAGGTCGATCAGGCCGTCGTATTGGACGTAGAAATTGTCGACCCACTGCCGTTCGTGGCAGTTGATGCAGACGTTCTTCATATTATTCCGCCGCGTCTCCCAGTTGACCTCCGCCCCTGCCAGCCCCATCTTCTTGTCGCTCACCTCGGGCCGGATCGAGATGGCGGGGCGGTTGTTCCAGCTGATCCGCATGCCTACGTCGTGCGTGACGGCCTGGCCGGGCACGGCCGCGCGGTTGTTGGTGGCGGCCCGCGGCGGCGTGGCGCTCATGTGGCACGTGGCGCACGTGGGGGCCCGGTGATAGTCCTCGCCGACGACCCACTTGGGTGACTGCATGTTCAACTCGTCCTTGAAGGCGCGGAAGGCGATGCCGTGCTTGGATTCGTAGTAGATCTCCATCTGCGGATGATCCGGACCCATGTGGCACTTGCCGCAGTTGTCCGGATGGCGGGCCTGGTAGGCGGAGAAGGAATGCCGGCTGTGGCAGGCCGAACAGGACCCTTCCGAGCCGTCGGGATTGATCCGTCCGATGCCCGTGTTGGGCCAGGTGGCCGGATCCAGCTTGCCGCCCGGCAGCACCTTGACCTCCACGCCGTGGCATTGCCAGCAACCGCTGACAGCGGCCGCGCTGACGCCTTTCTGGAACGACGGCGTCACCAGGCCCTGGTTGCCCTCGACAATCTCCGCCAAAACGTTGTCCAGCGAACCCAGGATGCGGGCGCCCTTGGAATGGTGCGAGCCGGCGAATTCCTGGCCTTCCTTGGCGTGGCAGCGGGTACAGTCCTTGGGCGAGGCGATCGTGGCGATCCACTGGCCTTCGTGCTGGAAGGCGTCCGACTCGCCCTCTTTGGCCATGTGGCACTCGTAACAGCCGACGTTGGCCCGGAAATGCTTGCTGTCGCCCCACTGCTGGTAAATCGGTGTGTTTTCCAGCTTGTGACAATCGACGCAGGCCTTGGTCTCCTTGGACATCTCGGGCAACCCCCAAGCCTGGGCGCGGGCGGCACGCTGCGGGACGAAGACCGAGCCGCACAGCACGGCGACGAAGACCCAGGACTTGGCGTTCGATGCAGGACGTCGGTTCATGGCACTCTTACTCCCTCGCGAGGTCGTCTGTTTTCGTAAGTGACTTGGCCCGCCAGGACGGGCACGGAGACGCGGACAAAAATGGTGTAGACCAACAGCCCAAAGGCCCAGATCCCCAAGCAGATCAAGACCTCGTGCAGCGTCGGCGTGTATTCCACGATTTCGCCCAGCGGCGTCGGGATGAACGCGGGCACGATCAGCCCCATGCCCTTCTCGATCCAGATCGCCACGATGGCCAGAACGCACGCGGCGTTCAACGTGCCTAACGAGCGCGACGCGGGCAGCATGAAACACGTCGTCGCGACCACGTTCATGCCGACCGCAGTCCAGATCCACGGCACCAAGGCGCTCCGTCCGCCCAGTCCGAAATACAGATAGCGGGCGGACGCGACGTGGGCGGAATCGGTATAGAATTCCGTGAACAACTCGCAAACCAGCAGAAACAGATTGATCAGCAAGGCCACTTGCACGATCCGCCGCAGCGTCAGCAGGGCGTCGTCGCTGACGTGGTGCGAAGTGTACCGCCGCACAATCTGCAGCGTCAGGATGATGAACGCGGGACCGGCCGCAAACGCGCTGGCCAGGAAACGGGGCGCGATGATCGCCGAATTCCAAAACGGACGGCCGCCCAAGCCGACGTACAGGAAGGCCGTGACCGTGTGAATGCTCACCGCCCAGGCGATCGCCACAAACACGAACGGCACGTAAAACACGGCCGACGGCTGCCGCCCGCAATAGGCGCAGTAAATCAGGTACCCGCAGATGTGCAGATTCAGCAGCAGATAGCCGTTCAGCGCAATCACGTCCCAGGTGAGCATCGACATGGGGAAGTTGAACCGCAGGAACAAGTGCATGAAGCGGTCCGGACGCCCCAGGTCCACGGTCACAAACAAGAGGCACATCAAGATCACCGCAACGGCCAGCAATTCGCCGAAAATGACCACGTCGTGCAGGTGCAAATTGCGGTAGATGTAGACCGGAATCACGAGCATCGCGGCCGCCGCCGCCAGCCCGACCAGGTAAGTGAAATTGGCGATGTACAATCCCCACGAGACCTGGTCCGTCATGCCGGTGACGACCAGCCCGTGGACCAGTTGCTGGCAGTAGGCGTACAAACCCGCCAAGGTCACGACCGTCAGAACGGTCATCCACAGATGGTACCGCCAGTCGCCGACGAAGCTCAAGCGGAAGCAATCCCACAAGAAGGTAAGGTACTTTTTCACGCCTCACCTCCCAAGTCCGGCGACGCCACCGGTTCGCGATAGCGGCCGCCGCGCTCGTCAAAGTAGTAGAAGAACCGCGGGATCGTCCCCACGTCTTCTTTGAGCACGAACACCCGCTTGTGCTGCAGGATGTACGCCACTTCGCTGTCCGGGTCCAGCACGTTGCCGAACTTGCGGGAGCCGGTCGGGCAGACCTCCAGGCACGCCGGCATGCGGCCCACGCGCGTCCGCTGCAGGCAGTACGTACACTTCTCCATTACGCCGCGCTCCCGCGGCCGGTTGGACAGATAGGCCATGTCCGGGTTCAGTTTGTCCGCGGGAATCTGCGGATCGGCAAAGTTAAAGCGGCGGGCCCAGTACGGACAAGCGGCCTCGCAGTAGCGGCAGCCGATGCACCAGTCGTAGTCGATCACGACGATCCCGTCCGGTTCCTGCCACGTAGCCTCGACCGGGCAGACCTTGACGCACGGCGGATTGGCACACTGGTGGCACTGGACCGGCATGTAATACTTGTCCGGATTTGGGACCGACTCACGATCGTAATGATGGTTCGCCGTCTCCAGGTCGATGCTGCCCTTTTCCATCTCCAGCACGCGGATGTATTGGATTTCCGGCGAGCGGGATTGGTTGTTCTCCTCGACGCAGGCATGGACGCACTTGCGGCAGCCGATACAGCGGCTGAGGTTCAGTCCGTACACGAACTCGACGCCGTCCAACGGGGGCGGATCGGAGAGCCTGGCTTGGACATGGTGCCGCTGCTGGACTTCCTGGCTGATGCGAGCAAAGACGCGCTGCTTGTCCTCCGCCGTCATCTCCTTGTAGTGCTTCTGCAGGAACTCGTCGAGGTTCGGGAGATGCTCCGCGCTCAAATGCCGCAGCGGCGAGACGGCTGCGGCTACGGCGGTGACCCCGGCCAGCGCGGCGGTGCCCTGAGTCAGAAAACGCCGCCTGGTCAGCTCCGGAGCGTCGGCGTTCGGCGTCTGGTCGGACTCGGTCCGTGCGTGAAGATCGGCCATACGTCACTATTCCTCACTGATGCGCGGCAGACTCGCCGTGCTGGCCTGTCGTCCATTTCAGCCTGAGTGGATCGTGGACTTCCGCGTGTGGGAAGTGATCTTGCGGTCCCATCCGTAACGTATTCGGTCCCGGCGCCGGGTGCATCGGCCGGAACGTGGGGCGGTGCGGATTGTGGCACTCAATGCACTTCCGCCGCGTCTGCTGGCCCTGGGTCTTGTCCCAGTACCCATTGGTCCGCCCGTGCGAACCGTGCTGCCAGTCGCGATAAACCGGCCCGTGGCATTTCGAGCACAACCGTTGGGGCTGATCCCAGGGGATCTCGTCGCCCGCGTCATCGGCAAACGCATCCCGGTTTGTGCGGTGATGGCAATTGAAGCAACGCGTGTTGATCCCGTGGGCAAGTTCGATTTCGCGGTGTTGAGTCAGCTTGCGGTCCGTCTCGGCAGGCGACGGGATGATGCGGTGGCAATCGCTGCAGCGATAGTCGAACACGGCCACGGTGTATTCCGGCCGCAACTTCGGCCGCTCGACCGGCGTGGGATCCGTGACCCAATCCGCAACCGGCGTCGCGGGGGCCACGAGAGTGTGGAAGGGCAAGGGGTTGAGAACAAGGATCACCGCGCAGAACAACAAAGCGGCGGGCACCCAAAAGGCCCGTGCGCGGTGCGCCGTCGAGCAAGTAGGTTGTGACATGATGCGATTCCGGCGTCGAGGAGAGCAACGGGAATCGGTCTGACGCTTCCGGCAGGCCGCACGTCGTCAACTGGCATTGTCGGCCTACAGAGTTGAACGCCATTATCAGGCCTGGTAGCTTGACGTCAAGTCAGCGGGGACGGAAATTGATTCAAATCAAGGCCTGAGAGTTTAAGGCGGCAGGAATTGCGTTGCCTGCCAGATTTCGCTGATGAACACCAATTGGACCTTTGTCGTTCTCGCCTCGGTGTCGAGTGTCGCCATGGCGTGCCCAGCGAGGTGCGGTGCCCAGCCGCCGGGGCCTTTCTTGCCCGACCCGGCTCGCGTGCTGGAGCGTCTGTTCGGTCCCGACGCGCCCGAAGACGAGCAGGCACTGGCCGAGGTTAAAGTCTCGCCCAAAGAGCAAGCGGAACTGGGGCGGGCAGCCGTGCAGGCGTATTTCGATCGACTTCGGTCGGCTCAGGTCCGCGTGCTGAGCCGCGGCCGGGACGTCGAGTACCTGCGAAAGCTGGCGGAAACCGTCCGGCCGCGGATGGCCAACGCCCGCAACTGTCCCCCGCTGAAGCTGTACCTGATCGACGCCGAATGGTTCGAGGCTCGTTCGTTTCCCGATGGCACGCTGGTCTTCAGCCGAGGAATGCTGGAAATGGCGGGCAGCGAAGCGGCCGTGGTGGGCATGATCGGGCACGAGCTTTCGCACTTGGACCACCAACACCATTCCGTCCGCCTGCGACGCATGAAACTGGCTCAAACCCAGCTGGCTCAGACGCGCGGAGGCAGTTTTCAGCAAGCCTTCGCTGCCGGCACGTCGCTGGCTCGATTGTGGACGCGGCCTTTCCGGCCGGAAGACGAGTCCCAAGCGGATGCGGACGGTGCCCGCTGGGCTCACCAGCTTGGCTACGACCCGCGCGAGTTCTCGCAATTGATCGCCACCGCGGCCCGGCAGGAGCCCACGCTCCCGCTGCCTGCCTTTCTGCGCTCGCATCCGATCAGCGCCGACCGGGTTAAGGTCCTTGACGAACAGTACGTTGAGTTGCAGAAGCAGGACCCCAAGCCGGAATTGTACATCGGCCGGGACAACCTCCGGCGACGCGTGCCACGCGCGGAGCAAGCGTTCTGAGCATGGTCCCAGAAATGATTGCTCGATTTGGATGGAACGATCCGTATAATACAGGGCGCGGTGTACTGCCGCCACGAAAGGCAGAAGCTGAAACATGGACCTCTACGAAGAACTCCGGGGCTTGGTTGCCGCCCTCGAACAGCAGCATGTGGACTATGCGATCTGCGGCGGGATTGCCCTCGCCCTTCACGGCTATCCGCGTTTCACGAAGGACATTGACTTGCTGATTCTCTCGGCGGACCGCGACCACGTCCTGCAGATCGCCGAGCAACAAGGATTCCTGGATCCCGCGGGCCGCATTCCCTTCGAAACGGTCGATGTCTACCGGACCTCCAAGATCGTCGGCAGGGATATCCTCACGCTGGATCTCCTGCTGGTGAACGCGGGCCTGGAGGACGTCTGGGGTAGCCGAGAGGTCTACTGTTGGCAAGGGCTTGATGTACAAGTTGTGTCGGCCCGAGGGCTCATCAAGATGAAACGCCTCGCCGGCCGCGATCAAGACCTGTTGGATGTCAAGAAACTGGAGGCCCGTGATGCCGAAGACGCAGAGCCACCCGTCGGCGAGACAAGTTGACATGTCGGCCGAGGCGATTGACCGGCGTCTCCGCGACTTGGCGCAACTCTACAAGCTGGGAATGTCGCTCCGCGATGTGACCCTCGTTGGCAAAGCCACGGACGCGCGCAGGGAAGACGGCGGGGATGGGCCGCGTACCGCTCAAGCCACGCGGCGCATCGTGTCCTGAAGAGGGGGCAGCAGACGGGGAGCCGTGAGTTCTTGATTCTTGGTAGCACGGCACTCCCGAGCCGTGCGGGTCTTCAGCGAATGTCGCGCTGCCGGCACGGCTCGGAGAGCCATGCTACTTGGACGCCGCGATCGGATGGGACGCCTTTTGCCACACGGCCCAGACGATCAGTGCGTCGATGACAAGCACCAAGGGGATCGCGAGCACGACGATCTCCGCCGGCCCAACGCCGAAGGAGAACACGCGGGCAAACAGCGCGACGAACAACAGCCCGATCCAGACCAGCACCGCGTCCAGTACCAGTAACGGAAAGAACAATGCGTCGGCCACCGCCAGCGGCAGGCCGTACACCCGTTCGCCGGAATGCCGAATGTCGCTGATCGCGATGAAGCCCAGGATCGTCGTGCCAAAGGGGGCTGCCAGCCCTAACGGCAGCATCACCAAGAAGAGCATCTTGAGACCGATACCCGCCCAACTCTTCCCCTGCAAGTGCCCGGTTTCGACCTGACTGTCGCCGTGAAGCGTTCCGTCTGCCTCCATGAAGCCGGTTGAGCGATGCACGACCATGGCCGGATGCGACTCGACCGTGACTGTCATCAGGGCCCCCAGCACAAAGATGAAGAAGAACGGGGCCCAGGCCGCGCCGACGATCGCTTTGCGCGAGAAACGAGGCCGCTCGCCGCCGTACTTGACCGGCGCCACCCGCGGCGGGCTGCCGCTGATCGCTTCGATGTCCGTCTTGACCTGACTGGCGTGCTGATAGCGCCGCTGCGGTTCCCGCTCCAGGGCGCGGAGCACGACTTCGTCCAGCCGCACGTCGATTCCAACCTTGGCCGACGGCGGTGCGAACCGCCCGACCGGCAACTCGCCGGTCAGCATTTCGTAAATGATGACGCCCAACGAATAGATATCGGCGCGATGATCGACGCTGCTGGTCCCTTCCATCTGTTCCGGCGCCATGTATCGCAAGGTGCCCATCACCTGGTTCGTCGCCGTCAGGCGCACGTCCGGTTGGCCGACGAGCTTGGCCAGGCCGAAATCGGCGATCTTCACGCGACCGACTTCGTCCAGCAGGATGTTTTCCGGCTTGATGTCGCGATGCACGACGCCGGCGTTGTGAGCGTATTCCAGGGCGTCGCACAGGTCCGGCACGAGCCGCAACGCTTCCTGCGGGGACAGCTGGCCCGCCTCCAGCACGCGGCGCAGGTTGGCTCCTTCGACGTATTCCATCACCAGGTAGCACAGCCCGTCGCGCTGGCCGAAGTCGTGGACGGTGACGATGTTCCGGTGGTTCAGTTGAGCCAGCGACTTGGCTTCGCGCGAGAACCGCTCGGCGAACTCCGGAACCGCCGCCAGGTCGGGCTTCAGGACCTTCAACGCGACGATCCGGCCGAGGCTTTTCTGGCGAGCTTTGTAGACCGCCCCCATGCCTCCTTGGCCGATCAGTTCCAGGATTTCCAATTCGGGAATCTGCAGCGACAGTTCCTCGATGGACGGCACCTGAAATTCGCCCAGCCTAGCGGCCGCCGCGTCGCCTTGCGTTGCGGCCACGGCTCCGCCGCCGGAATGCCAACTGGCCAACCCCAGCCGCATCAGACACGCCGGGCACGGCTGGCCGGCAATCCCCTCAGGCATTTCCGCACCGCACTGCGGGCAACGCTTCGTTTCTGTCATTCCTCTGTCTCCCCAAAGAATTTGCCTGTCCCTGAAGATAGAAGCAAATCGCGGTAAAGGTTACACAGACACACGGCATTTCCGAAAAAAGCCGGGCTTTTCCTGGGTAGGCCGGAACAAGTCCGCGCAGTTCCGTCACGAGAGCCCCCCCGAAGTTAGCCGATCGGTGCCGGAACTGCGCGGACTTATTCGGGCCTACGGGCTAGTGCCGCAGGGCCTCGAACAGCGCGCGGATCTCGTCGTCGATGTCCTCCGGCTTGGCGACCGTCTGGGCGATCTCCTCCCGCAGGCGTTCGCGGAAACGGCCGCGCCAGCGGTGCACGGCCACCTTGACCGCTGCCTCGCTCATGCCCAACGCTCCAGCGGCGCTGGCATAGCTTTCCCGGTCAGGACTGCCAGCCAGCAGTGGAGACAACCTCACGTACTGTTCGGACTTCCCCGTCCGTTCGGCTTCCTTGGCCAGGTCCGTTTGCACTTTCTGCAACAACGCGAGCGCCCATTGCTTCTCGAATTCGGCCTGGGGAGACAGGGTCCGCGAGCCATGCTGCTGATAACGGGATTCTGCTTCGGCGGCGTCGAACGAAACTCGTTTGTGGCGTCCGCCTCGCTTCCAGGCTCGCTCACGGTCCCGCTGGTTGCTGAGGAAATGCCGGAAGGCGGCCAACAGAAAGGAACGGAAACGCCCACGTTCCCGCTGAACATCGTGCAGGAAGTCCTTTTCCAGCAGCGTCGCGAAGAACGCCTGCGCCAGGTCTTCGGCGTCCGCCGCCAAGATTCCTTGCCGGCGGGCAAAGGCATACAGCGGATACCAATACGCCTGGCACAGGGCCGCGACCGCTTCTCGCGCCGCAGCCACGTCGCCTCCGGCCGCCGACATGACCACACTCCACCGAGTCGTTTGGAAACGAGCGTCCGGACGAGCGTCGGAGGGTGGTTCTTGGTTCGAGGGCGCCATGCTGAACATTCTAGCCATCTCCAGAATTCGCGTCATCCGGGTGATTGACCAGATGAAGCTGTGCTAAGATGGAGCCGTCCACGAAACGGGCTCCGACGTACAGAATTCAATTTTCGCGACCCGGCGACCAGCCAAATGGGTAGACCAGCCGCCGCGAAAACTGCATTCTGTACGTCTGAGCCCTTCCCCCGCAGACCCACACCCAGGAGGCCGCTAGAATGTCCCGCCCGATTCTCGGATTGTTGATCACTGCTTTGTGTCTGCTGTCCGCTGCTACCACGCGCGCCGGCGATTTGGTGCTGGCGGATGGCGGACAATCGGCTTACCGCATCGTCGTGGCCGACGAAGCTTCGCCGTCGACCCGGCATGCCGCGGAAGAACTACAGATGTTCCTGCAGCAGATGAGCGGCGCAAAGCTGCCGATTGTCTCGGACCGTGAACCGCTGGGGGCGCAAGAGATCGTGCTGGGTGAAAATGCCCACCTGCGGCAACTGGGCTTGCAGATCGACCTCCCGGCGCTGGGTCGCGAAGGCTACGTGATCCGCACGGCCGGCCAGCAGTTGGTCATCGCAGGCGGAGCGCAGCGCGGCAATCTGTACGGTGTGTACGGTCTGCTGGAAGACCATCTCGGCTGCCGCTGGTTCGCCCCGGACGTCAGCCGGATTCCGAAGACGCCTCGATTGGCGATCGGGCCGATTGACGAAAGAAAGGTTCCCGTGCTGGAGTACCGGGAGCCTTTCACGTTCGACTGCTTCGACGGCGATTGGTGCGCCCGCAACCGGATGAACTCGAGCAGCGGGCGGCTGGAGGAAAAGCACGGCGGCAAGATTATGTTCGCGCCCGGCTTCTTCTGCCATACCTTTGCCAGCCTGGTTCCGCCGGACAAGTATTTCAAGGAACACCCGGAGTACTTCTCCCTGGTCGGCGGCAAGCGGCAGGACGGCTACGCGCAGTTGTGCTGCACGAACGAAGACGTGATCCGACTGTGTACGGAAGGCATTCTCAAAGGCATGAAAGCTCATCCCGAAGCCTTCGTGTTCTCGGTCTCACAGAACGACGTGGACAAGCACTGCGAGTGCGACCGCTGCCAGGCGCTGGCCAGGCAAGAGGATTCGCAAATAGCGCCCGTGCTGGCGCTGGTGAACCGCGTGGCGGAGGCGGCGGAGAAAGACTTTCCCGACAAGGCCGTCGAGACGCTGGCTTACCAATGGACGCGCCGCCCGCCGAAGACGATGCGTCCGCGGCCTAACGTGATCATCCGCCTGTGCTCGATCGAGTGCTGTTTCGCCCATCCGCTGGAGAAGTGCGACAGCCCGGCCAACCGCGCTTTCTGCCGGGACTTGGAGGGCTGGAGCAAGCTCTCCAACCGGCTCTGGGTCTGGGACTACGTCACCGACTTCTCGCATTACCTGATGCCGTTCCCGAACCAGCGGGTGCGCGACGACAACATCCGGCTGTTCGTGCGGAACAACGTCAAGGGGATTTTCGAGCAGGACACGTACAACTCGCCGCACAGCGAGCTGGCAGCGCTGGGCGGCTACCTGACGGCCAAGTACCTGTGGAACCCCGACTACGACGAAAACACGGCCATGACGGAATTCCTGGATGCCTACTACGGCCCGGCCGCCAAGCCGATTCGAGACTACCTGGATCTGATCCACGACTATGTGGAGAAGAACCACATCCACGTCGTGATTTGGGCGCCGCCGACCAGTGCGCACGTGACGGACGAACTGTTGACCGAGGCCGACCGCCTGTGGCAGGAGGCGGAGCGTTTGGCGGGCTCGGACGCGGCGGTGTTGAAGCGCGTTCAACTTGGCCGGATGAGCGTCGATTACGCCATCGTGGAACGCGTGCGGGCTGCGGCTGGCAAGAAGGACTCAGCGCCGTCCCCGCTGTCGGCGTTGGCCGTCCACAGGTTCCAGCCTTTTGTCCAGACGCTGGCCGCCAGCGGCCTGACCCGTCTGCACGAGTGGAAGCAACTCGACATCGCCGACTATCGCGCCAAACTGGCGGCAGCGTTGGGCGTAAAGCCGTAGGCCTTAGCACCGTTCGAGAAATAACTGTCAGCTGACACGTGAGCGGCAAGGCGCTAGCCGCCGGTATTGCCGCCGGTCCGGAACCGGTGGCTAGCGCCATTCCGCTCACTTATTTCTCGAACGGTGCTTACGGCGTTCCATTTCCCGTCGCGTTGTTGCCGCCTTGCAGCGCCGGGCCAAACAGCCGTTGCAGGCCGCGATTCACTTCGTCCTGCAGCACTCCACGGGCCGCGCCGCCGATCATGCGGGTGCTGAGTTCCCGCAGCATGCGGTTGTCCAACCGCGGTTTGGACAACGTGCCCTGCAGCGGGATCTGGATGGTCGTGCCGCGCAGCGACGAGAGGTACTTTTTGTCGGTCACCCACTCGTCCCGGATCGGCACTTCGGCCATGATCGCCAAGGACTCGTCGAAGCCCACGGAACCGCTGGTGCGAATCAGCACGTCGCCCGAGGTCATGGTCAGGCCCTGATGGTGTACGCGGCCGTCCTGCACGTCGACACGCACGGTCTGCTCCGGGATCATCAGCCAGTTTGATGCCGCGTTTTGGATGTTGGAAGCGGCGCGACCCTCCAGGATGGTCTTGACCTGTTGAGCCAAAGAAAGAAATTCCTGCGCCAGCGGGCCCGGACCGACCTGCGCGGAGTGGATCGTCAACTGGCCGTGGACGTCGCTCTTGCTCGTGTCGCTCAGCGGCACCTTGGCGCCGTCCAGCAGCACGGAAAACCGGCCCTCGGCGCGGGTGGCGTCGGCCAGCAGCGGGGCGACGTATTTGAGCCACGTCCGGCACAACTCCGGCGAGATGCGGACGTTGTCAATCAGCTGCCCTTGATCCACCAGCAGTCGCATCGGTGCGGCGTTCAATTCGATCCGCGAGACGGCTTGGAAACGGCCCTCGCTGACGGGAATCTGCAGCGGCGCAAATTGCAGGACACCTCCCCCCAGGGCGGCTTTCAGTTCGCCTTTTCCGAGCAGCAGTCCGTACAAGCTGCCGGACTCCCAGCCCAAGCGTGCACTGCCGGCCAGAGCCGTCGGCACCAAAGCGCCGCCGGCTGCGGGGGTTCCGGTGGCCGAGACGAGGCGGAACTCGGCCTGGGACGGCTGCGAGAGCGAGACAGCCGCCGGGCCGCCAGGCACCGAACCGCCAGGCACCGGACCCAGTCCCACTTTCGCCGTCGCCTCGCGCAGCGGTCCCTTCAACGCAAAGCGTCCTTTGTCCCGGCCCGTGATCTGGACGTCCTTTCCCAGGAAGCCGCTCAGCTTCGTGCTCACATCGGCCCAGTCGTAATCAACTTCGCCGCTTAATTCGGCTGATTGCCGGCCGCTGAACTCCTCGATCCGGCCTGCGGCGACCAACCGGAACAAGCTGGCCGTCGCCGACAGTTCCTGCACCTCCAACACGTCACGCTGATGGTCGTAACGCTCGCGACTGACCAGCTTCACCGCCGGTTCTCGCCACAGTTCTTCCCAAACGCTCGACGCGGCGGCGAGCGTAGGGCCGCCGGGCGAGCGGTCCACCTTTCGGGTGGCGAAGATCATGTTCTCCGCGTCGCTGGTCCAGCTGACCTGCGTGATGCCGGCCTCGTGCGACGCTTCGAGCGTTCCGGTGACGGCTCCGGTCAACTGTCGGTCGGCTGCTTGTCCGGGCGTCTGCAGCCATTGCCCGACCCGGGCCAGATCCGCGCGGTAGCTCAACTTGCCGCTGACCATGGGCCCCGCGGCAGGCAGTTGCAGCACGACTTGCTGCGCGCGGAAGGCGACGGTCGAACTGGTCATCGTCACATCCTGCGCGGTCACGCGGCCCTGCGACATGTCCCAGGAAGCCTTGGCGTCCAAGCGGACGGCCGGCTCGTCGATGGCCAGATCCCATTCACGCGAGCGAAACTGATCGATCTGCAGTTTGACCGACTCGGCGTCGATCCTTTGGGCTGACACGCTCGTCGTGGCGTCCAGATTCAATACGCCTGCCAGCTGGCGGTCGCCCAACGGGACAAAGGGCCGCAGCCGCGGCAGCCACGTGGCGAGGTTCCCGCGCAGTTTCAGTCCCAGCGGCCACAGCGGGGCGTCGCCGGTCACCGCGACCGGTTGCAGCAGGTCCGTCCTCAGTTCATCGCTCCCGGAATGCACTTGCAGCGTGGCGGACAACACGCGGTTGATCTGGCCGCCCTTCACATCGGCCGTGCCGGCCAGATCCAACGTCAATTCGCTTTCGCGCCAAGGCTGCCGATCGCGCGAAGTCAACTCAAAGTCGTTCAGCTTCAACTGGCCGTCGGCAGCCACCTGATCGTTTTCGGAATGCTGCCAGCGAATGTTCCCGTCGACGCGGCCGGCCAGCTGGTAGCCGGTCAAGTCGATGAACCGGCCGGCATCGGCAGCCAATTGGCGGAGATCGCCGCGTACGACGGCCGTTCCTTGGCTCAGCGTGCCCTTGGCCGACACGTCCAGGAAGCTGGAGCGGCAGGTCAGTTCGTCGATGACCGGGCCGGCGGGCGAGCGGCGCAAGTTGGCCGTCACCAGGATCGGTTTCTCCCAGGTGAATTCCTGCCCGTTTTCCACGGCGGCCAGATCGGTGGCTTCCAGTCGGGCCGCCAGTCGCGGCGGATTGCCGGCTTTGCTCTCCAGCGACAAGTTGAGCAGTCCCGACTTGACTTGCGTTGTCTCCCGCAGATTCAACGTTGCCGGCAGCATTTTCGTTAGCTTGGCCAGATCGACGCGGCCGTCCACCTTGAGATCCACGTCCGGCACCTGACTGACAAACTTGGCCCAGTCCGCCATGGACGTGATGTCGCCCGCCTGGAGTACGCCCTGCGCCGAGAGCCGGGCAAACTCGGAATCCACCGTCAGCCGTTCCACGTTCCAGGCGGCGCCGTCGGACTCCAATTGGGCGCTGCCGCGCAGGGAATCGGTCCGCAGGACGTCGGGGCCGAACCAAGCGGGGGCACGCACCGCCAGCGGTCCCGTCTGGAGCCGATCGACCTGCATGCGCTGTCGCCGACCGCCTTCCTTCCACTGCCAGAGGGCATCGCAACTGGCGGTACCTTGAGCCTGGATGTCGCCGACAAAACGCTGAGCCAACGAGGAGAGCGTAACCAAGGGGATCGACTGGCCGCGCAGCGTCAGCTGCCCGTCGCCGTAGTACGTTTCGTCGGTGTCACCCGGCTTCCAGGCCCAATCGACCGACACCGGTCCCGACTGCTTGCTGTCGGAACCGAGCACGCCGGCCGCCCGCACCTTGATCGGCAGCGGCGCCGCCTCGTCCCACTGCATGGCGAGCTGCAGTTGGTCTAATCGCCAGGGGACGCCGGAAGTGGCGTCGCGGACCTCGAGCGTCCCGCCTTCGACCTGAATCGCC
>CAYPGE010000172.1:0-12635 GCA_964409865.1 uncultured Pirellulaceae bacterium
CCATGCTACCAAAGCAGCACGGCTCGGAGAGCCGTGCTGCTTTGGTAGCATGGCTCTCCGAGCCGTGTTGCTTTGGTAGCATGGCTCTCCGAGCCGTGTTGCTTTGCTCGAAATCCTGCCAAGATCTGCACGGCTCGGAGAGCCATGCTACGGAGAATCGAGAAAACCACAGCTTCCCCGCGTGCCGCCCTCATTGTGCCTGCGCCGGCCCCCGCGTGCAATGCCGCCAGGCAGTGGAGGGTCGGCGGCTTGACATGTCATGATGGCCACGGCTGGCGCGGCCTGGTTGATGTTGGCGGTTTCCTGTACGGCTTGGGCTCACGCCCAGGTTCCCTTGGCAGAAGGAGCAACGACGATGAAGGTGTTTGTCTGGTCTTGGCGACAATCGCTATTGGCAGTGGCGCTGGCGGCCGCGTTGAGCCCGGCGGCGAGCGAGACTGCTTGGGTGGCAGCTGCGGAAGGTGAAGCGGAGAAACCCGCGGCGAAGCCGGAAGCTCCGGCGGCAAAGCCGGAGCGAGAAGGCGAAAGAGACCGCCCGGAAGCCCGCGAAAGACGGGAGGGCGAGGGAGATCGTCCGGAAGCCCGCGAGAGGCGTGAGGGCCGGGGAGATCGCCCGGAAGGCCGCGAGGGTCGCGAGGGCCAGCGGCGCGAAGTTCGCCGCGAGGAGCGGGAGCGGGAAGTCGCCCAGCCGGAGCGCGAGGGTGAGGCTCGCGAGCGGGCGCAGCGGGAAGAACTGATGAAGCGGCGCGCGGAGTTGGAGGCCCAGGCGGCGGCCATCCGTCAGAAGTTGCAGGCCCTGCGTCCCGAGCAGGACGCGGAGGCCCGTGAACTGCACGCCGCTTTGGGCCGCCTCGAAGCGCAGCTCCGCGAACTGCAGCCGCGGCGGGAAGGCGAAGCCGACCGAGCGGTCCTCGCCCGCCGCCTTGCCGAACTGAAAGCCGAAGCGGCGAAGGCCCGGGCGGCAGGACAACCGGAAGCCGTGCAGCGTCTGGAACGCGAAGCCCAGGAAGTGCTGAAAAGGCTCGGCGAGCGGCCCGGCGACCGGCCGCGGCCGGAGGCGGAAGCCGCTGAGCTGCAACGCCGCTTGGCGCACGTCCGCGCGGCCATCGAGAACCTGCGCGCCGCCGGAATGCACGACCAGGCAGAGGCGTTGGCGCGCCAAGCCGAAGCCTGGATGCGCGAGCGCGGGATGCCGCCCGGACGTCCCTTCGAGGGCCGGCCCGCGCCCGAAGGCCGCGAGCGTCCCGACATGCCCCCGCCGGGAGAACACCTGGAACGCGCCCTCCAGGAAATGCGCGAGCAGATGCACGACCTGCGCCGGCAGATGGAAGAAATGCGCCGTGCCCTTCAAGAACTGCGCGAGAGGCCGCCACGCTGACCGCCCGGCCGGGTGGGCTTCTGCAGTCTCCGGTCGCAATTATCCTCGTTATCCTCGTTCCCAGGCTCCGCCTGGGAACGCACTGTCTTGCCGGCTCTGCCGGCCGGATGCGTGTGTTGCTGTCAATCTGCGCTGGCCGGCATCCTCATCAGATGGCTTCTATCGCCGCTCACCTACATGAGCGGGAAATGGCGAAACATCCCGTTCAGAGCGGAACAAATGTCCCCCAACTCCCGTTTCACACCTCGGCGAACGCCACCACGTAATTCTTGCCGTAGTGCTTCGCGCATTTGGGGCAGGTGGTGTAGAAGAAGTATAGTTTGCGCATGCGTTTGCCCTGCGATTCCACGTAGCGTGCCATCTCTCGCGCCCACTTTCCCGCGTCCCGGAAGGGGCCTTCAAAGACTTTCGTCAGGAAGTTCCCCGACAGCCGCACCATTTCAGCGTTGGGAACGTCCTTGGTGACGGCGAAGAAATGCTCGCCGCGCCAAGGCGACGGGTCGGTAGACAGCATCAGGTATTCGTCCGTCGCGGCCGCACCCGCTTCCTGGATCTTGCTCCACGTGCGTTTGAACATGGCACCGATGTTCAACGGGATGTGCATGAAATTGATCGTCGTCGCACGCACGAACAGCCGCTCGTGGAACGCGAACTCCTGTCCGTCCCAGGGGGCCGGATCAAAGCGTGGACAACATCCGGTCTCCGAATTGTCCATGTTACACTTGGGAAGCGACGCGGTGCTCATGGAATATAAGGAGGAACACGATTCCTGCTCTCGTATTTTGGTCAGAAAAACTCAAAAGGGCTTGTATTCCCCCGGCACGGGCGCGGCGTGATCGTACAGGCCGTTGGCGTCGGGCAGGACCGGCGGGTTGGCGTCCAAGGCCAACACTTCGGGCGTTTCCCGCGGACCCTTCTGCACGGCGTCGTCCCACTGGATGACCTGGCCGCTGTAGGTTGCCATGCGACCCAAGATGGCGGTCATCGTGCTGACCGCGCCGTGCCAGCCTTCGTTCAGCTTGGCGCCGGAACGGATGGCGGCGATCAAGTCGATGTGCTCTTGGAGGTACGGATTGTCCCCGTTGTCCCGTTGGTCGTCGCTGTTCCAGACGCCTTTGGTCCCGTGGACCGATTCGGAGACGTTGTTCATGACGCCCGACATCTGGCGGCATTGGCTGAACATCTTCCTGCCGTCGGCGAACGTGAACTCGACCGCGTGATGGTCGAAGATGTGGCCCTGGTCTTTGCCTTTGCGCTTCTCGCGTCCGCCCATGCCGTTCGCTTCGACCGGGTGCTGGCCGCCCATCGCCCACAGGCCCACGTCGATATTGTGGACGTGCTGTTCGCAGATGTGATCGCCGGACAGCCAGCGGAACACGTTCCAGTTGCGGATCTGGTATTCCATTTCCGTCCAGCCTTCCTGGCGCGGCTTGATCCAGATCGGGCCGCCGTTCCAGTACACGCGCAGCAACTCGATGTCGCCGAACTGGCCCTCGTGAATGCGGCGCATGCCCTCCAGGTAGCGGCTTTGGTGATGGCGTTGCAGGCCCACGACGACTTTCTGGCCCTGTTCGTCGGCCCGCTTGTTGGTCTCCATCATGGATCGGAAGCCCGGCGCATCGACGCACAACGGCTTTTCCATGAACACGTGCTTGCCCGCCTGGATGGCCGCCGCGTATTGCGCGGGGCGAAAACCGGGAGGGGTGGCCATGACAACCAAATGCACGTCCGTCGACACCGCTTGCCGGTAGGCTTCCAAGCCGACGAATTGACGATCCCGAGGCACGTTGATTCGCTCGCCGAACTTCTCTTTCAGCATCTTCAGCGCGCTATCGAGGCGGTCTTGGAACGCGTCCGCAAGCGCCACGACCTTGACGGCCGCGTCCGCTTCCAGGCAGTTTGCCGCCGCCCCGGTGCCTCGGCCGCCACAGCCGATGACCGCCACACGGATTTCGTCATTCCCGGCCGCGTGAGCCACGCGAGTCAGACGGCTGCACGCAGCCAAAGCAGCGCCCGTGACGGTCAGCGACGAGGCTCTCAAAAACTGGCGGCGGGACGACTGGGGTGCTGTCATGATTCAGGCTCCTGAGACTCGCCCACGTGGATTTCTGCAACTTGCTCCATCGGCCGTCTGGCCAACGGCAGATCTTAGCCCCTGCTCTCAGAGAAAGCAACTCGCCGTAAACGCCAATTGGGGCGAGCCTTATGCATGCTTTGGCGAGATCCGTCGCGGTCGCTGACGCGAGGATCAAGCTAGCAGACGCCGAAGAGATCTGGGCGACTTGGCTTTCTGGGAAAACTTTGTCAGTTGCAACGATTTTCTCGATTCCGCCGATTGCGCGGCCGATAAAAAAGTGTGCCTCACCCAGGCTTCATGGGATTCGAAGACGGGAATCGAAAGGAAGGAACGATGTTACAGCGATTTGCGTACGGCTTCCTGCTCCTGGCCGGCGGGCTCTTGTCGAGCGGTTGTTGTTCTATGTCCCATTACGGGGCCTGCGGTGGCGGAGGGGGCTGCGACAGCTGTGGAGACGTCGGCGTCGGCTATGAGACTTGCGGCGAGTGCCAACCGGGCCTGTGCCATCATCCCTGGTTGTGGACCCGTGCGAAAAACGCACTTACCTGCGGCGCCGGCTGCGGGGACGTGTATTGCGGCGAGTGGATTAGCGATCCGCCAGCCTGCGGCGATCCGTGCGATGCTTGCGGCGAGACCAGCTGTGGCGGATGCGACGGATACTACGGGTGCTGGAATCCCTTGCAAGGATTGGCGCACCTGTGGGGCTACCGCTACGCAGCGGGTGGCTGCGACGCCGGCTGCGACGTCGGATACGATGAAGGTTGCGATAGCTGCGCGGCATCGTACGAGACCTTGATGCCGGAAGAAATGCCCGTGGAGGCAGTGGAGGAGGTGGAGGAGGTGGAGGAGGCGGAGGAGCCGGAAAAGGCGGAGAAGATCGAAAGAAAACTGCCTGCTCCGAAACCGGCCGCCGAACCGCAGTCCTCCAAGCAGGCGTCGGCCAAGGGATCTGGCAGAACGGTGAAAATTGTGCCGGCCAGCCACAAGACGAGCACGTTCCGCAGGAAATAGCCGGGAATATGGCTGGCCGCAGGCACGGTCTGGGGATTCCGTCCTGCCCGGCCAGCACGGAAGGGCTGAACGGGTTGTGTTTGTTTGACTCTCCTCGATGGATCGGCCAAGCCGGCTCAGGGCCGGCTTGGCCGTTTTTTTGTTCTTGCCCAAAATCTGAATCTCGAAATCCGAAACTCGAAACTCGTCCCCCCATCATCAATCGGAATGACTTCCCGATCCATCAGAAAATAGTCGAAGCAGCTGACAGAAAGATGGGGTGACAGAAAGATGAGGAACGGAGAGCGTAAGGAAAATGAGTCTAGACCTGCGTTTCTACCTGTCCTAGCATTTCATTTTTCTGTCACTCCATCTTTCTGTCAGCTATCCTCATTTCTTTTGTAGTTATGCCATAGGTGTGAGATTGGGGAACTTGTTTCGGCCATCGTTGCTAGTGTTTCTTGCCGATCATCACACGGAGTGTGAGTGTTTCTTGCCGATCATCACACGGAGTGTGATGGCTACTTTGACGGGGTGACCGTTGTTTCTCGGAACCTGCTCAGCCTTTGGCCCGGATCTCCACCTTCATCCCCTCCACCCAGTGCTTGTGCTCGTCGGTGTAGTACAAGTACGCGCGGCTGGCAGGGCTGGTGTAGGTTCCGGGGACGGCGGCGATGAGGCTGATCGGCAGCTCGACGCGCTCCTCCGGTTTGAGTGCCCGCCAGTACAAGACGACGTCGCGCCCCAAAACCTCATACGCCGCGATCTTGCCGGCCTTGACGAGTTCCTTGAGCTGGTCGTGGCGGACTTCCAAGCCGCCCGGCACGCCGACGATCGCCACTGGCATGGGAATCGTCTCGCCGGTGCGGTTGACCACGGCCACGGCCGCTTCCGTCACGCCGCCCTCCTCGACTTCCCGGTCACGCAACGCGACTTCCAAGTGGACTTTGCAGGCCTCGGACGAATCGGGCTTCAGGCGATAATACTTGAGCGTAGCCGAGTACGGCATCTGCGAGCCGCCGGTCATGTGGATCTGCACCTGACGCTTGCCGGGCCTTAACGACGCGGTGGCGTCCGGCAATTCGATGGCCCCTTGCGTGTCGGCGGTGAATTCGACCGGCTGGCCCACGGGCGATTCGTCGACGGTCAACTGCAACGTCCCCGGCGCTTTGGGCTTGGCCCGCGACTGGTCGTAGGCCACGATGGCCCGCAGCGCCAAGACGGTGGATTGCGTCGAGCCGAACCGTCCGGCTTTGCAGCTCTCGGCCAGGTACTTGATCGATTTTTCCACGTTCTCGACGTAGTGAGGGCTCTTGAGCCATGCCAGGACGGCCAGCGCCGTGGTCTCGATCGTCAAGGCGTCGCCGCCACTGCCGACGACCGATGTCGTAGCGCCCGTCAGCGATCCGTCCTCCGTCTGTCTGCCCGCCAGTTTGTCCAACAGGCGATTGGCGCCGTCCGACTCCCCACCCAGCAACAGCACGTTCGCGCCCAGGGCCATGACGTAGGTGTTTTGCGTCCGCTCGGCCGCGTCGCGAACCCAAGCGACTTCCGTCGCCAGATCGCCTTCTACTTTGGCTTCCAAGAGCGACCAGGTGTTGTAGCTGTTGGCCACTTCGGGCTCGGCCAGCCACGTGTGCAGCGTGTGCGTCTTGCGAGCATAGCCCCCCTGGCCGTCGCGCTGAGCGAGCAGCCACGTGCGCGTGCGCTGCAGCACGGCCGGATCGACGTGCCGGACCGTGGCCATATCGGTGAACTCCAGCAGGCCGTAGGCGGTCAGCGCGTCATGGCCGGGATCGCTGCCGAACCACTCGAAGCCGCCGCTAGAGCACTCGAACCCCAACAGCCGCTCGTAGCCCTTGGTCAGAATGTCGCCGCTGCGTTCGACCAGCGACGGATCGACACCTTGGTGCGACAGGAAATACTGTTGGGCCATGACCAGCGGATAGACGGTGGAACTGGTTTGCTCGAAGCAGCCGCACGGCTCTTGAATCAGCCGCTCCAGGGCTTCCGTCAGGCTGGCCAGCGGCGTGGGATAGACGACGATCCGCGCCGCAAGGCTGCGCGGCACCAGATCCGCGGGAATCGTGAACTCGCGCGACACCGTGTCACCAGGGCCGAGCAAACCGCCGGCGCCATCCTCGATCGGGAAGCCCAGCGGTTTGACCATCATCGAGCGCGTGACTTCGTCGCGATACGCTCCGGCGTTGGCCGACAGCGTGAATTCGGCGCGGCCGTGGAACTTGCCCACGCGGACGCGCATCATCTGCCGAGCGCGCCCGCCCGGTTGGATGGCAAATGGCGGGATCGCCGATTCGATCTTCTGCGCCGCTTGGGCGGTGATGCGAATCGCCGTGCCCTCCAATGCCGCGTCCGTGGCGTTCACCACGCCGATCGGTGCCCGGATCACGTCATCCATCGTGACTTCCAGCGGCAGCTTGGGCTCCAGGTAGAACGGCTCGACGGACTCGATTTGCAGTGTCTGGCTGCCCAGTTCGCCGCCGCCTGCAAATGCGTCGGCAAACACGCGAAAGCTGCTCACCGCGTCGTTCAAGCCGAACTCGATCGTGGCCGTGCCCTCCTGGCCGGTGCGAATTCCGGCGTGCCAGAAGAGCGTTTCCGTAAAGTCGATTCTCTCGCCGGGCTGGCGATGGCTGCGGACCTGGTGGGCATAGATGCGGACGGGCACGAAATCGTTGCGGATCGCCCTCATTTCGTCTGCGACCAGCGGTTCTTCGGCTGCAGCAGCCTGCTCCAAGGCTTCGGCCATTTTCCGGCGTTTGCCGGCCTCTTCTTGGCGGGCGGGCCGCGATGCGAGCGGGGGCGGCGATTCGGCTGCGATCTGCTCGGCATCGGCCTCTTTCGCCTCGGCGGGCCCGTCTGTCGGCGCGGGATTGCCCAATCCTCCCATCATGGCTTCGGCACCCGGCGGCTCAGCCTCGTTCGCCAAGGGCGCTCCGGGCGCCGCGGCCGGCATGGGAAGCCCCGCCGGAGCGCCGGGTATCGCAAGCCCCGGCGGCATGGCGGCCCCCTCCGGCATGGCCAGCGGCACGCCCATCGCCGCTCCATCCGCCATCGGGAAGCCGCCGCCGAACGCCCCGCCGGACCGCATCATTTCCCGCATCGTGACGATCCGCAGTGCCAGAGCGCGCCGGCCCGCGTCGCCGTGCTCGCGCAGCAATTCCTCGGTGCGCACCAAGGCGAATCGCCGCCAGCCTTGCGTGCCCAGCAGCAAGTCGACGGCCCGCGGCGCCTGTTCGTTGTCCGGGTCCAGATACATACGCGCATCGGCCAATTCCAGGACATCGCTCTCCAGCAGCACCATCACGGGCAACCGCGGCGACTGCTCGCGGCGTTCGATCATTTCCAGGACGCTATCGTCCGTGACCGTGACGCCGACGACCGCGTCGATCGGCTTGCCGTCCTTGTCCGTCGTTTGCAGCGTGAGCCGAGCTTTGCCGCCGGGCACGTATTGCGGAGCGTCGGCGGTGATCTTGACGCCGATCGTCTTGCGCGGCTGGCGAAACACCAGCCGTTCCGCCAGCGGCAAGCCGTCGGGCCCCCAGACCGTCGCGATCAGCACGCCGTCGGGATCATCGGGCTTCAACGGCAATTCGATCTTCTGCAGCCCATCGGCCGGCACGCCGGCCGATTTCACTTCGGTCGCCGCGAGAATCGTCTCCCGCTTGGCCAACGAGACGTGCAGCGGCCGGCCCGCGTCCACACAGCCGACGGCCAGTCGCACCGCATGATCCGCGGCGTAAACGTCCTTCTCGGCCTGGAGCACGACGCCCGCCGGTTTTACGTCCGGCAGCGAATACTGGGTCTGGATGCCGGAAGGCTGAGTGATCTTCAGGGCGTACTTGCCGCCAACCTGCGGCGTAAACGCGAACCGGCCGCGGCCCTCATGCTCGCTGCGGAACCGGGCCACTTCCTTGCCTTTGGCGTCGACGACCACGCCGGCCAGATCGGCGGGCTTTTTGGCCGGGGTAAAAGCCTCGAAATAGACGCGATTGGGCAGTCCCGCGACCAGTTCGCCGCCTTCGGGATACAGCGTCAAGTCCACCGTCTGTAGCAGGATGGGGATCGTCTTGGTGGCCGTCTCCAGGACGCCGCCGTCTTCGATCGCCAGGGCCAGCACGCCTTCGCCGCGCGCCATCTGTTGCGGCAACTGGAAGCGGGCGACGCACAGGCCCTCGGCGTTGACCTTCGCCGGCCCGCGGAAGACTTCCACTCCGTCGACCCGCGCGATGACCGTAACCGGCGCCCCGGCGGGAACACCGCCTTCGGCTCGCGTGACGTGCAACGTAGCGGCCACGTCGTCGCCCGGACCGTAGCCGTCGCGAAGGAATTGGATCTGCGTTTTCAAGCGGGGTGCCCGGTACGCGCGGATGTCGAAGTTGCGCTCGGCTGGAGCATAGCCGGTAAAGGGAAAGCTCGCCTTGATCGTGTACTGGCCGCCTGCCTGGCCATCGGGCACCGTCCACTGAAATCCCAGCACGCTATCCTCGGAAACCACCTGTCCGGACGCCACCACGTCACCTTTGGGGCCGCGGATTTCCATCACGGCGGGAGTCTGCTCCTCGGCGGGCAGAGGCCGGCGATGCGCGTGGTGCAGAACGACGCCGCGGACAAAGACCGTCTCGCCAGCCCGGTAGAGGGGCTTATCCGTGCTCAAGTACGTCAGATATCGGTCGGGGCCGCCCAGGGTCTGCGCGTCCGCGATTTTCGGGGCCGGCTGGTTTGCGGGGGACGGATTCGCCGGCTGATCGGCCGCAAAGCTCTGCCAGATCCGGCCCAGGCAGGCCAACACAACAAGGAAGCAGAATCCAAGGGCAAAACGGACGTATGCGCGATTCATTTCGGACACTCCTTCTCGTGGTACGGTTGTTCAACCAGCCGACGGCTACGGATTAGGCATCGGCGATCCATGACTGGCCAGTTCTTGTCTGCGATCATCACGCGGAGCGTGATGGCTACTTTGCGTGATGGCTACTTGTAGGACGACTTGGACCCCAAAACCGTTTTTCGCTATTGCGGCGATGAGAAAACTGAATTTCGGCTGGACTTCCCGGTTCGATGCCGACTATCATATCGCACTCGCACGAGTTCAGGGGACTTCGGCAAGTCGCTGAACGCTTGCGAATGTGCCTGCGTCTCGAATGGTGCCACGGCTGCCCGCGGGCGGCTCGACACCTCCCACCCGGAACACCTTCCGAAATACGAATATGCTGACAACCACGCATCATGACATTCACGCCACAATGACACGAGGTCGCCCTGACGGACCCGATGCCGACGCGGAGTTGGTGGCTCGCTACCAAAGTCTGCTCAAGTCAAAGTACTTTCCCTGGACCGTGCATCACCACTTCACGCGCCGCTTGGGTGCGGGCGGACAAGGCGTGGTCTACCTGACCGAGCATCGCGGTGCGGACGGGTTCACGGTGCCCGTGGCCGTCAAGATGTTTGCGCCCGAACGATACGAGGACGCGCGGGCCTACGACGAAGCCATGCAGCGCATCGCCCACGTGTCCGCGCTGGTCGCGCGGATCCAGCAGGACAATTTGCTGACCGTGCTGAACTTCGTCGATCACGACCGGATCCGCGTGATGTTGATGGAGTGGGTGGACGGCTATGATATTCGTCGCCTGCTGGGTAAGGAGACGCTGGCTCGAGTCAAGGGCCGCGTCAGCGTTCGCCGTTGGGATTATATCAACAATGTCATCGCGACCGCGGGGCCGGAGCAGACGCGATTCAAACCGGGCGTGGCGGTGGCCATCGTCAAGGAATGCTTGATGGCCTTGGCCTCGCTGCACCGCGAGGGCATCGTTCACGGCGACATCAAGCCTTCGAACGTGATGCTCAAGCGGACGGGCAATGCCAAGATCATCGACATCGGTTCCGCATTCGAACTCGAGAAGCCTCCGCCGATCCGCACCTGCACCCCGTCCTACGCCGCGCCCGAAGTGCTCGACGGCGGCGACATGACTCCGCGCAGCGACCTGGCTTCGCTGGGCTACGTGCTGGTCGAGATGCTCTCCGGCTGCCAGCCGTTCGCCGGGCTGAAGACCTACCGGGAACTGCTCGAAGCCAAGCGGATGCTCCCCCAGCGACTGCCGTGGATTCTGCCCGGCGAGGTGACCTGCAACGAGCTGCTGATGAGTTTTTGCCGCAACCTGATTGCCCCCGACCCGCAGATGCGCTTCCAGAGTGCCGAATCGGCCAACCTGGTCAAGGACGGCGCGTCGGCCTTCCTCCGGCAGTTGGTCAAGGGCGACATGTCCAGCGAATACGAAAACGAAATCCGCTTGCTGATCGAAGAACTCAAGGAGATGAGCGAAATCACGGAGGAGGAACCGCGGTCGACGCACTAGAGAGTACGCCGGAACAAGTCCCAGCGGTTCCGGCGGAATTCCTGTGGTTTTCTGGCGGTTGACCCTGCCGGAACTGCGCAGACTTGTTCCGGCCTACCTGCCGCGTTCCGGAACGCGGAAGTCACCAACCAGAAGCGGCGCCAGCAGCGCCCCATTCCCTGCGAGACGGACGTGAACGTCGACGACACGATCGCGGCCATGGCTTGTGTACCGGGAGGCGCGTATCGCGGCGTGGTGCGGCTCAGCGGTCCACAGGTCGTGACGTGCCTGGCGGCGTGCTTTCGCAGCGGCAGTGGCACCGAACCCGCCGCCGTCTCCGCTGCGTCCGTGTTGCCGGGATCGCTTTCGGTGGGCGATCCGCTGGGTGACGTGCCTTGCGATCTCTACCTGTGGCCGGGACCGCGCAGCTACACGCGGCAGAGCGTCGCAGAACTGCACACGATCGGTTCGCCGCCGCTGCTGCAGGCAATCCTGCGCGCGGTCTGCCAGGCGGGCGCCCGGCTGGCTGCGCCAGGCGAATTCACGCTGCGCGCCTTCCTGGCCGGCCGTCTGGACTTGACGCAAGCCGAAGCGGTGCTGGCCGTGATCGACGCCGGCAGCCGCACCGAACTCGACGTCGCTCTCCGACAGCTGGCCGGCGGCCTGGCGGGACCCTTGCAGCGGCTGCGGGACCGGCTGATGGACCTGCTGGCGCACGTCGAGGCCGGCTTGGACTTCGCGGATGAGGATATCGAGTTCATTACGGCGGAGGACCTGCGCCGCCGTTTGGACGAATCGTCGGACGAAATCGCGCAACTGGCAGCGCAAGTTTCGTCGCGAGGCCACGCCGACGAGCAGTTTCGCGTTGTCCTGATGGGCTGGCCGAATGTCGGCAAGAGCAGCTTGATGAATGCACTGCTGGGTGAGCCGGCGGCGCTCGTCTCGCAGCACGCGGGCACGACTCGCGACTACCTCGCGCGGCCGGCGAACATCCACTCCCTGCAGTGCCGGCTGATCGACACAGCCGGCTGGGAAACCGGCGCCGGCGGCCCCTTGACCGAGGCTGCGCAAACGCTCTCGGGGCAGCAAGCAGGCCAGGCCCACGTGCAGTTGTTCTGCCTGGACGCCACCCGGCACCTGAACGCCTGGGAACGGGAAATGCTGGCAACGCCGCCGCCGGCCAGTCGCATCCTGGTCCTGACCAAGACCGACGGCCTGCGATCAACGGACCTGCACCTGGACGCCGTCCAGACGAGCAGCCTGACGGGGGCGGGCCTTGCCGAGTTGCGGCAGGCCATCTACCGGTGCATCGCCGACGGGCTGAAGAGCACGGACGTGGTCGCCGGTACGGTCCTCCGCTGCGGCGAAAGCCTGCGGCAAGCCGCCGGCGCTGTGCAGCGTGCCCGGCAAGCGGCCGCCAACGCCGCCGGCGAAGAGCTTGTGGCCGCCGAAGTCCGTGTGGCGCTGGATGAACTCGCGCAAGTCGTCGGCGCCGTCTACACGGAAGACATTCTGGACCGCATCTTCAGCCGGTTCTGCATCGGCAAGTGAACTTCCGGCTCCGCACCACGCCGAAAGCGGCGCGAATGGACTCGCCGTGACGAAGGGCGATTGACAGGCGCCCTCGCAGACATCAGGCTGAACGCTTGGTGCCGTCGTTTTTGACGCGGCGACAGGACAGTGAACAGCATTGGAGAAACAACCGTTGCCTCGCCAAGACAGCCCTCATACTCCGTCAAAGTAGCCATCACACTCCGTGTGATGATCAGCAAAAAGACCAGGAGCCATCACACTCCGTGTGATGATCAGCAAAAAGACCAGGAGCCGTCACACTCCG
>CAYPGE010000172.1:12735-17086 GCA_964409865.1 uncultured Pirellulaceae bacterium
CCATCACACTCCGTGTGATGATCAGCAAAAAGACCAGGAGCCGTCACACTCCGTGCGATGATAGGCGGAAAACCCCCTGCATCTATTTCTCGAACACCCATTTCCCGAACGCCGCTTACCGGATCTCCCCCAGTGACCAGGAGTCGGCCATGCCCATGACGAATCTCGTTCGCCCGTTGTTGCCGTTACGCTGCCTCGGCACTCCTTGCCCCGCGGCCGCGGCGATGCTGCTGGCCGGGTGTCTGCTCGCCGCGCCCGGTCCGGCGGCGACGCTGGAGGTCGGTCCCGGCAAGCCGTTCACGCGGATCGAGGACGCCAACGCTCAAGCCCGGCCCGGCGATGTGATCCTGGTGCATTCCCGCGCCGGCGGTCAGCCTTACGAGCAGACGGCCGTGTACGTTCGCCAGGAACGGTTGACGTTCCGCGCCGTTCCCGCCGCCGGCTCGCCGCGGGTCAAGGTCGACGGTCGCGGCTTCGACTACAGCGGCCGAGGCAGCACGCCGCGGGCGATCTTCCAGTTCAACGCGGGCACGGACCACTGCGTGCTGGAAGGCTTCGAGTTGTGCGGCGCCCACAACGACAGCCACAACGGGGCCGGCGTGCGAATCAACCAGGCCAACCACGTCACCATCCGCCACTGCTCGATCCACGACAACGACATGGGCATCATGTCCAACGGCGACGGCAGCCAGCAACGGGGCGTGAACCAGCTGATCGAATCCTGCGAGATCCACCACAACGGCGATCCGGCCGATCCGGGCTTCAATCACAACCTGTACCTGGGCGGGACCAGCGTGACGCTCCGCGCCTGCGAAGTCCATGCGAGCCTGACGGGCCACAACGTTAAGAGTCGCGTTCACCATAACCGCATCGAGTACTGCTACATTCACGACTCGGCCAACCGCGAGTTCGACCTGGTCGACGCCGCCGACACCGCCGCGGCGGACAGCCACGCGGTGCTGCTGGGCAACATCATCGTCAAGAACCCCGACTGCCGCGGCAACCGCGGCGTGATCCATTTCGGCCAGGACGGCGGCAAGGAGCACGACGGCACGCTGCACTTGCTGTTCAACACGATCGTCACACCGTTCATTTCGCCGGTCGTCGAACTGTCGGCCCCCAAGGCGAAGGCCCGCCTGATGGGCAACCTCGTCTGGGACGGCGGCCGCCGCCAGAACGGACAGAAGCTGATCGCGGCCCGGTCCGGGGCCAGTCTGAACAACGCGTCGGGCGGACACAACCGGCTCGGCGGCATGTTCACCGGCCTCGAAGACACGGCCCTCGACCCGGCAACCAACGTCATCCGCCGTTTCGATTCATCGCCGTTTGCCGCCCCGTCCCAGCACGATTACCGCTTGCTGCCCGCCGCCGCTCGGCAACTCAGCACGCCGCTTACGTCCGCGCAAATCCAATTGCCCGCGACGCCCGGCGCGGCCGAATCCAACGGCGATCCACCCCTGGCTTGGCAATACCATCATCCGGCCGACAAACAGAGACGCAAGCCCACCGCAAGTTTGACGCTGGGCGCCTGCGGGCCGGCGGACTGATTCAGGGCAAACGGCTGTCGAGTGTTCAGAAAAAAGGGAGGAAAGGCTGACAGAAAGATGGGGTGACAGAAAAATGAAGAACTGTTCAAGTGACGCTCTTGGTCTTCTCATCTTTCTGTCACACCATCTTTCTGTCAGCCTTCTTTCTTTCTGATCGAGAAAAGAACTCACGCAAGAATCGCCGTCGCCGATAGGCGATGGGTCTGTGGCTCGGATACAATGGTCTTGATTTTGAGTCTTCCCTGTTTCTGCCTTCGAGGTGCGACATGAGAAATCGGATCTTACTGTTGGTGGCTTTGTGCGTCACGCTCAGCGTGGTTCGCTGGGCGGCGGCTCAGCAGGTGCGGCGGCTGCCGGTCAAAGTCTACGAGGACAAGATGAAGGCCGGCTGGATCGGCCAGATGGCGGGCGTCGGCTGGGGCGGCCCGACCGAGTTCCGCGTCAAGGGCGAGATTCTGCCCGCGGAAAAAATGCCGAAATGGGAAGCGAAGTTGATCAACCAGTTCCATCAGGACGACATCTACGTCGAGATGACGTTCCTGCAAACGCTTGACCAGCACGGCCTGGACTGCTCGATCCGCCAGGCCGGCATCGACTTTGCCAACAGCGGCTATCCGCTGTGGCACGCCAACAAGGCCGGCCGCGACAACCTGCGCAGCGGCATTGCGCCGCCCGACAGCGGCCATCCGCAGGTCAACAAGCACGCCGACGACATCGACTACCAAATCGAAGCCGATTACAGCGGCCTGATCGCGCCGGGCATGCCGCAGTTGGTGATCGAGTTGGGCGAGAAATTCGGCCGGCTGATGAATTACGGCGACGGCGTCTACGCCGGCCAGTTCATCGGCGGGTTGTACGCCGAGGCGTTTTTCACGGACGACCTCGAGCAGATCGTCGCGGCCGCGCTGAAGTGTATTCCCCAGGAATGCCAATACGCCGAAATGGTCCGCGACGTGGTCCGCTGGGCCAAGGACAATCCCGACAACTGGGAACAGACGTGGCAATTGATCGAAGACAAGTACCACAAATCCAGCACGCATACCCACGGCTTGTGCAGCGGTCCCGGCGGCGCAGGCCAGTTCAGTATCGACGTCAAGCTGAACGGAGCCTATGTTCTGATGGGCCTGTTGTACGGCAAGCAGGACCTCGATCAGACAATCATCATCTCGACGCGTTGCGGCCAGGACAGCGACTGTAACCCGGCGAATTCCGGCGGCGTGCTGTTCACCACGGTGGGCTACAGCAAGCTGCCCGAACGATTCACGTCCGCGCTGGATCCGAAAGGCAAGTTCAGCCACACGCCGTACGACTTCCCGACGCTGGTGGAAGTCTCCAAGAAGCTCGTCCGCCAGGCGCTGCAGCGCTCGGGCGGCAAGCTGGAACAGGACGCCCGCGGCGAGGAAGTCTTCGTGATCCCGGTGGTCGAACCCAAGCCCAGCCAGTTCGAGCCCGTGTACCGCCCCGGCCCCGTGGCCAACAGCAAGTTCACCGCCGCAGAGAGGGCCCAGATCAGGGCCACGGTCAAGAAGTAGTCGCCGCGCAAACAGAAGCCCGGCTTTTTCAGGAAACCGGGCTTCTGCGGATGATGAATGGCCCGGCGACTGGTGCTCGTTGTCGCCGTCTCTCCCTTACAACGCGGCCTTGCGACCACGGCAATCGTGATCGAGGGGCAAGGCAATCTTGGGCAAGGGTATTCTCGAGCGCTGCATTCCTCTGCCCTCCATTCCCTTGCCCCTCATTCGCGTGCCTCCTCGTGAACATCGTATTCCCGTGTCGGCGTTTCCCAAGACGCCTAAGACATCGCCTCTAATTGGTCATGCTCCAGGGTCCGTTCGGCTATTGCGCCGCGTAAGCAGCGTTCGAGAAATAACGGTCCAGTGTCTCTTGCCGATCATCACACGGAGTGTGATGGCTACTTTGACGGGGCGACAGTGATTTCTCGAACGCTGCCAGCCGGAGGCGTGGCCGCGTGGTCAGGACCGGTGGACATCTTGCAGCTTCAATCGGGACTCGTTCCAATAGGCAGCTCACCCAAGCCCTGAAAGGTAATCCGATGAAACTCTGCTTTGTGCTCGCCGCTGTTTTTGTCGCACAGGCCGCGGCCCAAGCCTGGGAGCCGGCGCCCGATTCGATGCTCACGGACTGGGGGGCCCAAGTCACGCCCGAAACCGCCTGGCGGGAATACCCGCGGCCGGCGCTGGCCCGCAGTGCGTGGAGCAACCTCAACGGCCTCTGGAATTACCAGGTCACGCCGAATTCCGTCACCGCCGCGCCGGCGGAATGGGCGGGCGAGATCCTCGTGCCGTTCGCCATCGAGTCGGCGCTGTCCGGCGTGAAGCAACGTCTCACCCCGGCGGACGCCCTGTGGTATCGCCGCAGCTTCGAGGCGCCGCCGCTGCGCGACGGCCACCGCCTGCTGCTGAACTTCGAGGCGGTGGATTACCAGGCCACGGTCTGGGTCAACGACGCGCAGGTCGGCACCCACACGGGCGGCAACCTGCCGTTCTCCTTCGACGTTTCCGGCGCGGTCGGTCCCGGCTCCAACACACTCACCGTCCGCGTCACCGACGCCACCGACACGGGATACCAGCTTCACGGCAAGCAGGTGCTGGAACCCGGCGGCATTTGGTACACGCCCGTAACCGGCATCTGGCAGACGGTCTGGCTGGAGACCGTGCCCGCCGTTCACGTCACCTCGGCCCAGATCACGCCCGCGATCTCAGGCAAGGTCGTGCTGCGCCTGGAGACCTCGGCCACGACGACTCCGCAGGCCACCGTTTCCGCCAGCCTGGATGGCAAGCAGG
>CAYPGE010000173.1:0-17071 GCA_964409865.1 uncultured Pirellulaceae bacterium
GAAGTGATGACCGGCCGGCTGGGGCGGCCAATCCTTAACCTAGTGCCATTCGTCTGTCACACCTGAGCGCGCAAGAGCTTTCTTGTCAGAAACTGCGTAGTCGGACGCCATGTGCGCCCCTTCAAGCCGATGGCGGGAGGACCGTGGGGCGGACGACTGGTGGTGGCTCACAACGTCGGCCAGCCTTTGTTGAAGTCATCCGCACCTCGCGATGAGGTCCTGTCCATGATTGTCTCGCCCTCAACAAGTGACGTGCCTGCCGTGCGTCAGGGAAGCTGTGGACCACATGCTATGGTGTTGGAGGAGGCACAGCCGGCGCCGTCATTTGCGTTCATCTGCGTCAGCACGCGTTTGGCCAACTGAATGTCGAATACGCCGGACCACGCTCGCCTCCCGTTGAACCAAGTCGTGTTCCCATAGCCGCACGACACGCCAACCGAGCTTGCGGAGCATCCGGTCCGTTTCGCTGTCTCGCTGGCGGTTTCGATGAACCTTCGCGTCCCAATATGCTTGGTTTGAGTGCGGACGACGGTAACAACGCGGGCAACCGTGCCAGAAGCAGCCGTCAACAAAAATGGCAACACGGGCGGCGGGAAAGACAAAGTCGGGCTTGCCTGCCAGTTTCACATGACGCCGCCAGCCGACGATCTGATGCTTCCGAAAAATCGCTATCAGCCGAAGCTCCGTGTCCTTGTTTCCTCGCGATCGGATCCGCGACATCACATCCGAACGTTTGGCCTTTGAGAAGACGTCAACCATTGCCTGCATCCCTCGGCCTGCCTTCGCCTGAACGGACCCAGGCCAAGTACTTGTCGCGATCGTAGCCAGCCGCCTCCAGCAAATCTGCGCTTGCGGCTTCCATTTCCGTTTTCAATTCAGAATTCGCCGCAAGGAGTTCGTCGACATCCCGGATGCGTTCGATGGCAGCAAGCACCTTCAATGCACACTCGCGCTCATCAGGACAGCGGGGAACCATGACGGCCATCTTGGAGAGCCCGGTTGAATCAATCGGCGGCTGGAAGATGGGACGGAACTGAAACGCCAGCGAGAGCATGTCCACGAACGGTTGACGATTGATGGCGTAGCGATAGCTGGGCAACAACTGAACAATCCAATGTGGACTGGCCGATCCCGCCAAGTCGATGAGGTACTTCCCCAAGGCCACGCCGAACACGCGGACCATTTCCTCCGGGCCAAGTGAACGAAGATCAATGTCGCCGTTCGGCGGCGAAAACACCTGCGCTGGAACGATCTGGCCGAGGCGCTCCGCAAAGTCGGGGAATCTGTCCCGATTCTGCCTGGTCGGCCGGCACAGTGCGTGAAGATCGGGCAAGCTGACCGCGCCGGGTTCGACCTGGGTCGTGATGAAAAGCAGCCACGGCGTGGTCTGGCTTTTCATCTGAAACTCCGCGAGCCGGTGCAGAGCGCTAAAATAGTCGTGTGGCGGCCTTGACGTGGTCGGGAAGAGCGAGTCGCACAGATCCAGGTTTACGATGTGGAACGGTCCGTACTTCTTCAGATAGTGGTAGGCCTTGCTATTGTGTCTGGCAATGGACTGAAAGCTGTCTGCCAGCACCTGCGACTGACGGTCGACGCGAGGCAGCGACGTGACTTCATTGTTGGCCACATGAACGCGCGTGCCACGTTGAGAAGACCCCTGTCGTTCGTTGAAGCCGAGATAGCGAATCCAACATCCGCGGTCGCAAAGAGCTTTCCACAAGGAACGCAAATCGAGGAGGTCGTCGCCCGGTATTACCAGACAACTCAGAGGTCGGTCGATACGGACGGATTCTGGAACAACGGAAGACGGATCCAGGCCGGCTTCAGGTTCCTCGTCCACCGACCAGTCGGCCTGCTCCGTCTGCAGTTTGAGATACCGCGTCACCAGTCGTCCGGTCAATTCATTCCACTGCTGTTGGCGAATGAACTGCTTGCGGACTTTGTGCCACGGCAGGAACTCGTCCAGCGCGGGAGCGATGTGCTCAGGAATCGCAGCAGGGACGATATCGTCCGCAAGGTCAGAACGATCTGTGTTCATTGGTCGACGTCAACCAGGGCAACTTCGAGGATGTCGCGAATGAGCATTTCCTGCTCATCAAAAGAGAGTGAGTCCATTAGGCCCCACGCGTGCAACACCTGCGCAACGGCTACCGCCTTCCGCTCGAGAAACTCGGCACGCTGAACGCCGGCATCTGTTCTCCGCATGGCGTTCGAGTCAGGGACGACACGCCGCTTCCGCAATGCCACGGCCCCCTGGTCGCGAATCTCAGGTGCTTCGGTTTCTTGATCCGTATCGAGAAGCACTACATCGGGTACATCTTCGACGCCACGATCGGCGAGTCGCTGTTGCACCAATCGCTCAAGTTCCTTGGTTGCGATCTGTCCTCGTTCGGCCAGTCTGGTCCGTCTGAGTTCGCTGCCGACTTCTTTTTGGCGATTGGTCAACTGCCGGAGTGCCGAGTGCAACCACTTCACGAGGTATTGGTAATGAGGGTGGGCGTAGTTGAAGGACTCGCGGTCCAGGTTGATCGCTCCGTCGAGGCCCTCACGGACGAATATCTCGGCCGTGATTTGCTGTAACCGCGTCTGCTCAGACACCTGATACCCCATGAACGTTCGATCAAAAGGAGCCCCCGACGCATTACCCACGCGAATCATGATTCCCTGATGTTGCGAGGGCAGAACCTTCGGCGTCCAAAATAGGTAGGCTTCGAACTCCAGGGGGCCGCCGCTGAGGGAAACGGGTTTCCCAGCAAACTCCTCGCGGCACTGGCCGACGAAAAGCAGCGGCGTCTTGACGGCGTTTTTGGTCTTCGGCTGGTTGCGAAACAGGACGGGGCGAAACAGTTGGACGCCGTCGACAAACACTTCAAAGCGGTCTCCCTTGCGAAGGCAAGGAGACTTCAGGCCCAAAATCTTTCTGGGGGTTTCCGCATGCTTGGGCCGGAGTCGCTTCGCTTGCCCGCGAGTCTTGTTCTCCAACTGATAGAGCAACAGTTCATGGTCCGCGGCGAGGTCGAAAGGATGTCCATCCAGGTACTCCAAGGGTGCCGCCAAGGCGAGCGTCCAGAGCGTCTGCAGGTAGCGGTCGCATACGGCCTCGAGGTCCACCCGCTCCTTGTCCGTCTTGGCCAGACCGCGAATCGCCGCGACGAACTTCTCGAACTTCACGCGCGGCTTGTCTCTCTCGTTCCACGGCAGTCGCGGTTCCTCAAGGAGTTCGTCGGGTTTTTCTCGGTTCATGCGCCCGATGTGGAAGGTGGGCGGGGCAGTCTGGGCTTTGCCCTCGTTTTCAATCTCATAGTCGATCTTGAACCATCTGTCAAAGCTGCAAAGTTCGGCTCGCGTCCTCGGCAGCAAGTCAAGGAGCTTCACCTCAGTCGTCTGCGACTCAACGTCGGTCGCTCGCTCCGTCCAGATGCGTGCGCTCCCTGTTGTAATCTCCTCCTGTCCGCCGGGCGCCGTCGCGATCACTTCCTTGTCGTCGCCAACCCGGCCGAGGGTTATGTCGGCCACGGTGCGAAACCTGTCGCCACGCTGCTTGGTGATGATGAGGAAATGCCGAGTGAACTGCGCGACGGCGAACAGTCCAATGCCGAGCTTTCCGATAAGTTGGCGGCCGCCGGGACTGCGATAGGGATCGCGCTCATCCGTGATCTGCAGGTCCGCCCCCTCCTCCGTCCGCTTTGCACTGCCGCCAATGTGCTCCACTAAGTGCTGGAGTGATTCCGGCGACAGGCCAATGCCGTCATCGCGAACGACGATTTCGGAAAAACGTGGCGCATCCGTCAGAATGATGACTTCAGTTGCGTCGGCATCGTAGGCGTTTGAAATCAATTCGCGGAGCGCGGAGGAAGGCTGGCGGTATATTCCGTCGGTGATACGAGCCAACACACGTTGGTCCGTCACCAGCGGCGTCTCAACGGGTTCTCGGGTCTTCGCCGTTTCGCGAATTCTGGCCGCGAGTGACGTGGCGTTCGTCGATTTGCTCATTGCGTGAGAACTCCCGCAAGGTCCAGCAACACTTCCAGCACGGCAGCGGCCAAGGGTGGAGGAACCGCGTTCGTGACTTGCTCCATCTGATTCGCGAATGAGCCGTAAACCCGAAAGTCGTCCGGAAAGCCCTGCAAGCGAGCCGCCTCTCGCACCGTAATGCTACGGGGCTCGGAGTAATGGGCAGGCGGTGCGCGGTGCCCCGAGAACAGGGTGTTCGACGGCTTGGCGGGATCAAGTCGACGATATGACATCGGCCCGGTTCCCGGTTGCAGCGACGCGATTTTCTTCATAACGCGTCGGGAGTGCTGCATTGCAAAATGATTCGGAATCACCCCGTAGTCGCGTTCGTCGTCATAGTCGTCAGGTCTCACTGCTGGCTTGGGCAGCCCGCCCAGCGCCGCTGCGACATTCTGTCTCGGCTGCTGAAGTCCACGCAATCGGGAACGAAATCCATGCTCGCCGATATCTTGCCGAGAGATGAGGAAGAACGCCCGCTTCCGTTTCTGCGGAACACCAAAGTCGGCTGCGTCCAAGAGCACTTTGAAGACAGAGAATCCGTTCGCACAGAGCGTGTCTTCGAACCTTCTCAGACGCTCTTCGTGCTTGGGCGCAAGCACCGCCGCCACGTTTTCGACCAAGGCGCACTGCGGATTGAGCACGACGATGGCACGCGCCACTGCAACCAACAACTGGTTGCGGGGGTCGGCTGGATCCCGTGACCCCGCGGCGGAAAAGCCTTGGCAGGGCGGCCCGGACACGATGACAGACGGCGCTGGAGGCTCGCCCGGTGGCGCCAGCAGCTGTGAACATTGGCGCAAGACCTTGGATGACCGGACGCTGCCCTGAATGGCTGTGGCCAATGGAAAATTGACCGCAAACGTACGAATCGCGGTCTTGTTGAGATCGACGCCCGCCGCGACGCGCAAACCAAGCTGATGTGCGGCCCAGGACAGCCCGCCCATTCCGCAGCACAGGTCCGCGACACGAGGGACGACTGTCGGAGTGCGAACCGAACCGTTGACGTTATGCCGGTGGGCGACCGGCCGCGAGGCCGATTTTGCTGATACTGGGGTACGAAACATGATCGAACATCGAGTGTTCAGTGTTCTGGGGTGCGAAATCGAATAATTACTTTATATCGACTGGCGAGCCGGTTGTGGAGCGGCCGATTATCCAAGAAATTCAGACTGGAAAGGCTGGGCAGGTTGCGTCTACTGGCGCCCCCTACAAAGCGCGCAGGTCACATCCACCTGAGTATGTTGGCTCGCGAGGCAACCGATCGGTCGTGTCATCAGTGTGATGACGGACGTGGCCCTGCTGTGTGGCACTGCCTACTTGTTGGCAGTGCCTGAAGTGCGGCTGAAGTCTGCCAGGAGGGACGGGCGTGGCCCTGCTGTGTGGCACTGCCTGCTTGTTGGCAGTGCCTGAAGTGCGGCTGAAGTCTGCCAGGAGGGAGTCCACCGTCCGTCCCGCTGCGGGCACGGCGCGGGATCGGTCTCTGCTTTGCATGCCTACGGGGCGATTCGTCTCTGAAGTCGCAGCTTGCCAAGGTCGCGCCGGCGCGTTATTCTGAGACCATCCGAGCAGGAGATACGCCATGACCGCGTTAGCAGCCGATCTGGAACAATTCATTCAGCAAGAAATCACCAGCGGCCGCTTCCCCAACCGCGAGTCGGTTTTTTCGCACGCGCTGCGATTGCTGAAGCGAGAGCGTGAAGAAGCCGTCGACGGGATTCGGTTGGGGCTGGAGGATGTCGCCGCAGGGCGCGTTCAGTCGCTGGGCGATGCCTTTACAGATCTTCGCCGCGAACTGAATGTGCGCCAGGACGCATGAGCTATCACGTCGTCATCACGGAAAACGCCAAGGCCAATCTGCGCAGCGACTACCTGCATGCGGCAGAGCACGCGCCGGTCACTGCGGCCCGCCGGCTGAGCCGCTTCGAAGCGGCTCTGGGCACTCTAGCAAGGAACCCGGAACGTTTGGGGCTCGCTCCTGAAAACGACGCCGTGGACGAGGAGATCAGGCAGTTCTTGTTCGGGCGGCGGTACCGCACTACGCCGCAAACCGGGTCAGCGACTGTTTGAACCGTGCCACGCGGTCCGCCAGCGACGCGATTTCGCTCTGGAGCTGTTGCACGAATTTGTTCGATGCGTAGTCGCCCCGCACGGCGGCGAAGTCGGCCGCGGTGTCGCCGCCTTCCCCGTCGTGTCCGAAACCTACCTGGACCGCCGCGTCGAACTCCTTGTTGGCGTCGAGCAGCACGAGGTTGAGGAACTTGACGCGCGCCTGGCTCAGTTGATCGGCCACCTCCGCCAGCATTTCGGGCGTGGCATCGTCCAACTGCTTTTCAAAGATCCGGCCGTACGCCCAGCGGACCCACGCCCACTCGTCGTCGGCGTAGGCGGCGAGGATCTGGTCCCAGGCGGCGTTCAGGGCATCCAAGTCGGCGATGCGTCCCTCCTCCACGGCATGGCACAGTTGGTCCAAGCGGCCACGCGGCATCATGTGCCCGCCGATGTCCACCCACTGTTCGCTCAACACCGCTTCGGGCGACACGGCCAGTGCCTCCCCCAACGTGGCAGCGCCGCGGGCGATCGCCCCTTCGACTCGCGCCACCACCTTCTCCAACAAGTACATGTGCATGGCCGAACGATAGAATTTCTGCCCGGTCTTGAGCAGCACCCGTTTCACGTCGGCGCCGCTGATCGTCACCGTCTCGACGTGCCGGGGCGTCTTCTCGTGCAGCTGCCGCATCCGCTCGGATCCCACCATCATCCGGCCCACCGTCAAGGGGCTGAAGACGTCGAACGTAATCCGGTCTCGCCGCACGCTGCCCTGGCGGCGGTCCCGCGCGGGCCACTTGGCTCCGTCGCGGACGGTCCCCACGGTGGTGAAGTTGAATCCGGGCGTCAGCAGGCAGCGGCCTTCCGAGGTCGCTTCCAGGTAACTGAAAGGGAAGTCGGCCGTATCGAAGGTCCGCATGTGCTTGCCCAGGACCACGCTGAACGGCCCGACGCGGCAGGGCCACATCATGTAGCTGAAGGAACCCGTCTTGCAGCCGCGTTCGAGCTTCCCTTCGTGAACGGGCCCCAGCTTGTAGAGATGGTTGGATTGGTTGGTGCCGGAACCCGCATTGTAGAAGCTGAACAGGCCGGCGATCAGCAGCGTGGACTTGTGGTGTGTGACGCTGTAGGGGCCCGCAAAGATGCTGCACGCCTCGCCGTGGAAACCCTCGCAGTTGGCGAAGAACATCGAACCTTCACTGGAAAACTGCTTGCCGATCCGGCACCCCTGGCCGACGAAGGACTTGCTGAGGATCGCTCCGCCGGTCACCTGCGTGCCTTCGGCGATGATGAAGTGGTCGGCCTGCACGTCGCTGCCGATCGTCGTGGGCGCCTCGGCGCTGCTCAGCACGGTGCCCGACACGAGTGCCGCGGCGCCGTCGATGACCGCGTGCTCGCCCACCTGGACGTCGATCATTTTGCGGACGTGCGAGATTCTCGCCCCGGCGCCGATGGTCCCACGGTCCGCACGCGCCCGGGCTGCTTCGGCTTGGGCCATCGCTTTCAACCGTTCCATCAACTGGGGGCGGTAGCGGTGTACGCACATCAGGTGCGCGAACTGGCTGTCGAGGCGGTTGAAGAGCACGATTTCGCGCCCGCCGCCTTCGTTCAGCGGTTCGATTTCGACGCCGTTGCCGAAGGTGGCACCGGGACGTGTTTCGATGGTGCCCACGTCCTCGATGCAGGCCCCGTCCCCCACGTCATAGTTGGCGATGTGGGCGCCGACGTTGGCGATGCGGACACCGTCCCCGATCGTGCAGTTGTGCAGGTAGGCGTGAAAGACGCCGCAGAGTTTCTCGACGCCCCCGCCGCCGGTGACCGTACCGGCGTTGGCGCCCAAACGGACTTGTCCGGAGAAATGGGTTTCCCGCACGCGGACCGCCAGGAACGGGTCGGCCACCTGGACCGACGACCAGTCCGCCGAACTGCAACCGTTTCCGGTCAGGGTGTTTACTTCTTCGACAGTCAACGGCCGGTAGGTTTTCGTCTGCGACAATTTTCTCACCTTTCCTGCAAGCGATTCGTTAGCCGAGATTGTATCGCCCGGTCCGGAACGAGCAACGCCACCAATCCGCGATTTTCGGCGTTCGCGAGCCAGGCGACGGATCAAGGTCTGGTATGATGGATGGCCCCACGCGCCTGGATCGGTTCCAGACGCCGCGTAGGCACCGTTCGAGAAATAGGTGGCGTAAGCTTCCAGCTTGTGAGGCCACGACCTGCCGCAAGCTGGAAGCTTACGCCACGGAGAATCCGCACAATATTTCTCGAACGATGGCAACTGGGAAACGTCGAAGCAGCCGGAAGGGACCTCGCCATGAGATGGCCGCTGAGTTGGCTGGGAATGTTGCCGCTGGTGGTTGGCACTGCGGAGGCGGCCGAAGCGCCGTCGGGTTTGTATTGCGAGTGGCGGGCCTCGCCGGCCGTCGTGCGCGATCCGTGCCCCGAGTTCTTCTGGGAGGTGCCCTCGCAGAGCGCGTATCGCGTGCGGGTCGCGGCCAGCGCGGCCGATTTGGCCGGGGAGGGATCGCCGGTGTGGGATTCGGGCCGGGTCGAGACGTGGCTGCCGGTCGCCGAGTACGCCGGACCGGAACTGGCCGACGGGACTTACTTCTGGACGGTCCAGGTGTGGGACGCGGAGGGCCGGGCGCTGCCGGAGCCGCCCGCTCAGTGCTTCCGCCTGGAGGTCCGGGCCCTGCCGCACCATCTGCCTACGATCCGCACCTTCATCAACTTTGCGGGCGATCCGGCGTTTGCCGGGGACTGGCTCGATCTGTGCTTCCGCCGCGAGGCCAAGCAGGGCCGCTGCGACATCCGCACCATGCACTACGGACTCATCACGACGCTTGTTCTGCCGCATCCCTCGACGGGCCAGTCGCTGGAGGACAAGGCTCGGGCGCTGGCCGATTTCTGCGTCGAGCGGGGGCTGACGCGCTCGGGCATTCTGGAGGACATGTTCTCCCACTTCGCCGAGGATACATTCGTTACGCTGCACGTGGGCGCGGAGCGCGCGGCCAATCCGTTGGAACGTCGTCTGTGCCCCGGCTGGGACCCGCGCAACGATCCCAATGGCGACGGCCAAGTGGACGACGCCGAGTTCGGCCGGCTGGCGAACCCCAAGGCCACGGCCCGCCAGCCGAGCCAGGCCCGCGTGCCCATCTACTTCTGGGGTCCGCCACGCGACGACTTTGTGCTGAACGTGGGCCATCCCCGCTACCAGGAGTTCATGGCCCGCGTGTGGGCGCCGCGATTGTGCGAGGGCTACGACGGGATCTACTTCGACACCGTCCCGGTGGACGTGGCTGGGGCGGGCCGCAACGCGGCGGTACGGGAATACCCGCCCCCGGAGCGGGCCCGCGGCCGCTGGATGCAGGACCTCCAGATGCTGTTTGCCCGGATCAAGCTCGCTCTGCCCGACAAGCTCATCCTCGGCAACAGCTGGGACGCCACACCCATGGTCAACGACGGCCGGCAGAGCGAGGGCTGGGAGTCGATCGGCCTGGATCGCAGCCGCTGGCGCCGGGAATTGGACCGGGCAATCGAGTTGGACCGGCGCGGCAAGGTGCAGTTGATCCAGTACAACCCGATCTACGACCCGGAACTCTCCGAGTTCGGCCCCAAGCTGCCCTTGAGCCAGGATCACGACAAGCTGTTCGGGCTGGCCACCTACTTGTTGGCGCACGGACGCTTCACGTACTTCGGCTTCGGCCGACACCCGTACGCGAACGTCACCCGGCTCTGGTTCCCGGCCATGCGCTGCGACATCGGCGAGCCGGAGGGGCCGTACGAACTGCTGGACGCCTCGGACCCGGTCGGCGATTCGGCCGAGAACCTGCTGGCCAACGGCGATTTCGAACAGGCCGACGCCCAGGGCAAACCGCTGGGCTGGACGATCACCGAGCCGGTCGAGATCGATCGGACCGTGAAGCACTCCGGCCAATCGTCGGCCCGCATCACCAGCCCCGGCCGGCAGATCAACAACATCAACAAGCTCGCGATTCGCCTCAAGCCGCACACCAGCTACACGCTCATCGCCTGGGTCAAGACGGACGGTGTGATCGGAGACCCCGGCGCTCAGGTGTATTTGTACGACTTCGAAGGCGCTGGGCCCACGGCCATGCTGACCTGGACGGGTACGCGGGACTGGACGGAACAGCGACTGGTCCTGCGCACGGCCGAGGACGCCGAAGGCCGGATCAACTTCCGCATCTACGGCGCGTCGGGGACCGCCTGGTTCGACGACCTGCGGCTGGTCGAGGGCGTGGCGGTCCGGCAGCAGGTCTACACGCGTCGCTACAGCAAGGGACTCGTGCTCGTCAAACCCTACGCCGGCGGCTCGTTCGGCGACGAGACCGCCAGCGTCCACAAGCTGCCGGGCGAGTATCGTCCGTTGCGTGTCGACGGCACCCTGGCTCTGCCGGTGCGCGAGGTCACGCTGCGCAACGCGGAAGCGGCGGTCCTGGTCAAGTAGCAGAAGGCCCCGCGCGGAAACGGGACTGCGAAAGATCGCGGGAAATCCCAGACCCCGTCACACTTCTTCCGCTTCGACGCGACGAATGCGCCGCAGGAAGGCGTCCAAGCTGGGCGTCCGCAGATCGCGGTTGGGCGTCATGCATTCGGTGACGGCCTCGGCCAGCGTCGGATCGAGTCGGGGGCGCAATTCGAGGATCGACACCGGGGCGTCCGTGTCGTGGCTGAGCGCCCCGACGCCGGACGATTCGGCGTGCGGCCAGGGCAGCTCGAACGTGAGCAGTTCATAGGCCGACACGCCGAAGGCAAAGATGTCCACGCGGCGGTCGGTCGGCCGGCGGCGGACGATTTCCGGCGCCATGTACATCGGCGTCCCCGTGCGGTTGCCCGGCTGGCGGAACGACGGCAAGTCGGGCAGCGTCAGGCCAAAGTCGATCAGCTTGAGCGACTCGAAGTCCTCCGCCACGATGAAGTTGCGGGGGCACACATCGCGGTGGATGTAACCGGCCTCGTGGACCGCATGGATGGCTTCTGCCATTTGCCGGATCAAGTTGACTCGCTTGCCCACCAATCGCGGGTCGCGCTGCCGGACCAGGGTGTGCAGCCCAACGCCGTGGACGTACTCCATCACGATGAAGTTCTGGTCTTTGCTGGTCACCCCGTATTCGTAGGTCTCGACGATGCGGGGGTGCCGCAACGAACTGGCGATCTCGCCCTCGCTGGGCTTGTTCAGCTCTTTGAACCGCGCCTCGAACAGCTGCGTCTTCTCCGAATCGCAGATTTTCAGGCCGACGATGCGGTCGGTCTTGCGATCTCGGGCCTTGTGGAATTTGGACATGGTGCCCGCCAGGCCTTCCGACAACAAGTCGAAACGCATGCTGATGTCGACTTTGTCGCTGGCGAACAGCGATTGCAGTTTGTCCATCAAGCCCATAACGCCGCTCCCCAGTAGCAGGCACAGTCCGAGGTGGTGAGTTTTGGTGGCATGACTCTCCTGATTCGTCCAGTTCTTCGCCAAACACCGGCGTCATCTGCACGGCTCAGGAGAGCCATGCTACGAAGGATCGAAAAGCTGCCTGCGCGTCACTTTCCACAGTAGTCGATCGTGCGCGCGATTTCACTCTTGAGTTTATCGCGCGGCACGATGCGGTCGACGTAGCCATGTTCCAAAAGGAATTCGCTGGTTTGGAAGCCTTCGGGCAATTCGATGCGGATCGTGGCCTTGATCGTGCGCGGTCCGGCGAACCCGATCAGCGCCTTGGGCTCGGCAAAGACTACGTCACCCAGCGCAGCGAAGCTGGCTGCCACGCCGCCCATCGTCGGGTTGGTCAGCACCGAGATAAACAGGCCGCCGGCCCGGTCGTAGCGGGCCAGCGCCGCGGAGACCTTGGCCATCTGCATCAGCGACAAAATGCCCTCGTGCATGCGAGCGCCGCCGCCGGAGCCGCTGATGATGATCAGCGGCAGACGCTGGTCCGTGGCGCGTTCGACCAGCCGCGTCAGCCGCTCGCCCACCACGGAGCCCATGCTGCCCATGATGAACGCGGAATCGGTGACGCCGAGGGCCACGCGGCGAGCGCGGATCATCCCACCGCCCGTCAGGGCTGCATCGCTCAGTCCCGTGCGCGTCTGTTCCGCCTTCAGTCGGTCAGCGTATTTCTTGGTGTCGGCGAAGCCCAACGGATCGGTCGGCAGGACCTCCGCATCCCACTCCTCGAACGTCCCTTCGTCCAGCACTTGCTCGACCCGGTCGCGGGCGGAGACGTAAAAATGGTAGCCGCACTCCGGACACACGCTCTGCCGCTCGTACACCGCTTTGCGGAACAGCGTCGCCTGGCAACCGGGGCACCGCAGCCACAACCCCTCGGGAACCCCGCGTTTTTTCCTGATGGTCATGGCCTATCCTTCGCCTGCCCGCTCGGCTGCTTCGGCCGGTGGTTCGATGTCGATGTTTTCCCAAGCGCCGAAGTCGCATTCCGACTTCCACAAGTCTCCCAAGTCGCCGCCCCGCAAACAACAGCGCGCGATGCTGGCCAGCGGTTCGGAAACCACAATGCCCACGACGCCTCGCTTGTGCTTCTTGAGCAACCGCTTCAGCGCCTTTTGGACTCGCAGCCGGGCGGCCGCCACGGTCTCGCCCTCCGGCGGGCAAACGGCCTCGGGTTGCTCCTGCCACAGCCGGTAGACCTTCGGCTGGCACTGCTTGACCTCTTCGATCAGCTTGCCGTGCCACAACCCGTGATCGAGGTTGTGCAGGTTGTCGATACGCTTGACTTTCACCTCCAGCCGGTCGGCGACCATCTCGGCGGTCTGCAGGGCGGACTGACAGGGTGCCGAGTAGACGACTTCGATCTGGGCGTGGGACAGACTTTCCGCGGCCTGCTCCGCTTGTTGCACGCCCTTCTCGCTCAGCGGCATGTCCAAGGTGCCCTTAATTCGTCCTTGTTCATCGAACTCCGTGGAACCGGGACGGATCAATACAATGCGTAACATGACTTGGGATTCATCCTCTGTGGAACTTTAGCTGGAAGATTGTAGCAATCGAGTTTTCCAGCGTCTGCGCGGTTGCCCGCAAAAAGGCAGGCAAGCGGCTAAGGCGAAAGCAGTCAACGAGTTACGCACAGCGGACATGAACATCGCCAATGCCTGTTTGTCGATCGCGTCGAAGGACATGACCTGGACCTATACGATTCGCGGCTAGGTCTGTCCGTTTTGGCCCGTAGCCGAATTCGTGAGAATTCGGGCTTTTCGGCCGCTCACCCGAAGTCTCGCGACTTCGGCTACGGGTCAGACTCGACCATCGGCCGTACAACGCTGTTGGCGGCCAAGTCCGATGCCCGCACGGCGCGCTTCTGGCGGATTTCAGCCTCTACAGCGGCCACGGTCCGCGATAACCGCTTTCGACCAATTTCATCCGATACAGCTGGGCGAACAACCGAAACTGACGAGCGAAGTCGCCGCAAAACAGCAGGTTGTGGTGGCCGGTGACCAGGCACGCGTCGTTGCGGTCCGTCAGCTCGATCTCGACGTTGGTCGTGCAACCGCCGGCCGGCGGCATGGGGTGCGAGCGGACGACCGTGCCGGCATACACATCCAGCGCCGGCGGCTGGCCCGGATAGTACCGCACCATCGTCACCGGATCGCCCTCTTTCCAAAACACTTGCACGGCGCAGCTGCCTTCGTTGGTGTGGGCGAAACGCCGCAGCAGGTACGGCAGTTGCGTCCCGTCCGGCCCGTGCATCTTCGTGGGGCACGTGCAGTGCGACGCGTAGTAGTGGTTTCGCTCGGTGTCGTAACACGGATTGTGCTGAAAGCCGGGGCGGCCGATCAGCAACTGCCCCAGCAGTTGCGTGTACACGGCCGGGAAGTCGTTCTCACAGGCCGCCGGGACCAGTTGGCTGTTGAGCGTCGCGAAGCTGACGCAAGGCTTGAGCATGCCGCGCCGCAGGCAGTTCATCGTCAATCCGTCCGCCTGCTCGTCCGCCAGCAGTTTCCGCAGCGCGAAGTGGGCGCGGGCGGCGTTCTCCTGCGCTTCCGTTGTCACACCGCGAATCTCGGTGGCGCCGCCCGTCACCTGCGCGATGAACTGGCGGGCCGCATCGTCAATGGCCACTTGCTTGAATTCTTCGGCGTAGCGTGCAAAGGGAATCACGCGCACCTTGGTTCCCAAAAACGCCTCGACGCCCTCGCGGGGCTCCGGGGCCTCGGTGATGCTCAACAACTTGCTCTGCCCCATGCGCTTCTTGGCGTGGATCATTCGCAAGCCGCGTTCGATGGCCTCCATGTTGTCCAGCGACTGAATGAAGACCAGCCCCGGCCGGCGGTACTGCTTGACCTGCCCGTGCTTGACGCCCAGCCCGATGTAGAAGATCGCGGGGATCTCCGCCTTGTCGGCCGCGGCCAGCAATTCGTCGGCCAGCCCCAGGCTGCGGTTGTAGAACATCACCACCAGCAGCCCGTCCGGGCGGTTGGCCTCCAACTCTCGGACCACGCGGCCGACGTCGTCGCTGGCGGCCACCGGTTGCCGGTCGACGACGACCTGCACGCCCAGCTTGTGAGCCATCTCCTGAAAAGCCGCCGTGTATTGCGCCTGTCGACCTTCGGCGTCGAATTCGTTGCCCGGCCAACTCCACCAGCCGTCCGGATCGTCGGCAAACTGCTTCGACGGCGGATAGAGGAACACCGCCCGCACCACGGCCGGCGATTTCTTGTCTGGCGGAGTAGCCGTCGGTTCGGACGCCCCTGCAGGCAGCGAGGTGAACATCAACCCACCCATCGCCGCGCTCATCGCCGCCAGGAATTCCCGCCGATCGCAGCCGCAATCGCAGCCGCAGCCAAACTCGTGCTCGTGGTCGTTCATGGGTAAGTCCTTCCAGGTTGTGGAGGTGATGAACCCTCCTGACGCGATCAACAACGATGGGAAGTTCTCCACACCGTGAGGCAAAACGCCTGGGATTGTACCGGCGCCTCGTCAAAGTAGCCATCACACTCCGTGTGATGATCGGCAAGAAACACCGGACCGTGATTCCTCGAACGCTGCTAAAGGCCGGGGCTTCTTTTCGCGGCCTGCCCAAAGCGAGGCAAAGCTGGTATACTTTCCCGCGTCTTTTTGTTCGCCGGTTTCTTTCTTCACAACGGGTGCCTTTCCATGCGCCGCTTGCTGCTCATCCTGTCGTTTGTCGTGCTCACGTTTGTCAGTTGGGGGCTGTACGGTCCGGTCCTGCACGCAGGCCAGCTACATCTTGGCGACGGGGTACACCCCAGCAGTCTGCGGCCCTTCATCTGCGTCGGGCTGGCGTATTTCCTGATCGCCGTGGTGGTCCCCCTGATCGCGCTGAGGACCAACGAAGAGCAAGGCAGTTGGACGGTGATGGGGGCCGTGTGGGCGCTGCTGGGCGGTGCGGTGAGCGCCCTGGGGGCCTTGGGAGTCGTGTTGGCTTTCAAGTTCCGCGGCAGCCCGGTGTACGTGATGCCGCTGGTTTTTGGCTTGGCGCCCGTCGTCACGACGTTCGTCTCGATGTGGCTGGGGCAGACCCTCAAGGAGGCGAGCCCGCTGTTCTTCGCCGGAGTGATCCTCGTCGCCGTCGGCGCGGCGGGCGTGTTAAGCTTCAAACCTGCACACGCCGCGCGTCCGCCGGTTCCCGCATCTGACGAGTCCGGGACCGGAGCGGCCCTGGCAACCGAGCCTGCGGCCGCCGGGAGCCAAGCGTCGGCGATGGAAAAACTGGTCAAAATCCCCTTGTGCATCGCCCTGGCGGCGCTGTGCTGGGGCAGTTACGGACCGATCTTGCACAAAGGGCAGATGAGGATGGCCGGCAGCCATCTGCGGCCGTTTCTGTGCGTCGGGCTGGCCTACTTCGTAATGGCCGTTCTCCTGCCACTCCCGCTGCTCCAGGTTTTCCGCGAGCCGGGAGGCTTCACGTTCTCCGGGACTGCCTGGTCTTTGGCCGGCGGCGCAGCCGGAGCCATCGGCGCCTTGGGCATCGTCCTGGCCTTCAAGTTCGGCGGCAAACCGGTCTACGTCATGCCGCTGGTCTTCGGCGGCGCTCCGGTGGTCAACACGTTCACCGCCGTGCGGGCGGAAGGCGCGCACGGCGGCCTCTCGCCGCTGTTTCTGGCCAGCCTGATCGTGCTCATCGCCGGCGCGGCGGCCGTGCTGGTTTTTGCTCCCCGTCAGGCCAAGGCCGCTGTCGAGCCCAAAGCGGCCGAGCCGCCCGAGCCTGAGCCGCCTGAGCCTGCGAAGGAAGAACCGCAACCGCACCCCGACGAGTCTGCGCCGGATGATCGTTCGCGTTCGGAATCGAGTTCCAGCGATGGCCCCAACGAGGATGAGGAAGATACCTATTTCGACGAAGATACCATGCTGCGCCCGGACGAATCATGATCGCACGCCTGGGGGGGTGGCTGAGGAGCAGCCCGGCTGTTTCGAAAAAGCCGGGCTTCTGCCGTGGCGAAATTCCAGGTAGCCCGTCGGTCCGGCACGCTTGACCGGGCGCGTGTCCCGTCTACTATTCCTTAACAAGTGTTTTGTCTTCACGGCCTCCGACGGGATGAGGGAGGGAAAGCTGCACAGGCCGGAAGCCCGTGCCATCGTTGACGGAGTTGCCAGCAGATGGATCGGGTTTGCACAGTCGCTGCGTCGTTCTTGCCTCGAACTCAACTCTTCCCAACCTTGCTTGCCATAATCCTGGGGGCCGCTGCTAGCATCGCTTGGCAGCCTGTCCAGGCGGCGTCTTTGGAAGTCTCTTTCGATGTGATGCCGACGGTCGGCTGCCGCGATGTGACGACCGCCGAGTTCGCGGAAGCCAATCCCGACGAGAGGCTGATCGAGGCCCATGTCGAGGTCTCGTCGCTGATCCGCCAAGGCAACGAGGGGGACCTGCTGCAGTACTTCTACCGCTTCGACAGCCCGCGGCGAACGATGCGGATCGTGGACTATACCCCCAAGACGACCTTGGCCAGCGACCTGGCCGGGAATGTGACGATCGAGAAGAAGCAGGAGACGACAAAAGGGATCGGGCTGGCGGTCACTGCGCCGCTGGAA
>CAYPGE010000174.1:0-17055 GCA_964409865.1 uncultured Pirellulaceae bacterium
TAGCCTCGGAAAAACACGGCTTCTGTGCCAATTCTCGGAGTGTACCAAACATCGTGCTCATACTTGCCGACGACCTCGGGTACGGGGACGTGAGCTGCTACGGCAGCCAGTTCGTGCCGACGCCGGCCATTGATTCGTTGGCGGCTGGCGGGGTCCGCTGCACCGATGGTTACGTCACCGCGCCGGTGTGCGCGCCGAGCCGCTGCGGGATCATGACCGGGGCTTATAACCAGCGGTTCGGCATGCAGTGGAACGACGACCGCAGAAAGTACCGCGTCGGCCAGCACCAACTGCTGCCCCAGGCACTGCGAGCCGCGGGCTACGTCACCGGGCACGTCGGCAAGTGGAACATCCCGGTCGATGTCAAAGAATGCTTCGACGAGGTGTACGACCTGATCGACTGGGAAGCCGATTACTTCCCGGATCAGGACGGCCACTACCACGGCGTGGACAATCCCGACCAGATCGGATCGAGCAAAGTGCAAGGTGTCTGGGGCCCGGCTCGGCCGGGCGAGGAGTACCTGACCGACCGCCTGGGCCGGCACGCGGTCGAATTCATCGAGAAGCACAATACGCAGCCCTTCTTTCTGTACCTGGCCTTCAACGCGGTACACAGCCCCTGGCACGCCAAGACCGCCGACCGGGAGCGGTTCGCGCACCTCAAGCCGCCGCCGCTGGATTACTACGCCGCCATGATCGCCTCGATGGACGAGAACATCGGCCGCGTACTGGCGCAGCTGAAGGCCGCCGGCTTGGAGCAGAACACGCTGGTCGCCTTTACCGCCGACAACGGCCCGGCGATGGGCAGCCCCCGGATCGTGGTCTGGCCGGACGGCTGGCCGGACGAAATCCTGGTGGGGTCCGCCGGCCCCTTGAGCGGCCACAAAGGGCAGTTCCTGGAAGGCGGTATCCGCGAGCCGTTCCTGCTGCGCTGGCCCGCGCGACTGCCGGCGGGCCGGGTCTATCGCCAGCCGGTCAGCACGATGGACCTGTACGCCACGTTCTGCGCCGCGGCCGGGGCGCCCGTGCCCGCCGGCACGCAACTGGACGGAGTCGACCTGCTGCCGCACCTGACGGGCGACAAACAGGGCCCGCCCCACGAGATCCTGTTCTGGAAAAACGGCGAAGACGGGGCCGTGCGCCAGGGCGATTGGAAATTGCTGATCCGCCGGTGGCAGCCGAAGCTGCAACTGTTCAACCTGGCCGACGACATCGGCGAGACGCGCGACCTGGCCGCCGACAAACCGGAACTGGTCCAGAGCTTGCACGAAGCCTGGCTGAAGTGGAGCCAGCCGCTGCCGCCCCGCGCCAACCCGCAGCCGGCCAAGCCCGCCAAGGCGAAGCCGGCCGGCGCAAAGAAAACGCCGGCGGGCGCGAAACCGGCAGCATCGAGTCGATCGGTGAGAAGGGAAGCCATTCCAGGGCCTCCCTAAGAACGACAGGAGTGTCTATGAAGAATACGTCCCTGCTCCCCGTTCTGACGCTCGTGGGCGCGTTGACTCTGACGGCTGGTCCCGCGGGGGCTCAGGAGAAACCGGGCTTTCGCGCCGGCACGGCGGTGGTCGATATCTCGCCTACCGTCTTTCCGATTCAGCTGCGCTCCGGGCCGTCCCGGTATGTCCACGATCCGCTGCACGTCCGCGCGATCGCGTTCGAGAACGGCGACGGCCGTGCGGCCATCGCCGTGGTGGACGCGATCGGCGTCGACCGTGAGACTTGCGACAAGGCAAAGGCCGTCGTCGCGGAGAGGACCGGCTGGAAACCCTCGGAGATGCTGGTCTGCGGCACGCACACGCACAGCGCTCCCAAAGGCGGAGACACCACGCCGGGCCGGGTCGCTTACGAAGAGCGGCGTTTCGACGGCATCGTGCAGGCGCTGACCGGTGCGATCGAATCGCTCGAACCGGCCCAAGGGGGATTCGCTGCGGATCAAGAACCAGGCGAGGTCTGCAACCGCCGCTGGTTCTTGAAACCGGGCACGATGGAAGCGAATCCCTTTGGCGAGTTGGACCAGGTGCGGACGAACGCCCCCCGCGCCAACTTGCTCAAGCCCGCCGGGCCGACGGACCCGGAGGTCTGCGTGGTGGACATCCGCACGCGCCGCGGCAAAGCGCTGGGGCTGATCGCCAATTATGCGCTGCACTACGTCGGCGGCATCCCGACGGTGAAGGAAGAGGATGGAAAAGTCGTGGGCATGGCGTCGGCGGATTACTTCGGCCAGTTCGCTCGCGTCATGCCTTATCGCGTGGGCGGCGCCAATCCGCCGGAGAACTTCGTCGCCATGATGACCAACGGCGCCAGCGGCGACATCAACAACATCGACTTCTACGGCAAACGCCCGCCTCGAGCCCCCTTCGAACAGATCCAGGGCGTCGCCACGAAGGTGGCCGACGCGGCATGGCGAGCCGTCAAGAAGATCGAGCAGTACGACGAGAATCCGCTGGTCGCTACGCGGCAGCGCGAGGTGACGTTGAAATACCGTCAAACGAGCCCTGCCGAAGTCGAACGGGCCCGGAAGCTGCTGGAGATGCCGCGCACACAGCGCGAACAGATCCACAGCAAAGCCACTCAGTACGCCAACGCGACGCTGGCCTATGCCGACCCGGACCGGACGGAGAACGTGATCGTCCAGGCGATTCGTATCGGCGATCAGGCGATCGTTTCCATGCCGTTCGAAGTGCTGGTCGAGATCGGGCTGGAGATCAAGCAGAAGAGTCCATTTCCTCACACGTTTCTGATCGAACTGGCCAACGGGGCCTATGGCTACCTGCCGCCTCCGCAGCAACACGAATTGGGCGGCTACGAAACCTGGATTGGCACCTCCCGATTTGCAAAGGACAGTTCCGTCATCCTGACCTGCAATCTGCTGGAGATGCTCGAAGAATTGAAGACGCTGTGAGCGTTTCTGAGGCCCCCGGTGTTTGGAAGGGTGAATGATGCGACAGAGCTATTGGGTTGTGCTTTGCGTGTTGATGCCAGTTGCCGCCAGGGCGGGTGACTACGTGTGGGTCGAGGCGGAGAGCGCCGACCAGAAGCTCGAACACGCGAACGAATGGTACGAGCCGGTCGACCGCCAGACCTCGCTGTCCGGCGGCGACTGGTGGCGGTCCTTCGATGAACCGGTGATGAATTCGGGCTACATGGTGTGCCCGTTCAAGGTGCCGAAGGCCGGGAAATACCGGCTGTGGATCCGGCTGAATCTCACCAGCACGGGCTACCGTTACGCGCTGGACGATGCCCCGCTGGCGGAACTGCCGGTCAAGGCCTGGCGGGCGGCCGATCAGGAAAATCGCGAAACAATCCGCCACGAGCGACGTGTGTTCGACGAGACGTTCGCTTCGCACGACGGTTCGAACCGGCACAAGCTGGCCTGGATCAAAGGCCCGGAAGTCGAACTGGCGGAGGGCGCCCACCGGCTGCGGATCGAAGTCAAGCCGGGCGACGACAAGAAGGGGTTCGCGGCCGTGGATTGCTTCGTGCTGGCGGCCGACGGGTTCGGGTTCCGGCCACGCATGTTCTACAAGCCGGAGGAGCGAGTCAAGACGGCGCCGGAACTGGACCCGGCCGATGCCTGGGCCTTTCCCGTCGTGCGGGACACCTTCGCCCCCACGCCCGTCGACTTGCGCGGCCTGAACGAAGCGGTGGCCGGCGAACACGGATTCATCCGGCTCAGCGACGACGGCCAGTCGCTGGTGCGCGGCGATGGGCAGCCGATCCGCTTCTGGTCCGGCTCGGACTACGCCTGGCGGATTCCGCTGAGCGACGGGAACCTGGTGGTCAGTCCTACGGAGCGCGAGGCCGTCGCCCACCACGCCCGCTGGGCGGCCAAACGGGGCGTCAACATGGTCCGTTTCCACGGTCACCTGCCGCCCAAGCCGAAACGGGGCGGCCCGCCGGTGTCCCGCGAGGACCTCAACGAGATCGACTTGCACGGCGCCTGGTACATGGTGGCCGCGTTCAAGCAGGAAGGGATCTACTCGACGCTCAGCCCCTACTGGGGCTCGCACACGGACAACGAGGCCAGTTGGGAACTGGGCTTCGAGGGCGGCAGCCTCACGGGCCTGGTGTTTTTCTACGAGCCCGTGCAGCAGATGTACAAAGCATGGCTGCGACGGCTGTACACGCAGCCGAATCCCTACACGGGCATCCCGCTGAAAGACGATCCGGCCGTGGCCGTCATTCAGCTGCAGAACGAGGATTCCCTGCTGTTCTTTACGGAATCGCAGATCACGGGCAAGCCGCGCGAACAGCTGGTCAAGATGTTCGGCGACTTCTTGAAGAAGAAATACGGGTCGTTGGAGAAAGCTCTCCAACGCTACACGAGCTATGAGAACGCTTGGGACCTGCGGGGCGAGGACAGCGCCGAACGGGGAACGGCCGGCTTGCTGCAGATGTGGTTCTTCACGCGGGACGCCCGCGACCGCGCCGCACGCTGGGACCAACCGACTCGCGACCGCATGACCGATCAGTTGGAGTTCTACACGCAGTTGATGCGCAAGTTCAATCAGGAAATGGAAACCTATCTGCGCGACGAATTGGGCTGCCGCCAGCTGATCAACGCCGGCAACTGGAAGACCGTCGATCCGGTGCTGGTCTGCGACGCGGAACGCTACTCGTACACGGCCAACCAGGTCATCGGCAAGAACGCTTACTACAGTTCGCTGCACGCCGGCATCAACACGGGCTGGCAGATCCTCGACCAGCAGGTCTACACCAACTGGTCGGCGCTGAAGCGGCCGTATTTCTGGCCGATGAACGTCAAGCAGCCGGCGGGGCACCCCACGATGATCTTCGAGAGCTTGTGGGTGCCGCCGAACCTGTACGCGGCCGAAGGGCCGCTGGTCGTGGCCGGTCAGCTGTCGCTCACGGGCGTGGATTCGTTTTATTGGTTCGCCTCCGGCGGCGAAGAGTGGGGTCCGGGCGACGGCAAGTGGGCCTACAACACGCCGATGCAGATGGGCCTGTTCCCGGCCACGGCGCTGGCCTTTCGCCGGGGCTACATCGCCCAAGCGGACGAGCCCGTCGTGTACGAGGAACGCAGCCTGGAGGATCTGTGGCAGCAGAAGACGCCGCTGATCGCCGAGACAGACACCTACGATCCGAATCGGGACCAGGGTGAAATGCCGGTCAACTCGTCCATCTCCACGCCAGTCGACCCGCTGGCGTTCTGCGTCGGGCCGGTCCAGGTGCGTTACGGCGGCAACGCCGCGAGTAACCGGGTGTCGTCTAAACTGGGCAGCCTGATCGACAAGGAAGCCAAGGTCTTGACGAGCGTCACCGGCCAGATCCGCACCGACTACGGCAAGGGCCTGTACACCGTCAGCGCCCCCAAGTGTCAGGGGGCCGCCGGATTCCTCGCGGAGTCGCCGGAAATCGCACTGGGCGACGTCACGATTCGTTCGCGCAACGCGTACGGTTCGGTGGTCGTCGTGCCGTTGGACGACCGGCCGTTGGCCCAATCGCAGCAGGTCTTGATTCAGGCGGGAACCATCGCCCGGCCGGCGGGCTGGATCGCCCGCCAGCGTTCGGTCGAAGCGGGCGGCCAACTGCACGACGGCTTCCAGATCCTGCGCAAAGGCGGCGATCCGGTGCTGGTCGAAAACACCCGCGCCCAGGTCGAGATCGCGAACCCGTCAGTGCGCCAAGCCACAGCACTCGACATCAACGGCCTGCCGATGGACGAACCGGTGGCAATCCAGCGGCGCGGCGACCGGCTGCTCGTGACACTGCCGCTCGACGCGCTGTACACGATCGTCGGCAAGGACTAATTCCTGTGGCACGGCCTACTTGTTGGCCGTGTCTGCGGCGAGCACGGCCAACAAGTAGGCCGTGCCACAACAGCGTGATGTCATCGAGATTGTGAGAATGTGACGAAACCATCGGAGATTCTGAGGACTGGTGCTATGACAGCTTCCCTTCTCGCATGCTTCCTGTTGACGCTTACCGCCGCCGCCGACGACTCGGCGGCGGCGCTATTCGAACAGGCTGAGACGCTGGCCAAGAGCAACCGGAAACAGGAGGCGCTGGCCAAGGTCGAGGAGGCGGTCGCCGAGTTGGATCGCGCTCACGCGGCCGGTGAAAAGATCGCATGGGCCGGGATGAACGGGTTGCGGTTTGCGGCCCGTCTGGTGCGCGAGGATTTCCTGGACTACGAGAAGTCCCTGTTCTATTGCGACAAGCTGTTTGGCCTGGCCGACAGCGACTACTGGCGCGTGCCCGCGCGGCTGGAACGGGCCATGACGTACCGGGCGATGAAGGAATTCGAGAAGGCGCAGGCGGAATACGACGCGATCGCCGCCGCCGACCCCCGGCAGCGTGCCGCCGGAATTTTGCCACAGGCCGAAATGGTCTACTTCGATCTGCGCGCCGAACGGCGAGGCCGCCAACTCCTTGCCGAGGCGCTGGGCAACGAGTCCATCAACGGCCGCGAAAGATTTGCCGCCCTGCGGAAGTGCGCCCAGCAGACGCTCGCTCAGGGCCGTCGCGACGAGGCATTGGGCTGGTACGCCATGCTCGAAAACCTGCCCTTCGACAAACCGCAGGAGCGCGCCCGTTTCCTCAGCCAAGCCCGGTACGAAATGGGCCAAATCGAAGAAACCCGCGGCCGGACCACGGAGGCCAAAGCCCACTACCGCCGCGCGATGAACCTCGACGCCGGCGAAATGCGCTTCCGGGCCCGATCCCGCGACGCGATCGAAAACATCGAGTACTTCGAGTAGCCGGAAACACTCGCCGAACATACGCAAATGGGCGAAATTCGTCCTCGGCTATCCGGCGAGCACATCGTAACGGGCTGCGAGGTCCTCCCCTCCCTCACCGTTCCACCAGCCAGATGTTGCGGTACTCGACAGGGTCTCGGTGGTAGTGCAGGATGATCCGGCCGGTGGGGATCGACGCCGGGTTGGTTTGGCGGCGTTGTTCGGCGGCCGGCGAATCGGGCAGTTCGACGTTCTGGTGAATCGGCACGCCGTTGTGCTGGACGCTGATCCGGCCCGGTTGAGTCCGCTTGCCGTCGGCGTCGTAGCGCGGGGCCTGGTATTCGATGTCGTAGGTCTGCCACAGCAGCGGCGGGCGGCACATGTTCACGGCCGGCGCGGCGACCTTGTAGATGCCGCCGCATTCGTTGTCCAAGCCTTCCAAACCGTAGCTGTCCAGCACTTGGATCTCGTACCAGTTGGCATCCCCGAACACCAAGCCGCCGTTGGAGCGCGCCTGGCCTGTCTTGTCGGGCATCAGTGCCAGGCGGAACTCGAAGTGCATCCGGAAATCCCGGAAGGCCCGCTTGGTGATCAGCGAGTGCCCGCGCCGCTTTTCTTTGTCGATGGGCGCGACTCGCATAAAATCCTCGCACCGTTCCCACGCGATCTCCGCGGAGGCGTTGGCCGGCGATTGGGCTTCCCACTGGTCGAAGCCCGATCCGTCGAACAAAATAACCGCGCCCGGAGGCGGTTTGGCGCCGACGGTCGGCGACGGTCGCAAAACCTTTTTCAGCTCGAAAGCCGCCCCCTGCCCGTCGCCCGGCCGCGTTCCCGTCATCTGCTCGCCGGTCGCCCGGCCGCTCCAGCCATCCTGCTCAAACCGCAACACGCCGTCGGTCGCCTGGCCCGCGATCGCGGCCAGCGGTTTGCACTTGACATCGAATTCCGGCAGGAAGTTGATCTGGTAGTTGCCGCCGCCGCGAGGAATCACCTGGGCCACCAGTCCCTCGCCCTGCCAATCTCCCAGGAAAGGATCGGGCGCAGGTTCGGCGGCATGGCTGACGGCGGTGACCGACAGCAACAGGATCGACAGGCGGATGATGGAGGTACGTGGCATGGTGGTTCCTTTCTTCGCTCGTACTGTTCAACGGATGTTCTCAAGCATCGTACATCGGCGTGTTGGGAACATCAACGGCAGCAAGGGTCGAGTTTCATGGAGACGCACGGTCGCCGGCAAGTAACCTGCGGCTCGCCTGACCGTCGCTGCTCCCCGCCCGTCACGCGGACAATCCGATGGCGTCGTTGCCCGACGGGAAAATGCGAATCGCAGGCGCCAGAATCGCCAGCCGTGCCCGGTCGTGGCCGAGCGTAAACGCGACCCTGGCTGTGCCTACGCGAGGAACATCGAATTCCGCCGTCACGGTGTCGTCAACGGCCTTGAGGATCCGCAGGCAGAGACAGTCGCCCTCCGCATTTTGCAGCCTGAGCGCCGGCGCGTCATGTTCGATCGTCTGCCGGCGCCAATCGGGTCTTTGCGAGACGTCCAACCTCACGCCCTCGCGGCCATAGCTGATGCCCACGCTAGCCAGGCCGAAGCGCGGCGAGTCCAGCAGCAGCCCCAACCGCCCACGATGGCAGTTGACCAGCGTCAAGCTGAAACGTTCCATCGGGACACCCTCGAACCACAGCGATTCCCGGTAACGCAATACTCGAACGAGATACCCCTTTTTCTCCTTGCCATGCCACATGTTGCACCTCCTGTTGCAAGATCGAGGGAACGCGTTCGATCCGAACGAACGCACAACTCCCACCCTCCTGTTGCTACTCTTTAAGCCGTTGATTCGCCCAAGCGGAACGTACAAAATGCACCGTCTTGCCGAGAATCTCCAAATTTCCTGTCTCGGCGGCATCCCGACGACTTACGGTTGCTCTGCCGAGGCCCGACGGCGGCCCTCGAACTGCTCCGGCTGCCACTCTTGCGTTGGGGGCGGCGCATCGTCGTCCGCTGCGCATCCGTCGAGATTCTCTCTGAGTTCCTCCAGCAGCCGCGCCCCTTGGCTGTACGCAGCCTGGGGCAGGGATGCCGATGGCCGCTTGTCTCTTTCTTGCGACGACATGATCTCCTCCCTGAAGTCACTTCAGACGGGCGCGGGAGCGGCGGACAGGCTTTCGTTCCGCCGCCCCTTCATGCCCCTAGCTGGTGACGGGCATCCGGCCGGTCACGCCAGCAAGACCCGCTTACAGAATCTCCGAATCGCCGCCAGTTTGGCCGTGACGCGACCGCGGGGCATGCCTAACTGCCGAGCAATTTCTCGATTGGTTAGCCGCCGGCAGCGCAAGACCGCGACGATGCCGCACTCGAGCCCCAACGAGCCGGTCAGCCAAGCCACGAGGTCCAGCGACGAAGCCAGGCTTTCCGGATTCCGTGACCGGGTCGCAAGCGAATCCGCGTCGATGGCTCGCTGCCGACGCGTGTCGCGTTTTTGGGTCCTCTCGCGTTCCACGACATGCCCCTGGGCGTGTCGAAGAAACGCGCCAAACAACCGGCGCGCGGACTCGGCATCCTGCAACTGGACGGTGTCCTGCAAGACGGCGACCATCAGGGCCGTCAAGGCTTCCTGGCAAACGTCGCAGCAGGCGCGCTTGCCAGCGTCCTCCTGGCGAACGGCGGGCGTCAGCCCGCCGGTGTTCCCCCGCGTTGCCCCGCTGCCATCAAAGGAACCGGTGGGCTAACGCCTCACCGTTCGCCGAAGTGAGGCAGTCGCTCTACTCAGATAAGCCGAAATCGTCCACGCCCTGGTGATGAAAAACTAAGAAAACGAGCGATCCCGACTGCCCGTGTTCGGAAAATGGCTTCGGATTAACCTCCCGGTTTCGCCGCTCGTCGGCTGGCAGGCACCAAACGGCCATGCGTCGGTCTTGTAGGCCGGAACAAGTCTTCGCAGTTCCGGCAGGCAATGGCTGTCGTTCGTGTTATTTCCCCGTCGCTCCACCGCGGTGCCGGAACTGCGCGGACTTGTTCCGGCCTCCCTGTCGCCGGACTCCCTGTCGCCCTTCCGCATCGCGGCCCCACGTGCAATTCACGGATGACCTTCGCAATTGCCTCCCATCTTGCATGGGGTAGGCGAACCGGATAGGCTTAGCGTCACCGCCTTCGTTGGGGGCGGGATATGGAACCGGCATCTGCGGATGCGCGACGATGAGCACTCCATCCCACGACGGCGAATGTGACGCTTCGGACCAAATCGACGAGATCTGCCGCAAGTTCTCGGACGCGTGGGCCCGATCACCCTGTCCGGTGATTGAGGAGTACCTGCCGACGCAACCCTCCCAGCCGGATTCCGCCTTCATCCACGCCCTGTTGGTGCAACTGATCGCGATCGACCTGGAGAAACGTTGGCAGCTGCCAGCGACGGAGGAAGAGCCGGACGGTCCAATGTGCCGCCTGCATCTGCCGGACTACATGGGACGGTTTCCCGATCTGCTGCGGTCCGACGGCCCGCCCGAAGAACTCATCTGCCAAGAATACTACGTGCGTTGCCGCTGGGGGGGACAGGCCAGGTCATCAGGGGTACTTGCAAGCTTACGGACGGCAGCGTGAAGATCTGGGACGCAACAACAGGAAAGGAAGAAAAAACACTGCGCGGCCATTCCGATTTTGTTCCGATCAATTGCCTGGAATTCAGCCCAGACGGACGATGGCTCGCTTCTGGCAGCGGCTTGGGCGACGGTTGGAAGATCGATAACACAGTGCGTATCTGGAACATCACGAGCGGAAAGGAATACATCTGCATAGGCGGGCGGTCATGGGCCGTAACAGGTCTTTCCTTCGCTCCAGGTGGAAAGCGATTGGCCGTAGAATGCGGAGACCAAGTGGAGCTATGGGACCTGTCGAAATCCAAGAGTTCTCTGTTTTTCGAAGAGCGGCGGCGCGACTCTGGGCGGTATGGGCGTTTCCTTTAGCCCCGATGGCAAGCGGTTGGCTTCGCCACATCACCACAGTGTACATATCTGGGACGTGACGACGGCAAGAGAAGTTGTAAGCCTTAAGGGCCATGCTGATCGCGTACTCTGCTAAGAACCGCTGACAAAACCGAAATCGGAGACCTTCGGTCGGCGGTTTCGACGCTCTTCAGAGACCCGCGCCGAACGGTTTTGTTAGCGGTTCTTAGCCTTTAGCCCCGATGGGACCAGAGTAGTAATACGAGCCACTGCCAATCATTCGCCACGGTGCGCACGGAAATCCTGCAGCAGCCTCCAGCCTTGTGGCAGCCGGCGTTGGAGTCGGCCGGCCACATCCGGGGGCAGCAGTTGGGGCGGGAGGGGAACGACGTGGACGTCCTCGACGCCCAGCGTCCGAGTGCGGCCGTATTTGTAGTCCTGCGTGAATCCGCCGTGAGGACCGAGCTGCACGCCGGGGTGGTCGCGATTCGGTACGCTGATGTAGAACTCGCCGCGTATCGCCTGCGCCACGGCGTCCCCGGCCTGCCTGCGCTTCGCACCGGCCGCCAGAACCGCATACAGTCGGCGGGCGACGTGCTGGGCCGGATCGATGCACCCGACGTCCGGCGCCAGCAGGCTGCGATAGACGTATCGGCCGTTCTCCTGGTAGTTGTACAGCTGGCGTAACTTGTCGTGGAAGGCCTGGGCGACGTAGGGATAGTGCGTACATCCCAGCACGACGGCCACCAGCGGCTGGACGCCGGGTTCCCTGCGCAGCTTCTCCAGCAAGCTGACCGTCTCGTAGGCCACGTAGTTCTCGACCGAGTTGATCTGCAGGGCCGTAGGCTGCTCCACGGTTCCCTCCCAAATCATCCGGCCCTGGGAGAAATCGAAGCCGTAACGGGGCAAGAGCGCAGGATCAATGGGAGCCTGCGGATGGCCCAGTGAGGGGCCCAGGTACTCGCGCCGCGGCCGCGCGGCGTCCGCCTGGGGCAGCACGAACTCCGGCAAGCCGTCGATCGCCCCCGCCAAGGCGACGGAGCCCTGCTGGACGACGCACACCGGCTTGCGCCCGCGCTGCCGGGCGACGGCCGCGATTGCCTCCGGATACGCACCGGACGCGACCGTGCCGCAGGTGGCCAGCACTCCCACCGCCCCTTCTCCTGTCAGCGACAGGGCCTCGACCGTGGCCTCCGCGCCGGCCTCAATGACGCTGATCACCGGCACGTCGATGCCCGCCTCCCGGATCATCTGTTCGATCTCCGCCTCGCCGTACGCGGTGGCCGTGTTGCAGGCGATGACGATGGCCTTGACCGGGGTCCGCCCTCGAACCGGGACGTTCGCCGGAGGTCCCTCGGCGTACGCGGCGCCGAGCAGAAAGAGACTGTCCTTGAGCACCAATTCGACCAGCAGGGATCGCTTTCCAGCCGCGGGGTAGTTGCCGTACGGCATGTTGGCCTGATCGGCCAGGAACACGAACTGCTCGTCGGCAAAATCCGCTCGGCCATCGCCGCCGGAGCGGGGCGCGCCGGTGCTGTTGTCGAATTGGTCCAATCGCAGAATCTCCTCCAGCACGGCCAGACCGCCGGTGCCGGAGTCGAACACGCCGATGGGCAATTCTCGCGGGGGCCGCACACGCACCGCCGCGAGATAAGCGTCGCGGACCAGCCGCGCCGCTTGCTGGCGCGCAGCCTGCCCGTCCGCCGGCGCCTGGACGGCCTGCTGGGCGAGAACCAGCGACGAAGATGCCAGGCCGACGGCCAAGCCCAGCACGGCGGTCAACGCTCGACCCACGGGAAATCTCCGGTACCCCCACCCGCCTTGAGATGCTCGCGATATTTTTGCCATTCGCTCAGACTACCACAGGACGCATGTTCGGAAAAGCAGCAGGTCCCGACAAGCAGGTCCCGCATCGGCTCGTTCGAGCGGCAGTTGGAACATTTCGGCCTGTGTGAACGCGAGAACCCCTTTCTCGTGCCGAACGAACGTATCCTCGACATCGTCGTCGACCCGGTTGAAACCGGGACTTGCGCATTACGCCGCCGCGCCATTCCAGGGCTTGATCTTGGCAAGTGTCTTGGCAAGGGCCGCTGCTGCCACTTCGGTGTCGTAGGCCGCCTGCGCCCTCAGCCAGTAACCGTTGGACAGCCCGAAGAATCGGCACAGACGCAGGTCGGTGTCGGCGGTGATGGCCCGCTTCCCCGCCACGATCTCGCCAATCCGCTGAGCGGGCACGCCGATTTCCTTGGCGAGGCGGTACTTGGATATGCCCAGGGGTCGCAGGAATTCCTCCAGCAGTAACTCGCCGGGTGTCACAGGCTTAAGCTTCGACATAATCAGTCCCCCTCAGTGATAGTCCACGATCTCGACGCGGAGAGCGTCAACTCCTGGCCGCCGACGAACGGATAGCTGCGGACCGTGAGCCGGCGGCCTTCGACCTGCTCGATTTCGAAACCCGTCTCGCCCGTCTGGAAATACCGCCCCGGCCGGGCCGCATCCTCCGGCAGCGGCTCGTCGAGTTCAATCTGCCGGTCGTCGATCTTGGCAATTTTTCGCGTGAGCCGGGCCGCGGGCGCCGTCAGCTTCCGGCCGCCGGCGCTCAACTCGGTGCCCTCCAGCAGGTACGCCCGCAGGAGCCGGCCCGAACCATCCAGCGTGGCCATGCCGAACCGGCCCGTCATGCGAATCGGTCCGAAGCCGTGCGGCTGATCGTCCAGACTGGAAAGCACATAGTCGGTGGCGCCGTCACGCTCGATGGCCACGGCCACGGCTTGATCGGTCTGAGGTTCCGCAGGCACCAGCCGGACGGTGCGGAGCGGCGAAGCGTCGCCCTGGAAGGGACTCATCACGGCCGCGTACACGCTCCGCAAGTCCTGCGCGGCCACGCGTTCGCCCAGGATCTGCGTGATCGGAGGGGCGTTCAGCTGGTCGCCCTTGTAGCTGCGCCAACCGGGGGCGTCGGCGACCACCAACCGGTTCAACGGGCCGAGCATCCACAGCCGCAGCCGCGTCCCCGCGCAGTCCCAGTCGGCACTCCAGATCTCGGGCGGCTTCTGCGCCGCGCGAAGGTTCGCCAGCCAACGGATCTGCTCGTCGATCGGCGCTGTCTCTACGCCGTCCAGCCCCAGGAACCGGCCGTTGCAGTTCAGTCCGTACTGGTGCAGCCGGCCGCCCTGAACGCGAAACAGATCGACCACATAGTTGCCGCCCTCCGGCAGGCGAACCAGGGCGCAGGTGCGGCGGTATTCGGAGCACTCGGCGTAGGCCTCGGCCGAGGCCTGGATCACCTCCACCTCCGGCGAGGCCCCAAACAGCTCCAGGCGCGAACGCCGCTGCTTGGCGTTCTGACTCTTGCCGTCAACCGTCACCAGGTTGTGCGCAAGCGTGCTTCTGGTCCAGGCGTTCCGCGGGTCGTCCCAGATGTAGCCGCGATCGGAAGCCAACTCCTGGTTGTAGGCGTGATAGATGACGCCCAGCGTGTCATCGTGCCGGTGCCCGTGTACACAGTAGCCGTTGAAATAGAAGGCGGTCCGGCTGGCATCGTTGCCGCTCCGCAAGACGCCCACCTGCCAGCCGGGAAAGTACTCTGTGCGGAGATCCAAGTCCACGCCGTCGGCGGAGGCTTGCAGGTCAGGATCGCGGTGCCAGAGCGCGTATTCGCTGCCCTTCTTCTCCAGCGGCCCGCCGAGCACTGTCTCCAACAGCCGGGCGTAACGCGATCCGTAGTGATCCGCCAGGATCTCGACATACTGGGCGCTCAGGCCACTGCCGGCGTGGGTGTCGCCGATCACGGGCATCTTCCGGTCGGGACGCAGCATCTGGGCCATGCTTTGCAGCGCCAGACGGTAACGCGACAAATGCTGGTAGGCATCGAAGTCCTGCAATCGCTCGCCGGCAGGCGGGCGGTAGCCGGGCGGATCGGAGTAGCCCGACAGCAGATCGGGAATCTCGCCCATGTTGCCCAGGTGCATGCTGGAGTAGCTGGGCGATTCCTTGCAAAAGCCGTCGAAGTGGAAGCACTCGTCCAGCAGCGACTCGATGCCCTCCATCGCCCGCCGCACCCGCTCCGGCTGCCCGAACAGCATCCCGACCGCGCCGCTCAGCGCCCGGCCCGGACCGCACTTGTTGTTGATTTCTTTGTAGTTCTCCATATCGTCGCAGCCGGCCAGGATCAGGTCCTGGGTGATCCGCCGGGCCGTATCGGCGGAGTAGACCGGCCGGCCGTCAGGGTACTTGGCATCGCGGGTCAGGTCGTAGGCCACGGTGATCGACAGCAGGGCCTCGCCCTCGCCGCCGGCCCCGGTGGTGAAGCGTCCCGCGCCCCAGAAGCCGGCGTCCAAGGCCCCCCAGCCGTCTTTGAATCGGACCCGCATTCTTTCGGCCGGATGGCAAATGATGCCCGGCGGGAAACGGCCGGCCCGCGGATTGCGGCCCATCTCCCGCGCCACCTCGGCCGGCTCCATGTCGGCAAAGCAGCCGCCGTAGCTGTGATACAAATAGTGCGGATAGACCTCGGCCAGTCGCTCCAGGATCCAGGCGGTCCGCTCAGCGTAGGGCACTTCGCCGGTCAGCGCATACAGCTTGGCCAATCGCAACGGCAGTTGCAGGGCCCACGACAGTTTCTGGGTCCGAATCACGCCCGAGAAGCTCACCTGAATCGGCCGGCCGGCCCAGACGTAGGCGTGCTTTCCCAGGTCCTCGTCGGGATGCGCCTGCTGATCCGGGTTGATGTAGTAGGTGAAACTCTGTCCCATCCGCCGGCACTGGAGGCGCCCGGTCTCCGGGTATTTATCGTTGGGGTACTCGGTCCTACAGTACTTGCACCGCAGCGTGTCGGGCCGGTCGATGTTCCACTGCCACACGCCCGTCTCGCCCATCGAGCACTTCTGGTTGACGCAGGCCGGGCAAACCTGGCCGTACGTGCTGCCGGGAGTGAGGTCGGGAATGATCTTCCGAAAAAACTCCCGATCCAGTTTCAGCGCGAACGCCAGGCTGCCGCGATGGCTCTTCAGCAGGTCCTGGGCCCAGGCATAACGCTCGATGTTGGCCTTGGCCGTAGCGATGTGCCGGGGCTTGTAAAGCGTACAGGGCTCGGCCGACACCCTGCCGGACGCAAGCAGCACGACCAACACGATGATCCAAGCGATCCGATTGCGGATCGAGACGCGATCGGGCCGGCGCAAGGCTTGCAGGCGGATTTCCAGAATGCCGGACACATCCTTGTCGCCGTGGGCCCTCATGGCCCGCAGAGTCTTGTTCATCGTTGATTCCTCTCTGGGAAAGACTGTCAGTCGCCCGCGGCATCGGTCACTGGACCAACACGGCATAGCTGAACAGCCGGGCCTGGCTCAGATGAAAACGCAGACGGATCGGGTTCGCGGTGTCTAGCCGGTCATGGTCCTGCCAGCGCACCGCATGGCGGACGGCATCGGCGCGCAGCGGCAGGCAGTCGGTCGCGGCGTAGCCCGGCAACTCGCGGCCGTGCTCGTTGAGGACGGCGACGGTCACTTCGCCGTCTGCGGCATCGGCGTTGACCACCAGATGATCCCCGGCACAGCGCAGCGGCACCGTCTCGATCACGCCGCCGGCGTGTTCCGTTCCGAGCGACACCAGACCATCCCGCCGCCATTTTGCCAGGGCGATGGTGATCTTCTTCTTCGGCACGTATCCGCCGTGTGTGGTGGTGATCGCCGTGTAGTACAGCCACCACTGGTCGCCGACCGTCAGCGGGCCGTTGGTCACGCCCAGGATGCAGCCGGCATCGTAGGCGTGCGGCCCGTTGGGGATCGCGGGCGAGCGGTCCTCGCAGCGATTCCAGACGCGGCCGTTGCGGCTGTGGACCAACTGGACGTCGACCGGTCCGTCGTCGCCGCTCTGGAGCGGCCCTTTCTCGGGCGGCGGTCCGGTGAAGCGGAAATGCGTGATCAGGCCCAGGAACTGGCCGCCGCAAGGGAAGACCGACATGTTGTAGAACTGCGCGAAGCGCCCGCCCTCGGCCCGGACCTGCGCGTCGTCGATCTCATCGGGAGCCATCACCAGCTTCGCCTCCGACCACTGCTGCATGTCGCGGCTGGTCGCCAGGTACACCAGGCGCCGGCTCTGGCCGGCGTATTTGTGGGTCCGCTTGTGAAACGCCAGGTACTCGCCGGTGGCCGGGTCGAAGGCCAGGGTACACGTGTCGCTGCTGGGCAGCACCGGGTTCCGGGGATAGAGGTTCCAGTGCAAGCCGTCGGCCGAGTGGGCCGCGTAGTAGCCCCGGCCGTTGGCTCGCCCGCATCCCAGCATGTTGTAGCGGTGGTCCGGGTCTTCGGCCTGCGGGTTGTAGACCACGCTCGGACTGTGAAAGAGCGGGAACACGATATTCAGGACTCTTGACCTCCTGGGAAAATGCTTGATCCCTGTTTCGCGTTTTCAG
>CAYPGE010000175.1:0-17047 GCA_964409865.1 uncultured Pirellulaceae bacterium
GCTCCGCTTCCTCAAAGACGTCGTCTGGAATGGAAATGGCTGTTTTCATACCGGAAGTATAACCGCATTCACCATTTCGTCAAGCGGATGACCGTCGCCAAACGACCGCAACCAGACCATCGCGCGCCTTGAGGGCGATTTAGAATCCAAAGTACTGCATCCACAGGAATACGCACGTGGCACCAACCGCAATTGCCAAGCCCATCATAAGCGGGCGAAGAACCGCCTCCGCGTGCTGGGGCCGATGTCGCACCAGCCACAAGAACAAAATTGCAGTAGCCATCAACCCGCACACTAGCTTAGCATGGGACGCGTGGCCAAACTCGTTCAGCAGCGTTTGGGAAATACATGTCCAGTATTTCTTGCCGATCATCACACGGAGTGTGATGGCTACTTTGCGTCTGAGGGGGGGCTCAGTCCTTCTTCAAGCCTTCTTTTTGCAGCGTGCGGAAGTCATCCATGCTGTCCCCTTCGCCCGCCTTGATTTCCTTCTTCTTGATGACGTCGTCCAGCCCCAACTGGATCTTCTTGAACTGCTTGTCGGACACCAGGTAGTACCAGTCGCCGAAGCGGGTGTTCAACTCGGCCACCTTCTCCTTGGCCTTTTTGAGCTTCTCGTTTCGCTCGTCGATCTTCCGCTGGTTCTCCTTCGTAATCCGTTCGCGTTCCCTCTCGATCTCCGCTTCCTTGGCTTCCTTGTCGGTTTTGGCCGGCGTTTCGGTCTTGGCGTCCTTCGCGTCGCCCTTCCCGGCGGCGGGCTTGGCTTCCGTTTCGGGCTTGGCTTCGGCGTCCGGCTTGGCCTGGGACTTGGCCGCTTCGGCGGTCGCCGTGTCGTCGCTGGCCGACGGCTTGGCCGTCCCGGACGATGTTTCCGGCTTTGTTTCGGGCTTCGCCTTCGGCTCCGGTTCGGGCTTCGCCTCCGCTTTGGCATCGGATTTCGGTTCGGGTTTCGATTCTTTCGCGCCGGGGCTAACCACTTTGGGCGCTTCCGCCTTGCGTTCCTCGGCGGCTTCCGGCTTGGGCCCTCCCGGCAACTCCGGAACCGCCACGAGTTCCGGTTGCGGGAATTTCGACATATCGACGCGCGTGGTGACGAACAGGTAACGGTTTTCGCCTTCGCCCTCCGCGATGTCACCGCTTTCCTCGGTTTCGCCGAATCGCAGCACGTATTCCACGCCGTCCTTCATGCCCACTGTGATTTCGCCGTTGGCACTCAGCAACTCGGTCTCGCCGCTGGACATCGGCACCATGTAGAAGCCATGCTTCATCAGATCCACCATGCCCTCGTCGTCTTTGGCCATCCCGGCGCCGGCCTTCAGATCGGCTCCCAGGCCCTTGGGCTTGCGGCGGACATCGGCGATCTCCAGTTCGTCGACAGCCGTCTTGAGGTCGTTGAGCTTGTCCTTGTTCAGTTCTTCGTGCTCGCCCAACGCCGTGGCCACACCCTCCCCTTTGACGTACTTCTTCAACTCCTTGAGTTTCCACTCCGAGTCCTTGAAGTCCGCAGCGAGGTCGAATTTCTTGTCGACGAGCACACGGTTCGGCGGCTGAAGCGACACGGTGTAGTTCTTGAGGGCGACGTTTTCCGCGTCCCAGGCATTCATCTTCAGCAGGTCTTTCTCGATCCAGTCCTTGAACTTGGTGGACAGCTGGTCGGGATCGATTTTGACTTCGTAGACCACATCCTGTCCGACCTTTCGGACGAATCGGTGCCCCTCCGCGCCGCTGACCTTCTTGCCGATGATCAAGCTGGCCAGGTCTTGTCCCTTGGTATCCTCGAACCGGACCAGCAAGCCGACGCCCTCGTCTCCGACCTTCAGCTTCTCTTTGTCGGGTTGGACGACGCCAAACATCCGGTGGTCCCCGGACACTTCGGAGGCGATGCCCAGAATCGGCAGGTCGACCAGCAGCAGGGCGGCGTCCCGCACGCGCGACTCGGCGTCGGCCGGGTAGCCCTGGTACTTGGGCAGCGTCCACGCTCCCGTCGTCTTGTCGCGGGCCACACGGAATTCTTCGAGCGTTCCCAAGGTCTCGTCATACTTGACGATCTCCATGCTGCCCGCTTTGGCCGGGTCGTCGAACTTCTCGAACAGGAGTTTTTCCACCTGTTCGCGGACGTTGAATCTCTCGACGGGGGGGCGCGAGAAAATCGCCAGAATCGTCACCACGGCGGCGACCCCGGCGTAAATCAGCGTCTTGATGCCTTCGTTCATCGCTTTCCTTCCTCCGACAACTTCCCGCCTTCAAGCATGATGCGGGGTCTGGCACGTTGCTTCTGGATGTTTTCCGAGTTTGTTCCGGCTACCGCAGCCGCGTCTTGGACACGCCTTCGCGTTCACGCAACCGGCGCCGCACAAACACGATCAGGCCCACCAACAGCGGCGGGATCGGTGGCAGGGCGACCGCCAGGGTCTTGTAGTAGTTCTTGATGCCGGCGATTTGTTGGTCGACCCGGCGTTGGACCTCTTGGTTCTTCTCTTGGAGCTGCCGCTGGAGTTGCTCGCGCTTCACGGCCAGTCGCCGTTTCAGGCGTTCCTGAACTTCAGCCAGTTTCTGCGCTCGGCTCTGCAGGTCCAACATGGAAATCCCCGCTTGGCCCCCTTCACGCTGCTTCGTCTTCAGCTCCTCCAGCGCGTCCTCGAACTTCTTGATTTCCTTTTGGTTTTCTTCCTCGATCTCTTTCACCGCCTTGTCGAACTCCGTCTGGTACTCGCGACCCTGGGAATACTCCTTGTCCCGCGCTTCCTGCGTGTTCACCTCGACGATCCGCAGCGTGCTGTGTTTCGGCTTGCGCTTGCGGATGTTGACGTACTGATCGTCGCCCGACAGGACGTCGATCACGTTCAAGACGAAGTTGACGTTTTCGAATTGCCAGTTGATTTCCGCCTCCTCGCCCGGTCGCGCCCGCATCCGGAGGAAGCCGGGCATCATCACGTCGATATCGGCCACGTAGACCACGTCGAGGCCCCGAGGCTTTTCCGCCTTGGCTTCCGGCTTGGCTGGTTCCTTGGCGTCGCCTGCCTCCCCCTTCGCTTTCGGTTGGGCCGGCTCTTGGGCGTCACCCGCGTCGTCCTTCGCTGTGGGTTTGGCTGGCTCCTTGGCCGGTTCTCCGCCAGCCGTGGCAGACGGCTTCTTGTCAGCGGCTTGCGGCGCGTCGCCCTTCGCCTCCTCCGCCCCGGCGTCGGACATCGACTTGTCCTCCGGCAGGCTGCCGGTGATCCGCACGGCGATCACCTGGACGCCTTTGCGTTCACCTCGAATTCCCACCTCTTCCCGGTTTTGGCGACGCTCCTCGAAGGCTTGAAAGCTCAGCGTGCCGGCAGCATCGCCCGTGGTGGCCAGCTTTTGGAACTTCAGTTCGCTGGTCTTGTCCGGTTTGACCGCGCCCGGCACCGGGAAACAGATTTCGGTCAGGCCCGAGGTGATCGGCGAATCCTCGTTGATCGCGTTCTCTCCGCCGGGCGCTTCGCGGCGAACGAACACGAAATTGTCGACGATGGCCGGAAGATCCAGCTTCCAATACGGGTTGAATTCCTGCCAGACGATGTCCGGGGCGAACAGGCCCATCATGCTGGTCTCGCCCGGAACCTCCAAACCCAGCATATTCCACAACTTCTTCATGTCGCCCTTCGGTTGCGGACCGCCGCCGCCGCCGAACATCCCCTGCATTCCTCCCGGCGGCATCTTGGGTTCGCCCGTGGCCGGCGCGGCCATAAAGACCGGACGGGGATCCTCGAAAATCGCCGTCGGCTGACCGCTCTTGACCGCCTCCACGAAGTTGTCGAATTCCTCCGGGCTGAGCGAGGACGGCTGCACGGCGAGCAACACGTCGTAGGCGTCCTTCTCGATCGGGTTGGTGGGATCGACTTCCTTGACCGAATACTGCTTTTCCAACTCCGTGATGATCTCTTGCTTGGGAATGTCCTGCGGCCGCCCCCCGGCAAACGAGAAGCCGCCGAACAAACGAGCTTCCGTCCGCACCACGCCGACCTTCTTCCGCTCTTTTTTCGCTACCGTACAGATGGAACGGATCAACTCGTATTCCACCGGAATGCCGTAGTCAAAGAACGGCACGACCACCTTTTCCAGACCGCAGGTGAACGCGGCGCCCAGCATGACTTGTGCGTCCTTGAACTGGCCGCGAGTCCGCGTCTGCACCACTTCCGGCTTGATGCCATAGCGTTTCTCCGCCAACGCAGTCAATTCGATGGCATCCTCGCTGCCCTCGTCCAGGACGTGCATGCGGAGGTTGACGCTGCTGCCGCCCGCCGCAGCTCGAAATTCCTTCAACATGGAGATCAAGTCGGATTTCGTCTTGGCATAGATCTCGGGCACCTGGCCGCTGATGAACGCCTCGATCTGAATCGTGTGGTCGGCCTTGAGTTCGCGGAGCAGTTGCTTGGTGTCCGGCGACAACGAACTGACTTTGCCGATCGTCAGATCGCGACGCATACCGCTGAGCAGGTCATTGTTGGCGAACACGTAGTTCACCCCCAGCACAACGGCGACCAAGGAAAGGGTGCGAACCAGATAGTGCCCCAGCAGGGACGTCCCGTCACGGCCGCCGGTCCAGTGCCGGCTGCCGATCAGCACCATGCTCAGATACAGGCCGACCACCGCCACCAAGGCAAAATAGGCCACCGACGAGAAACTGATCACCCCCCGGCCAAAATCATCCAACTGGGCGCCGATGCTGAAACCGGAAACGAGGCGTGACAGCGTCGCATTGCGGATAATCACGTCGGCCTTGACCGCAAAGACCAGCGGCGCGTTGAAGATGGCGCCCAGAATGAACCCGACCGTGATGTTGCCCGTCAGGAAGGAGGCGATCATGCCCACGGCAAGCATCGCCATCCCCACCAGCCAATAGCCGAAATAGGTGGCGAAGAACAGACCCGTGTCCAGATCGCCCAACGACAAGGAAGCCAGCACGATGAAGTTGCAGAACTGGGAAAACAGCAGCGAGGCGGTGAAAATGGCGCCGGCCGCAATGTACTTGCCCGCCACAATGTCGAAGTCGGCGGCCGGCAAAGTCAGCAGCAGTTCGTCGGTGCCCTGCCGCCGCTCGTCCGCCCAAATGCTCATGGTGATCGCCGGGATGAAGATCAGCATGATGTAGGGCAGAAACTTGTTCAGCTGGTCCAAGTTGGCCAAATTCGCGTTGAAGAAGTCGTGCGGCCAAAACGCGGCGAACGACGTCAACAGCACGAACAAGCACAAGAACACGTAGCCCGTCGGGTTGCTGAAATAGCCGACAAAGTTCCGCTTCAGCACGGCCAACGTCGCCCGCTTTTTCAAGCACAACGGCGTGATAATCGCCGCCAGCACGACCAGGAACAGCACGTCGCGAAGCAATAGGTCGCCGAGGGATTGCCAGAAAATCATAGCTACTTCTCTCAACCGAAGTTCGAGTCAAATCTTTGGTTCAAATCAAAGACCACCAGAAGACCAAGCGTTTCGCCGTGCGAATTCTCAGGATCGCTACGCCGCCACAGCGTCCGCTGCAGTCAGCCGCTTGAACGCTCCTGCCAGTCCGTCCCTTCCGTCCGTCAGTTCCGCGACCGAGCCGTCGTACACCAAGCGGCCCTCGTTGATGAGGATCACCCGGCTGGCCATGGCCTCGACTTCCTGCAGGATGTGCGTCGATAGCAGGATCGTCTTCTTCTCCTCATCCCGCAGTCGTTCCATCGTGCGCCGGACCTCGCGAATCTGGTTCGGGTCCAGACCCACCGTCGGCTCGTCCATGATCAACACGTCCGGCTCGTGCAAGAGGGCCTGAGCCATCCCCAATCGTTGACGGTAACCCTTGGACAGCTTGGAGATGGGTTTGTGAAAAACGCTTCCCAACATGCACAGTTCGACGACAGCCGCGATGCGTTTTTGCCGTTGATCGCGGGACATCCCACGGGCGTCGGCGAAAAACTCCAGCAGGCTGCTCGGAGTCATATCGGGATACAACGGTCCGTTTTCGGGCAGGTAGCCCAACCGCTCAGAACCGGCGATCCTGTCGGTCGCCATGTCGTGACCGGCGATTCGGGCGATTCCTTCCGACGCGGCGACGTAACCGGTCAACAGCTTCATCGTCGTGCTCTTGCCGGCTCCGTTGGGCCCCAGGAAGGCGACCAACTCGCCTTCGTGAACCTTGAAAGAGACCTCGCGGCAAGCCGCAAAAGGGCCATAGAATTTGGAGAGGCCAACGGCCTCGATCATGGGTTGCCTGTCCACCTTGTCAATCATGGTTCCGCCAAGTCACAATCGGGGGGAAAGATCGGTAGGACTTTCGGCCACACTGGCAGGCCAATCAAACATCCTGATACGTTGCCAAACCGGATTTGGTTCAATTTGGCAGGGTTCGCTGCAAAGTGCCACAGTGTAGCAAGATTCGGGCCCAACGCAATTTGGCAAACGGCATTGACCGGGAGAAATGCGGAATCATGGCTGTTCCTGGAAGGTTTGCGGCGGGTTGCCAGCGCCCATGCCAAGTGACCGGGACCTGTCATACCGGAGTGATTGCCAGTGACTTGGATCGCCCTTAGTCGTTATTAGTTCATGGTTTGGGCTGTCACGTTGCCAGCCGTTGGAAGTTCTCACCCGAGAGGGGGACGAATCATGTGCGGACGGTTCACCTTGCGGACGAACTCGGCCTCGTTGGTCGAACAATTTGGCTGTGAATTGCCTTTCGAATTGCCTTTGCGCTACAACATCGCCCCGACGCAGTCGGTGGCCACCGTGCGGATCGGACCTGAGGATGCCAGCCGGCAGTGGCAGATGGTCCGCTGGGGGCTGATTCCGTCTTGGGCGAAAGACGCATCGATGGGAAGCCGAATGATCAACGCGCGAGCGGAAACCGTGGCAGACAAACCCGCTTTTCGCACAGCCCTGCGCCGCCGCCGTTGCCTGGTGCCCGCCGACGGCTACTACGAATGGCAGAAAACGGGCAAGGGCAAACAGCCGTACTACATCCGCTTGCGCGACGAGCGGCCGTTTGCCATGGCCGGGCTGTGGGAACGGTGGATCAACCCCGAAACGGGTGAGCCGATCGAGACGTGTACGATCATCACCACGGAGGCCAACGCACTGATGCGTCCGATTCACGACCGTATGCCGGTCATCTTGAACGCCGCCGATTACGATCTCTGGCTCGATCCGCAATTCCAGAACCCCGGTCCTCTCCGTGAACTGCTCTGCCCGTTCGACGTCCAAGCGATGCGTGCCGACCCCGTGGATACGTATGTCAACAGCCCGCGACACGACGACCCGCGGTGCATTCGGATGGCAGATTGGGCGAATACCATGTGACTGGCCTCGGCACGGGGTTCTCGCGCCAGGGAGTTGCGTTTCCGCATGTTTAGCCAAGTGAGTTGATGCCCGCCTGTGAGAAAATTTTGGTTTCATCGCTCAAACCTGCCAGAAATCGCTCGAAGACCCGACGGCCGAGAGGCCGTTTCACAAGTCCGCTGTCGTCAGTTCAAGGATCGAACGTCGGATCGATTCGTGTCTGCATTCGATGCGACCGAGCAGCACTTGCGTGAGATGGTGGCAGCGGCCGAAAGCCGGACGTTTTCCGAGCTTGTCCATCACGCGGTTGTGATGGCCGAAGAAGGCCATCTGACCCGCGTTTCCCGCCGCCCTGTGGCGGCCCACACACGGAAACCCACTCCGCAGCTTATTGCCGCGTTACGTCCGCTTTCGGTTTCTTCGCCTGCTGCAACTGGGCGGCGCGCTGCCGCAAGGCGGCGGCCTCGGCGGTCTGCCCCCGACGCTCCAGCAGGTCCGCCAGATTGAGCTGGGCTTGCACGTAGTCCGGTTGCAGACGTAACGCCGAGCGGAACGCCCGTTCCGCTTCCGGATACCTTTTCAAGTCCGCCAGTGCCGTGGCCAGATTGAAATAGGCGGCGCTCGTCTCCCGGATCGCCAGGGCCGCCGTAAAGAACCGAACTGCCTCTTCCTGCTGGGGACGGGGGAGGCAGTAATAGACGAGTCCCAAGTACTGGTTGATCCAGAAATCCCCGGGATGCCTCGGCTGAGCCGCCCTGAGAAGTTTGAGGGCCAACTCCAACTGATTGGCGTTAACCAGGCTTGAGGCCACGATATTGACCGCATCGGCTGACAGCGGCTCGTCTTGGGCCGCTTCCAGCAAGTCATCAATCGCCGACCAGTTCTGCTCGCGGCAGGCCTGACGCACGGCGCGTCGCCAAGGATTGTCATCGATCCCATCCAACACCGCGTCAATCCATTGTCGCTGGGGTACAGGCTGCTTGATCAACGACCGCCAGCTCTCCAGCCCGAACAGGCACGCTTCCACGACGTGAGGCGGCCTGCTGCGGATTTTCGTCACGGCCTGTTGGGCATCGATTTTCTCCAAATCCAGGCCGTACTTGTCGAAGGCTTGCCAGTACATGGGACGCGTGCGGCCGGTGGCAAACTTGTTGATGCGCGGATTCACTTCGGCGCGCTTCAGACGGATGGCTTCCAAGCGGTCCAGCAACCGGCCGTCGGCATCCTCGGCGAGGATTCTGTCGCGCAGGCCGCGGACACGTCCAACGTGCGCCGGCTCGGCCCACGGACTCTCGGCCAAGGTCTCCGCCCGGCGAGCCAATTCGCGGATTTGCGTTCGCCGCGACGGATCCTTGCGCCAGTCCTCCGGGGCTCCCGCGTACAGCTGCGCCGCCTCGTCCAGGGTCTGCGCCAGATCGCGGTTGACCTGTTCTCGCTGGCGAGCCTGCTCCAATTGGCGAGCGGATTCCGTCCGAGCGACCCAGACCGCCCCCGCGGCCAGCGACAGAGCGAGCAGGCACAGGCTGCCGGCCAGCACGTGGATGACCCTGCGCCGACGCCGGCGCTCCTCGGCGCGAGTCTGCATCTCGGCTCGCTCCAGTTCCATCTTCTGCAGCTTCTCCTGCACGCCTCGCAGAAAGGCGGTCAAACGCTGCGACACATGGCCTGCGTCGGGCGGACGGTCTGCGGGCTCGGGCGACAGGCAGTCGCGGGCCAGGTCGACCAGTTCGCGATCGGCTGGGCAGGCTTCCAGTCGCGCGAGCGCCTCGCCCAGATCTCCCTGCTGGGCCTGTTCGAGCTGCGTCAGGCGGTCGCCGCCTTGATAAGGCGGTGCCCCCGTCAGGATCTCACATAGCACAGCGCCCAAAGCAAACACGTCCGACCGTTGGTCGGTCGCCTCGACGTCGCCGCACGCCTGCTCCGGCGACATGTATTGCGGCGTGCCCAAGACGTCGCCCAGGAAGGTCCAGGCCAAAGGCCGCTTCGCTGGGTCAAAATCGCCCCCGCCCTCGAACGCGTCGGCGGAAGCCTCGTCGGCCGGGATGGTTTGGGCATCGCCACGTTCCGCGAATTCGCTTTCGTCATCCGAGACCGCACCGCCGGCCAGCGGGACCTGTCTGGCCAGGCCCCAGTCGATCACGTAGACTTCGCCGAACGAGCCGAGCATGACGTTCGCCGGCTTCAAGTCGCGATGAACGATCCCCTGGGCATGCGCGTAAGCGATCGTTTCGCAGACGTGATGGAAGATCTCCAGCCAGCGGGGAAGCTCATCATCGGGGTGCGGGCGTGCGTCCAGCAATTCCGCCAGGCTCTGCCCCCGCACCAGCTTCATCGAAAAATAGGGGCGTTTGTCCAGCCAGCCCATTTCATGGATGGGAATGACCCCGGGATGTTGCAGACGCGCACAGATGCGGGCTTCGCGCAAGAACCGTTCGCGAGCTTCGCGGCGAGTCTGCAGGGGTTCGGCCAGGATCTTCACCGCCAGTTCGCGGTCCAATTGCTGGTCGCGGGCGCTGACCACCACGCCCATGCCGCCGCGGCCGATCTGCTCTCCCAGCAGATATCGCTCGGCCGACGGCCACGCCTCGTGCTGTTCTTCGGAGACCTGGCCACGGTCCGTCGCAGCGCTGTCGGTCAGCGGCGCGAGGGCCGCCAGCACGGTGTCTTTGTCACCGGGAAACCGAGACAAATAGTCGTCTACCTGCGCCGGCTGCCCTTCCGTCAGCCGCAGCTCAAACTCCATGGCGACCAGCTCGCCCAACAGCTGCGACCGCTCCTCAGGCTCGGCGTCCGCAAGGATGGTTTCGATAGCGGGACGTTCGCCCGATTGCCAGGCGGCTTCGAATCGTCCGCAGATGGCGTCGATGCGGCGGGTGCTTACCAGCGAAGGCGAGGACATGAATGATGAGACTCCCGATCGTAGGCCGCTCGCTCCGCGAGCGGATTCGGGCCCGCGAAACGACGCGTCCACCCAGCATTGCGGCCACCGCCCGCATTACGCCAGTTCCAAGGGCGCGCGGCTCGACGCCAGTCCCTCCGTCTCGGCGTCCCAAATCTTGCGGATCAACCGCAACTTGCGCTGAATCGTCACCCGCGTACAACTCTGCTTGGCGGCAATTTCCTCGTTTGTATGGCCCGCCAGCTTCCACAACGCGATTTTCTCCAAATCCGGATCTTCCAGCGACTCGATCAGCGTCCGGCACTGCTCCGACATGAAATCGGGCAAGGTCACGGCCAGATCGTGTCCGATCAAGTCGTCCAAGCGGAATTGTCCGGAGGCCGTCATCTCCGACTCCAACGTCACGCGGCCGCGGCCGCGCTTCTGCGTGTTCTCGCGACGAGCGACGACGACCGCCTTGCGAATGGTGATGACGACCAGCAGCTGCCATAACTCGTCGCGGTTGCGCAACTCGCGGTAGCCTCCCTGCTGCAACTTGAGGAAGAATTCGCCCAGGACGCTGGCCGCCACGTCTTCCTCGTCAAACGCGGTCGCCCGAGTCCGGCGAGCCAGATTGCGCCGAGCCAAACGCAGCAATTGGTGAAAGTAACGACCCCACAGACGGTGCGCCGCCACGGAATCTCCGCGACGGACGGCAAACAACCAATTCGTGATGGAATCGGACACGTTCGTTTCTCCGTGCTGCCGTGGCGCCAACGGACGCCCGGCGATTCGCGAATCGTGGCCCCCAGCTGCAGCGACCGAATTGTCGGGGTATTGCACGTGTCATTGTACTTCGCTAATTCGTCGTTAGCCATCCCTTTGCGCCTGTTTTCGCCTGCGCGATCTTCGGCGGGGAGCGGGGTGTTGGGGTGGGGCGGCGGCTAGCTCACCAGTCATCCTTCCGCCGACGCAGGGTCGGCGGGGAGGGGGCTCGCCGCGTCGCGGCGGCGGCTAGCTCACCAGTCATCCTTCCGCCGACGCAGGGTCGGCGGTGGGCTCCCCGCCGACCCTGCGTCGGCGGTTAGCTGACTGGCAGGCTAGAACGCAGCAGCAAGCCCTTCCTTCCTGCTCCCCCCATCCCCGCCGACCCCGTGTCGGCGGTAGAATGACTGCTCAGCTATGTCCGATCCCATCTACACCCCCGACAACTCCACACCGGCCTACCAGCTCCGATGGTCGTTGGCCCTATTCCCACGCGCCGAACTCCCGCCCGCCGACGCTTGGCTCGCCCCACTGAAACAGGCGACCGAGACGGACGGCGTCCGCGTGCTCGAATGCCATCGCCGGGCAGCCGATGTCTGGCAATTCCTGCTCAGCACGCTGCCCACCGTCGCGCCGTCGCAGATCATCCGATCGGTCAAGGGCCGTTTGCAGCACCTGCTGCAGGCCGCTCACCCAAAAGCTTTCCGCCGCAACTTCTCGCTCACCAGCCTGGGCGATGCCAACCGTGCGGCCGTCGAGCAATACGTGTCGGACCAGTTGGGCCATCACCGCACGGCGGATCCGCGGATCGAGGCTCGGCTCGCCCAGTACCAACTGGAGTTCCCCGACGTCGACCTTTCGCGGCCGGTTTTCAGCGATCACGGGCCCTACGTGGTCAACCTGCACCTGGTGATCGTACACGCGGAGCGGTGGCGGGACTTGGCGTACGCCCACGGCATGCAGCCCGTGTACCAGTTCGGATATTACATCGGCACGTTCGGCGAGTACGATATGGACGCCGTGCGGAGGGTGACGGGTGCGGGTGAGTGACGCAGACGCCGAGACGGCGGGGAGCGAGCGCGTCCAGCGTGGGCTTCTAGCCGATCAGTCATCCTTCCGCCGACACGGGGTCGGCGGGGAGGCGGGCCCGGCGGCGGCGCGATGTGCATGGCGGGATGCCAACCGATCTAGCCGATCAGTCATCCTTCCGCCGACACGGGGTCGGCGGGGATCTCCACCGCCGACCCTGTGTCGGCGGTGAAGTGACTGGCCGGCTAGCCCCCGCCACGTGACGTTCCAGCCCCGCCCCCGATCCCCGCCGACCCTGCGTCGGCGGTGAAGTGACTGGCCGGCTACAGCAACGTCCGTTCCCTCCACCGTCCTCCATCCCCGACCCGCCGCACCCCGCGGCGGGCTTCAACCCCGCTTCGTTCTCCGCCGCGCGAAGGCAACCGGGTCACATTCATGTGTCAACATCCGGAAACGCTCGGCAACGCACAGTGCATCGTCGGACACACCGGCGAAGGACGCTTGAACCCAACCCCGCCGGCGCCGCCACACGAAAGGCGAAGCGTGCGCCGCTCCGCGCGCAGAACGTTTTTACCTACCGCGCCGCACCGTTGGCCGTGCCTGGCGCGTTACTTCGAGCGTGCTGACGTGCCGGACCAGACTCGGAGAGAGTGTTTTTCGAAAAACTTTGGCCCGGCCTGATACATCTGAAACGGTTGTAGCTATGTAACTGTTAGGAGGGCTCGCGCTCTCCGTCTATTCGCGTATCGGACATTCGCGGATTTTTCTCTGGGCACGGACGCTCGATGTGACGGGAAGTTCCCCGACGCCGCGCGGGAGCCTCCCGAAGGACCGTTCGTTCAGCCCTGATTCGGATATAGAACCCCGTTTGAATTAGTCGAGGAGTATTTACCCATGAGTCTGAAGACCCGCAGCCTGATGTCGTTGTTTGGTTCGTCCAAGAGCACCGAAGCCGCCCGCCAGCAGGCCCGCAAGCGTCGCGGGATGCGGAAGCTGTTCATGGAACCGCTCGAGGATCGTCGCTTGCTGGCGGTCCTCACCGAATCGGGCACCACGCTCACGATCGATCTGAACGTCCCGGGCGAAGAGCTCAAGATCTTTTCGTACACCGACTCCCCCGCCGCCATCAACTTGGCCTACGCTGTGGGAACCAGTTCTTCGACATTCGACTTTAGCAGCATCACCGCGGGGCGCATCAAGACTCTTGGCAGTGGCTTCGCCATTACCCGTGCAGGACAGGCGGCTTACGACACCATCCACATCATCGATTCCGCGCAGGACACCCGAGTCGTTTTCGGAAAATCAAACACCAGCGCACCGTGGACCGAAAATGTCACCGTCACGTTCGATGACGATACGAGCGTCGCGCCGGGTGCACAGGCATCGGTGCATTTCGATGCAAGCGGCAAGACCTTCCCATTCGACACGAACAACCTCACGATCTCGACCACTCGTGACATCGAAATCGAGTTTGGCACTTCTATCACGTCGTCGAGCGGCAACATCAGCATGAGCGCCAATGCGGCGGGCACCACCACGGGCAGCTTTGCAGGGATCGGCTTTGGCGAAATCGCAGCCATAATCACAGGCACCGGGACGGTCTCGCTCGAGGGGCACGGCGGCACCGATGATGTCAGCAATTTCGGCATCAGTGTTAGTGCTGGCGCCGTGCGGTCTGGTTCCGGAAATATTTTTGTCAAGGGAACGGGTGGCGGCCGACCCGGCAGTAGCGGTAATCCGGGCATCAACATGAACGGCCCCGGCTACAGCGGTTTTACTGTCGGGATTACTTCCGCGAGCGGAAACGTGACGGTCATTGGCCAGGGCGGGGCGTCTGACGGTAATCGGCCTTCCGAGGGGGTTTTGATGTCGAATAGGGCGAACATCTCGACTGGAGGCACAGGGTTAGTCACCGTGACGGGAACCGGGGGGGCCGGTTCGGCTTCTTTTAACCATGGGATTGCTTTGGCGAATGGTTCGGCAATCACTTCTGCGAGTGGTGGCGTGGTCGTGACCGGCCAGGGGGGAGGGACGGGTGGCTCAGGTGACAATCTAGGGGTAACATTAAACCTCGGTGGCAGGATCAGCACGACCAGCGGGGGAACGATCACCATCAACGGAACCGGCGGCGGCGGCACGGGCGGTGACAATATCGGTGTTGGTATGATCGGTACAGCAGCGATACAAATCGTCATCGACGGTTCCGGTGCCCTTACCATCAACGGAACCGCCGGCACTGGGCCTTCGAATCAACCACGAGTCGCGGTTGACATCCGTGGAACGAACATCCAGTCGTCAGGCGGCCCGATCCTGATTAACGGCGTCAAAGCGGCCGACGGCATCGGCGGTGATGTGAAGCTGATGTCCGCCCAGATATCCTCGAGCGGGGGAGCCATTGCTATCCGCTCGGATCAGGACATCCTCGGTGAAGCCAATGGCAACATTTCGAGCGGCGGCGGGACAATTACGCTCATCGCCGACCAGGACGGCAGCGGAGCGCCCAATGACGCCGGGACGATCCAGATGGTGGGCGACCTGACCGCGGGAACGGGTACGGTCACGATGAGTCTGACCGACACCGACGGGTACCTGAATGGGAACATCGTCTCGGCTGGCAGCGTGGTGAAGGAAGGCCCCGGGACGCTGCAACTGAACGGCACGAACAACGCTTACACCGGGGCTACCACGGTCAACGCCGGTGCCCTGTACGTCAACGGGGCCGTGACGGCCACTTCCGGCACGGCCGTCAACTCGGGCGGCACCCTCGGCGGCACCGGCTCGATCGCCAACACCGTCACTGTCAACGGCGGCGGCACGATCACCGGCGGCACCCTCACCGACGAGGGGACGCTCACGGTCGGTGGGCTGTCGTTCAACGGGGGCACCTACCACGCCGACCTGCAAGGAAACAAGTCGGACACCATCGTGACGGCGGGCGCTGTGGATCTGAACGCCGGCGCGCAGGGCATCTTCGACCTGAACGTGCTCGGCGGCGGCACCGGCGCGGGCGGCACCTACACGTTCATCGACAATCAGAGCGCGGCCGCGATCGTTGATCCGCCGTTCCGCGATCCCGCGAGTAATCAAATCACCGAAGGTTCGACAACCACGGTCAACGGCCAGAACGCCACCTACAGCTATCTTGCCCCTGGTGGGACGGGTGACGACTTTGCGCTGACCGTCGACCCCGCCCCGTTTATCTCGTACACGGACCCGGTCGCCGGGACCAACACCAACTTCCAACTGATCCGCACCGCCACCGACGTCGAGTTGTGGTCCGGGGTGGTCATCACGGTCACGCCCGCGGGCGCGATCCAGGTCGACCGGCCGACGGGGGCGACCAAGGTCGCATTCGGTGACGTCAACGTAATCCAGTACGTCTCCGTCAACGGTAACGGCGGCAGTGACAACCTGGTGATCGATTACACGGGGGTCGCCGGTCTGGAGGACGTCTCCGTGGCTTTTGCGGGCGGCGGCGCGTTGACCAACAGCGGGCTGTATCTCAGCGGCGGGACGTTCGGCAGGGTCGAGTACGCCTACCTCAATGCTCATGACGGCTTGATCGGGAACTTCGACGACGCGGCCGGGACGACGCTGCGTTCACTCGTCTTTTACACCGGTCTGGCGCCGATCACGAACACGGGGACGGTGACGGACGTCGTCTTCGACCTGCCGACCAGCGGCAACGTGCAGGCAATCCTGGAAGACGACGGCACGACCGGTAACACGCTCACGCGACTGCGCTCGAACCCGGTGGCTTTCGAGCAGACGGATTTTGCCAATCCCTCCGGCACGGTGACGATCAACCGCGGCAGCGCCACCGACGACCTGCGGATCAACGCGGTACCCGATTTCACGGCCGGTTTGACGATCGGCGAAGGGACGGCGCCGTTCGACCAGTTGACCGTGGCCGGTGCGATGACGCTGGCTGGCGACAAGAATCTGACGGGCGATGCAACGTCGATCGAGATCAGCGGCGGGTCCACCGCCGTCGCGCTGTCCGGCAACGGGGCGGCCACCCTGACCGCCGTGCAGAAAATCTCCATGACGGGCGGAGCCACCCTGTCGACCGTGGATGGTGATATTTCCATGAGCGCGAATACCGCCGGCACGGCGACGGGCCCTTCTGTGGGGATCTATCTGGGCGGCAGCACCGTCCAGTCGACCGGCAGCGGCGACGTTTCCCTGACCGGCCGCGGCTCCGGTACGGGCGATCTGCAATTCGGAGTAGAACTCGCGTTTGGCGGCAAGGTCCTGGGTGGTTCCGGCACCGTGACCGTCAACGGCACGGGTAGCACGGGAACCGGCTCGTTCAGTCACGGCGTGTACGTGACCAATGCGAATTCGCAAATCAACTCGACCGGCGGCGACGTCATCGTCACGGGCCAGGGCGGCGGGACGGGTGGTGCATCGAACGGCCAGGGTGTGGTGATCACCGGCGGCGGCTTGATCTCGGCCGGCGGCAGCGGGACGGTCACCGTGTCCGGAACGGGCGGGGCCGGCACGGGCGGCGGCAATCGGGGTATTCGCGTCGCGGATGCGAGTTCGCAGATCACGTCCAGCGGTGGTGATGTGACGGTTACGGGCCAAGGTGGTGGCACGGGCGGTTCGGGAAGCAACTTCGGTGTGGAAGTGGCCGGTGGCGGCACGATTACGGCGGGCGACAGCGGGACGGTCACCGTGACCGGAACGGGCGGGGCCGGCACGGGTAATGACAACATCGGGGTTCACGTTCCGGATGCGAGTTCGCAGATCACCTCCAGCGGTGGCGATGTGACGGTCGTGGGCCAGGGCGGCGGCACGGCCGGTTCGCGAAGCAACTTCGGCGTGGAAGTGGTCGGTGGCGGCACGATTACGGCGGGCGACAGCGGGACGGTCACCGTGTCCGGAACGGGCGGGGCCGGCACGGGCAATAACAACACTGGAGTGCGTGTTTGGGACGCGAATTCGCAGATCACCTCCAGCGGCGGCGCTGTCACGGTCGTGGGCCTGGGTGGTGGTACCGGCGACTCACAAGTTAACTTCGGGGTGGAGCTTGATAACGGCGGCTCGATCTCGGCGGGCGGGACGGGGAGCGTCAGCGTCACCGGTACCGGC
>CAYPGE010000176.1:0-17015 GCA_964409865.1 uncultured Pirellulaceae bacterium
GGAGCGTGATGGCTACTTTGAAATCGCGACAGTTATTGATTCGCCGATCCTAAGGGGGAAGGGCTGGTGTGAAAAATGGGGAACCAGAAGGAACCAGAAGAATCAGGCGCGGCCGTATAGGCTGCCGAGTTGCATCGCAGCGCGTTGCTTCGCACAATGGAGCAAGCCGATCGTCGCGATGGCCATTCCTGGAGACGTTCTATGCCTGCTGCCAATCGTTCCGTTTTGATGCTCGTGTTGCTGGTGTCTGCTGGTCTGGTTTGCGCACACGTCTTCCCTTCGCGGGCGGAGGATGCTTGCCGGGTGCGGATCGGCCAACGGGAATTAACGGCGACGGCGGTCGGGCGGCAGATGGCGGAGCTGGTCGAGGCCGATTGGATCGACCAGGACCTGGCGTTCCGCGCCGGCGCCGGCAAGCCGCCGGCTCCGCCCGCTGTCGTGCCGTCCGGCGTCACGACCTGGCAAGATGCCGCCGGGGGTTGCGACGGGGTCAAGTCGGGCGGTTGCGGGTTCCACACGGCCAGTAACGAAACGGACCCTTGGTGGCAGGTGGACCTGGGCCAAGGCTATCCGCTGGATCGCGTCGTGGTCTTCAACCGCACCGATGGCAAGGCGGCGTCGCGGACTCGAAATCTGCGCATCCTGGTGGCCGACAACGCCGACCAGCCGGAATTCGTCGAAGTCTATCGGCACAACGGCGAGACGTTCTACGGCGTTCGGGAAGGGCCGCCGCTGACCGTCCCCTTGCGCGGCCGAGGCGTGACGGCTCGCGTGGTGCGAGTGGACGTGCCCGGCCGCTGTTCGTTCGCTCTGGACGAAATCGAGGTGTACGGGCAGGACAAGCCGGATGTCAACCTGGCCTTGGGCAAGCCAGCCGATCAGAAGAGCGTTGGAACGTCGTCGCACGCCGAGCCTGGAGCGAAACCCTGGGGTTCGCCTCCCCAGCCTCCTGCCGTGCCGGAGACGGAGCTGTTTTCCCTCGCGCATACTCGCGCGGTGCTGGCTCGCGCTGAGGCCCTCGCCGCGCGGTTCGAGCGGTTCGGCACGCCAGCGACTCGACTCGCCGAGTTGCGGCCACAGCTGCGGCAGTCTGCAGATCGCTGTGCGAAGCTCGAATCATCTGCTGCCGCTGCGGAAGACGTGCGCCGCCAGTGGTACTTGGACGCGCGTCGCACGCTGCGCCAGATCGCCTTCTGCCATCCGCTGCTGGATTTCGACCAGTTGCTGTTCATCAAGCGGCACGATCCGGGCGGTTTGTATCACATGGTACACCAGTTCTACGGCTTTGGAGCCAAGCCCGGCGGCGGCCTGTTCCTGCTGTGCGATCCGTTTTCCGACGAGCCGAAGCTGGTCGATCTGCTGCAGGATTCCGTCGTTCAGCAGGGGCGACTGGCCGGCCGGCGGTTGGAACCGGGCTGTTTCCTCTCGCCCGAATTGTCTTTCGACGGCCGCACGATCCTGTTTGCCTACACGGAGGGCCGAGCCGAGGGGATCGAATGGTCGCCGCGGGCCAGTTATCACATTTTTCGCACGGGCGTCGATGGCACAGGGCTGGTGCAGCTGACGGACGGACCGTGGAACGAGTTCGATCCCTGCTGGCTGCCCAACGGCCGGATTGCCTTCATCTCCGAACGCCGCGGCGGTTATCTGCGCTGTGGCGGTTCCGCGCCGCCTTACGATTCCCCAACGTACACGTTGCACTCGATGGCCGCCGATGGCAGCGGCATGACGTGCTTGAGCTTTCACGAAACCCAGGAGTGGCAGCCGAGCGTCGATCATCACGGCATGATCGTCTACACGCGTTGGGACTATGTCGATCGCGACACGAACGTCGCGCATCACATCTGGAGTTGCTTTCCCGACGGCCGCGATCCGCGCAGCTATCACGGCAATTATCCCGTGAAACGCGAGACCCGGCCGTGGATGGAGATGGACATTCGAGCCGCGCCGGGCTCGAACAAGTACGTGGCGACCGCCGCCGCTCACCACGGCCACGCCTACGGCTCGCTGGTGCTGATCGACTACCGGCCCCTGGACGACGGCGCGATGTCCCAGGTCGAGCGGATCACGCCGGACGTGCCGCTGCCGGAGTCCGAAGGCGGCAAGAAGATGATCCGGCAGCAGATGGCGTACGGAACCGCCTGGCCGCTGAGCGAGGACGACTTCCTGTGCGTCTACGACCGGCACGCGGCCAATCGCGGCGTCTATTGGATCGACCGTTTCGGCAATCGCGAACTGCTGTACCGCGATCCGGAGATTTGCTGCCTGAGCCCGATCCCGTTGCGACCGCGTCCCTGCCCGCCGGCGCTCCCGGACCGGACGGCAGGGCACTCGTCTGATCAAGAACCCCGGCTTCTTCGGAAAAGCCGCGGTTCTGACGTCCACGTGTCGCCCGGAGACGGGTTGAGTACAATCGCCGTGACGAACGTCTACGACAGTGATTTTCAATGGCCCGAACAGACCGAAATCGCCGCGCTCCGCGTGATCCAGGTCCTGCCCAAGACCACGCCGCCGGTCGATCAGCCGCGGATCGGAGCGGCGACGGAAACGAACGCCCGCGCGGTGCTGGGAACGGTGCCGGTCGAGTCGGATGGCAGCGCGTATTTCGAGGCGCCGGCCGGCAAGTTGATTTACTTCCAAGCGTTGGACCGGCGGGGGCTGGCCGTCCAGTCGATGCGTTCCGGCACGTACGTCCATCCCGGCGAAGCGTTGACTTGCCAGGGCTGTCACGAACCCAAGCACCGGCCGCCGGCGCCCCGGCGCGGCATGGCGTTGGCGCTGCTGCGTCCGCCCTCGAAGATCCAGCCCGACGTAGACGGCTCGAATCCGTTCAACTATCCCCGGCTGGTTCAGGGCGTGCTCGATCGCCACTGCGTCGAATGCCACCGCCAGCGCCGGGCGATCGACTTGTCGGGCGCGGCGGGCGGCGCGCACGGCTGGACGCGGTCCTACGAGAATCTGGCCGCCAAGTACGGCTTTTACTTCACGGTGGGCAACGGCACGATCAACGCCGGTGTCCACGGCGGCAGCCGCACCACGCCCGGCCGCTTCGGCGCCCGCGCCGCCCCGCTGCTGCCGTACCTGGACGAACGGCACTACGGCGTTCGCCTCTCCGACGAAGAGTTCCACCGCGTGACGCTGTGGCTGGACTGCAATTCCGAGTTCTACGGCGCCTATCACGACGTGCAAGCACAAGCCACGGGCGCCGTGGTGAGGCCGCAGTTGGACTGACCGGGCGATCACTCCGCGTTCCGGCCGGCATCCGCGAGATCGGCCGCCAGGAGGGCGAGCACATCGTCCAGCGGGAAATCGAGTGTCCCGCCGGCGTCCTGTCCCCAGGCCGCAAGGGCGGCATCGTGGCGGCAGAGCCAACCGGCGCCGGCGGACGGCAGCGCGAACGCATGTACCCCCAACCGGCCGTGCCCTGCCGTGCCACGCGGGAGCACGGAGGATTCATCGACGGTCCCCTTCGCGCCACGGGAATCGACCGTCGCCATCCCTGCGTGGCGAACATCCGGTCCAGACGGAAACGGCGTCAGAGAATCGGCCGCAAACCCTGCGCCGGCTTCCCCTTCTCCCTCGCCGGTCCCCGGCGTGCGATTCAGGTAGTTGATGATGATCAGCAGGTCCACGGGTTCCAGCAGGTTGCTGCCGTCCACGTCGTAGTAGTACAGCGGCACCTCGGGAGGAATCGGGTCGGGCGGCAACTGATTGCCGTGCCCGTTGATGCGGTTGATCCCGATCAGCACGTCCAGGGGAGTGACCGCGCCCGATCGGTTCACATCTTCGTGGAGTTCCGGATTCTGGTAGTCCGGCACCTCCGTGATCGCGATCGTGACGACCCCCTGATCGGACTCGTATCCGACCACGTCGCGGACGGTGTAGCGGAGAATGTCCGTTCCCGAAAAATTGGCGTCCGGCGTGTAGGAGATCAGGCCGTCGATCACCGTCGCGGTGCCAAATGCCGGACCGGAACCGGCGACGATGGCCAGGGTGGCCGGGTCGAGCGGCCGGCCGATCCCAAAGTCGTTATTCAGGACCTCGATGTTGATCAGCGTGTCTTCGTTGGTCGTGACCTCGTCATCGCTGGCGATCGGACCCACCGTGGCAAAGTTCCAAGCCGTCTCGCCGCTGATGCCCGCGAAGGGGTTGCCGGTGAGATCCTGGAACGCACCGGCGGCGATTTCGACGTAGTAGTCCTCGCGACGTTCCAGCACCGCCGCCGGGTCGATCGTGGCGACCGCTCCGGAGACCAATACCTGGCCGTCGTCCACCGGAATCGTTTGGAATGTCGAGCCATCGCTGGAACGCTTGATGACGATGTCTCCGGCGCCCTTCTGAACGGGTTCGTTGAAGGTGATGATCAGGTTGGCGTCTTGGGGAACGCCCGCCGCGTCGTCCGGAGGGGAAAGACTCAAGATCGTCGGAGGAAGATCCACGGTCGTCCAGTTCCAGGCCGCGGCACCGCTAATCCCCGCGAAGACGTTGGCCGACAGGTCCTCGAATGCGCCGCTGGTGACCTCGACGTAGTGGGACGTGTTGTCCGACAGTGTCACCGTGGGGTCGATCGTGACCGTCGTCCCCGCCACGGCGACCCGATCGCTGGGGACGGCAATGGTCTCGACCGTCGAGCCGTCGTCCAAACGCCGGATCGCCACGCTGCCCAGGCCGGCGCGAACGGGTTCGTTGAACACGATCTCCAAATTCGTGTCGATGGCGACGTCCACGGCTTCGTCGGCGGGCCGGAGCGCGGTCACCGCCGGCGGCGTAAAGTCGCCCGTCGTGAAGTTCCACGTCGCGCCGCCGTGAACTCCCGAAAAATCGTTGCCCGCCAGATCCTGAAACGCCCCGGTGGAGACTTCGACATAGTACCCCGTGCTCTCCAACAGCGGATCGGCGGGGGGGATCGTGACCGTCGCCGCGGAGAGCGTCACCTGGCTGCTGCTCACGGAAATCGCTTCGACCATCGAACCATCACTGGATCTCCTGATCGTGATTGTCCCCGATCCTTTTTGGACGGATTCGTCAAAGGCGATCACCAAGTTCGCGTTTAGAGCGACTCGAGTCGCGTTGTCGCGCGGGGTGAACGCGCTGACGGACGGGTTCTGCATGTCGATGCTGAACTCGGCCTCGGGCGTATAATTCTGCATCAGATTCCCAGCCGCATCCTTGGCCCCGGTGACGTCGATCGTGATGTTGGCGGCTGCCAGCTCGCGATCGGTCACGTCGTAGGTGACGATCACGGTATCATCAACCACCGCCGTCGTGGACCAATGGAACGTAGGATTGGACAGCGTCGGCGTCGTGCCGCCGATCACGGCCGCATGGCTGTAGACGAGCGCAGGCAGCGTGGCCGTGTCCATCGTCTCGCTGAACACGACCGTCACCGCCAAATTGGCCGCGCCGGCATCGGCGTCCGTCAGCAGCGGATCGCTGGCAGTTGCGCTTTGCACCAGGGGAGGTTGGGCGTCCTGCAGATGCACGGTGTATGCCGGGTCCTTACCGCGGTTGATCAGCTCCGTCTTGGTGTGCGTGTAGTCGTTATCGTAGACCTGAATCACGTACGTCCCGGCCTGCGACAGCGCCGGCGCCGTGGCATCACCGGGCCCCAGTTCCCTGCCCACCAATGCGCCGGAGGGCGCGTAGATCGCGGCCCGAGGTTTGTAGTCGGCCGTGTCGTCGGACGAAAACGACAGCCTGACCTGGTACTGGCCGCCGTTGGCGGCCAGCTCGGCGGCCGCGAGCGTAAAGCGGAACTCGTCCACCTCGCCCATGCCGTCGATCGTTCCCGTCCGTTGTTCGCCAAGCGTCATCGCCACGGCGTCCAGGCTGGGCGGATTCAGGCCTTCCAGCGCCACGCCGTACGCTTCTGCATCGGTATAGTCGTTATCGTAGACCTGGATGACGTAGGTGCCCGTCTCGGCCGGCAGCTGATAGAAGACCTTCTTGCCGTTTTCGACCTCGCTGGGCCCGTTGGTCCCAGGGAGCTTTTCGACTTTCTTGCCCGAGGGCGAGTAAAGCTCCGCCCACAATTCGGTGCTGCTGCCGGACTGAACGTCCGACAAACTCACCGTCACGATCTCGCCGCCCGCGGCTGTGAATTTGTAGGCGTCCACTTCCCCGGCAACGATCTCTCCGGTCTTGTATTCGCCAAGCGTCAGGGACACGGCATCGCTGCTGGCCGGCAAGAGCCCTTCCAAGGCCAGTTGGTAATCGCCGACATCCATGTAGTTATCATCGTGAACCTGAATCACGTAGGTCCCGGCCTGCAAGGGCTCTGACAGCACTTTGTTGCCCGCCACGACCCGCGTGACGCGATTGCCCGTCTGGGCCGAGTACAGTTTGACTGTGTCGCCCGTCGGCGAATACAGGGTCGCGCGGCTGCCGAGATGAGCCTCGGACAGTGAAATCGTGACGACGTTGCCCGCGGTCGCCGTAAAAGTGTACTCGTCCACCTCACCCATCAGATCCAGGCGGCCTGACTCGACGTCTCCGAGCGTCGTCTGCTGGGCGTCTTGACTGGGCGGATGGATGCCCTCCAGGGCCAGCGCGTAGGTTCCCGTGTCTTGGTTGTCGTTGTCCTGGACCCTGACGAAGTAGGTGCCCGCCGTCGTCAACGTGTAGGTATTCGAGGAACCGGAGTCCAATTCGCTGCCGATCGGATCTCCGGGGTACGAGTACAGCTTGGCCAGCGGCTGAAAACCGTCGACGGCGCCGGCCAGCGCCAAGGTGACCACGTACTGGCCGCCTGCATCGGCCAGATCCTGCTCGGAGACGGCAAAGAAATGGTCGTCCGTGTCGCGTGCGGGGTAGATGTCGTCCGTCAGGACGCTTCCGCTGACGCTCAGGACGCGGCGAGACTCGAGCTGCTCCAGCAACAGGCGTCGCTGGTTCGTCGCGCGTCTGACACCGGCCGACGATCGCCGCGAGCGCCTGCCGGACGCGGGCCTGCTGCGGGCGGGACGCTTTACCAGGTCAAGATCAGCTAGCTCTCTCATGTCCATTAAGTCATTACTGGAATTGTGGTTGCGCGGAGGAAACGACGTCGCCTTGGGGCCGCTAAGCAAGATTTTGGACGCGGCCTACGTGCATTTAGTTCATCCGGTCCGGAGGGAAAGGATATCGGACCCGTCGGGTTACAAGGAATGTACCGTCCTCATATGCGAGCGTCATACAAGCGGCGGGCCACCTCTAGTGCGTGGTAAGGCAACCAAGATTGACGCGTATAGACCGCGTGCCCGGCCAGTTGTCGCGTGCCAGGTCCGTCCGGGTACTCGACCAGCAAGGTTTCCCCTTCCTGCGGAACGCGCTGCCCCAGTCTCAGGCGTTTGAGCAAGTCGCGCCGGCGGAGTCCCGGTTGGAGCAGTCGCCCCAGACGCAGATCGGCCAGCCAAGATCGCAAACCGATGCCGGGTGGCGCTAGATTGGTCCCCGCGATGCCGAGTTGTTGGATGTAGTCGCCGTCCACCGCGTGCAGCACATCTTGTACGGTTCGCGGCAAGCATGTCAAGTACTCGGGAACGCCGGGTCGAGGCCGATGATAGACGAAATGAAGCAACTTCGCATACCCGTTGCTATCCCAGCCATAGCGGATGGGAGTGCCGAAAGTAACCAGATCCAACTGCGGCCATGACCGAGACGCAGGCGGCAGGGCCAATGCCTCCTGGACGCGCACCCAAGCCGGCTGATCGACTCGGCCTCCCCACCGGCGCCGGTAGAAACAACTCGCGGCAGAGAAAAAGGACTGCCGTTGTTCCGCGTCTGCAGCCAGCAAATTGCTGAGCAGCGCAAACACGTTGCCGGCGTGGCTGTGGCCCCACATCAGAATCCGGCCGGACGGGCCGTATGGCTGGTCCGACAGGCGATCGATCAGGCAGACGGCTGCGTGCGCGCGAGCGAGGTGATGGTTCTCGCTGGACCAGGCCACGCGTTCGACGGGGATCCCGGTGCATCGTTCCAACTCGGCGGCAAACTCCGCGGTGTAGTTGCCGCTGTCCTTGGCCAGCTTGTCAAAAACCTGCTTGTGGACCCGTCGCAGATGCCGGGCGGTGTCCGGAGCCATGCGCTCCACGACGCGGATCAGTCCCACCACGTCGTCTCCAGCAAAGGTGCCGTGCACCAACCAGATCGCGCGCACGCCCGCAGCACGGTAGGCCGCGCCTGCACGAGCCATCGCCAGCTCGTCATCGGCCGAGTCCGGTTCGGGCGGCTCAGAAGCCTGAAGCAAGCGCCAGGAGGTTGTCGGCGGTTCCGTCGAATAGCGCTGATGACGAAATGCATTGCTGGCCGGCATCGCCGTATCCACCACTCATGCAAATGCCACTTGAGAGGTAGTGTTTGTCCCGATTTTCACGCTTGCATCATACCGCTATCACTGCTACCATATGAAGACTTGACTCCCGCTTTGAATCACTTTTTTCGATGCGTGCGTTGTTTCCACATTGTTGACCCTTTTTCAAGGAAGAACGGGTTCCCATGCTAGTACTCAGTCGAAAAGTCGGTGAACGGATTCTGATTGGCGACCAGATTTCTGTGACCGTGGTCCGGATCACGGGCGGGGGTGTCCGACTGGGCGTCGAAGCGCCGCCTGACATGGCGGTGATTCGTCAAGAGTTGAAGGATCGGCTGGACAACGAACAGGCGTTGTCGCAGAGACTCCCATTGAAGACCGCCGGAGCGTCGTAAGGATCGGCCAATCGGTGACAGTCCGTTTCTTGTCTGCGATCATCACGCGGAGCGTGATGGCTACGTTGAAGTCGCGACAGTTATTGATTCGCCGGCGCGTAAGTGGCTGTGCAGACGTTGCGGTGCGTTGCTAGTGCCGGTTCACTCGTCCGGTTCGAACCGGCTCGCCGTTCGCGGGTCGGCCGTTGCGTTCTGGGTGAGATCGATGTGGACGTCGGCGTTCAGTCCATCCAGTGGGCCGTGCTGCTCGACGTAGGCGACCAGGTGCTCGACTTTGGCCATCGCCGCTTGCACTTCCGCACGGCTGTCGGCTTGCGGGGCCGTCCCCCAGACGACCTGAGCGCCGCGCCGCGTCGCGAGGATGAACACGGCCTCCGCGGTGGCCTGCGGCGCCGGCTCGCCGGGCTTGACCGCGATCCGATACAGACCGAGTTGCTTCCAATGCTCCGACAGCACGGCGGCGATCCGGGCCGCCCCGCTCACGCGCGGATCGCCCCACGGCGTGCCCACGGGACCTGCCGGCGTGGCGTCGGGAAGGGATATCCGCAGGTAGTCTCTGGCTTGCTCGGCCGAGAAGTCGCCGGGTGGCAGGAGAACGCCGTTGATGTCCACGGGCAGCAGGCCGGGACGATCGTTCATCGTCACTTCGACCATGGCCACGGGTGTGCGGTAGACCAGTTCCACGATCACGCGAGCCGGATGCTCTTTCCTCACGCGCCGCACTTCTTCGACCCAGGTGTGCAGACTGAAGGCCCCCGCGATTTTGACGGTCAGTTCCCGGTCCAGGATGGACAATCCCGTCAGACCGCCGTCGCGAATGGTTTCGGCGAGGACGTCCGAGCGGATCCAAGGAGGCGGCGGAGGGATCTGGATCTGGTCCGGCTGCAACACATATTCCGGCCCCTGCACGATTTGCGGCCCCACTCGCTGCCAAGTGTGGTAAGCGCCGCCCAGCAGACCGGCCAACAGCAGCAGGACGACCAACATGCGGCGATAAGGCCGCTGTAAGAAAGGCAGAAGCCGGACCACTCGCCCGGCAGGACCAGGGTCCGCTTTGCGTTTTACGGCGTTCATGACTCGAGCCTCCTTGCGCGAGTTGCCGATCGAGGCAGGCGAAGTTTACCAAATGTCAACAGCGGTATTCAATTCCACACCCAGCCGCTGCAGGACTCCTTCCCGCAAGTAATCAAGCAACCCCAACACGTCCTGACTGGTGGCGTTCGGCCCTGCTACGGCGAAGTTGGCGTTCCGGTCGCTCAGTTCGACCCCGCCCACTCGCGTTCCGTGCAATCCGGCCTGATCGATCAAGCTCGCGGCACTGACGCCGCCTGGATCCTTGAAGATCATCGCCGTCCGCTGATCTCCCAAGGGTTGTGCCGCCTTGTTCACGATCCACAGTTTTTGCATCCGTTTGGTCAATTCCCGCGGGTCCGTACGCTCCAACTCGAAACGAGCTTCGAGAATCACCAGTTCGTCCAGGCTGCTCTCGCGATAGGCAAACAACAGATCGCCTCGCGGACGTTCCACCAACTCGCCGGTATGGGTCAGCACGGTCGCCGCTTGAGTGCAGTGACCGATGTCTGTTCCGTGGCACACCGCGTTGCCGTGCAGCGCGCCGCCCACCGTGCCGGGAAGGCCCGCCAGTGGTTCCAGGCCGGCGAGTCCCTCGCGCACCGCGGTGGAGACCAAATGCGATAGCTTGGCACCGCCGCCGGCAGCCAGGACGCCGTCACCCGCAGACAGACCACAGAATCGCCCCGCCGAAAGGTGAATGACCAATCCCTTGACGCCCTCGCCCCGGATCAGCACGTTGGAGCCGCCACCCAGCAACCGCACGGGCATGTCCTCCTGGTGGCAGCGTTGGACGAGCTGCGCCAGTTCCTCGACGCTGGTCGGCTCGGCAAAATACTCCGCTTCGCCTCCCAGACGGAGCCACGTGTACGGCGCCATCGCTTCGCGCTGGCGCAAGATGTGTTCAAATCCGCTTTGGAAAGGCATTCTCGGACGATCCCTTATGATGGAACGACTGATGGCTGAGGATCATAAGAGCCAGTCGCACGGGTGTCAATGTTAAGCTGTTACTCCTGTTCATTTTCTGCGGTTCCCCCAGACCCTCTATTCCCGGCCGGCAACGGAATCCAATACGGACATCCTTTTATTCCCAGTTTGAGACGAAACACAGCTTCTTTCGCTGCCACCGTGGTGTACAGATACGATCCGTGAAAATGGCAGTTCGTCACTTGCGAGCCCCCGGCGCTGTACTGGCGCAGCAGATTCCCCGAAGCCAGATCGACGACGTTTACCACGCCGCCCAACCACATGGCGACGTACAATCGTGCCGAGTCGTCGAAGACAAAGCCGTCGGGAGAGAATTTGCCGCCCAGGATGTTGCCTTGCGTCTCTTGGGGGAAGTCGATCAACACCCGCGGTTCGCGCACGCCGCCGGTCGCCTTGTCCAGGTCGAAAATCAACAAACGATACCGGTCGCTTTCGCCCACGCACAGTTGCGTCTGGTCCGGCGTGACCGCGATGCCGTTGGGGTAGGCCAGACCGGTAGCCAACTTTGTCGTTTTCTTGGTGCGGATGTCGTAACGGTATACGGAGCCGGTGGGTTTCTCGGCGGTCGAGCTGCCGGGGTCCGTGAAGTAGATGTTGCCGGTCCGATCGAGTGCGACGTCGTTGATGGCATCGAACCGGACTCCGTCGCAGCGGTCCGCCAGCACCTCGACCTGCTGCCCGTCGGGCGAGATCCGCAGGACGCGTCCGCCGCCTGCATCGGCGGCAATCAGCCGGTTTTCGCTGTCGACCTTCAGGCCATTGGCTTGGACTTTGCGTCCTTCCACGGGGGACGCCTTGTTCAGGTCGCACCAGATCGAAGCCGCGCCGTCCGGCGTGATCCGTCCGATCGTCCCGATGACGCGATAGTTCACAACGTACAGGTTGCCCTGCACGTCGAACGCGGGCCCCTCGGCGAACGCCAAGCCAGTCGCAAACAGTTCCGGCGTCACCGAATGAGAAGGCGGCAGATCCTCGGCAGCCAGGGAGGGGGGCAGGGACACCACGGTGCAGCCTAGCAGCAGCCAGGTACTCCAGCCGTTGACGCACCGGCCTCCGCTTGCCGTTGTGAAATTCATGGCGATCTCTCCCCTCGCGGCTCGATAACCAACGGTTGTTCACTCGCCGGGTCGCCCACTCGGATCGCCAGTCTGCCAGCGATCAGGTCTTCAATCACCCTGCCCACCACTTCCGCTCGCCAGCCACGAGCCAGGGCCGGCGGCGACCGGCCGGCCGATGTGGGGTTTGCCAGGTGATGGGCGATCAAATCGCGCACGTCATCGACGGACCCGACCAGGCTGGGTGCGACTTGCTGCACGCGGCAGACGCCCGCCAAGGCGGTCGCCAGGAATTGGCCCAGCAGGTTGAATTGCAGCCGGTTGGCCGTCCGGCTCAACGGCTGCGGGCAGTCTTCGTCCGGCAGGTCCAGGGCTCGGCGGATGGCGGCCGCCAGGGCGGCGAGATGGCGCTGCACGTCGCGCCGGTTCAGTCCGCGAATGGCCCGGATCCGTTGGACGTCATCGGTGGCCGACTTGGCGAGTTCCGCCATCAAGTCGTCGCGCAGGATGCGCCGCGCGGGACAGTTTCTGCGCCGGGCTTCCGCGTCCCGCCAGTGCCACAGTTCGCGGATAATGGCCAACCCTCGCGGCCCGAAGTTGGAGGCCCCCGAGGTGCGCCGCCAGCGTTCGTGGAATTCCGCCGTTTCCACGTTCGTCTGCCAGTCGTCCAACTCCGCCGCCAGCCAGGCCGTCCGGTTCAAGGCCTCGAGCCGCTCCCGCAGGACGCTCCGGACGGGCTCCAAGTGGACGACATCCTGCAACGCGTACTCGATCTGGCGGTGGGACAGCGGTCTGCGTCGCCAATCCGTTCGCGTCTCGCCCTTCTTGAGCGTCTTGCCGAGCAGCTTCATGACCAGCGTCCCATAGGCGGCGGGGTACTCCAATCCGATCAGCGCAGCGGCAATTTGGGTGTCAAACAGGGCCCCCGGCCGACGGCCGATGGCTTGCAGACAGAAACACAGCTCGTGCCGCCCCGCATGGACGATCGTCTCACGCGACGGCTCTGCAAGGAGTTCCCAGAACGGCCCCAGGTCGCGGATGGCCAAAGGATCGATCACGGCCAATCGTTCGCCCGCAGCGACCTGGATCAAGCACAGTTCGGGCCGGTAGCTGTCCTCCGAGACAAACTCGGTGTCGAAGGCAATGCGATTGGCGGCGGCGATTTCGCCGCAGAATCGGGTCAGCTGCCGGTGGTCGTCGATGTATTCGTGCTTCACAGCGATAATGATAAGAAAAGCCGCCAACGTTTTCCAGTCACCTAACACAGCCTGCGGGCATAACCAAGGTAGGTTGGGACTCCGTCCCGACCCGGTCGGGACGAAGTCCCAACCTACCAAGAAGGCCCCAAGTCGTCTCTAACCCGTTGGTGTCCGGGCTCGTTTGCGGTACACTTGTCGTCGCGGTGGTTATGTGCTTTCGGCACGTCATGAAGGACAGATCAAGGGGTTTATGACGGGACTGTTGGTTAGCGTGCGCAGCAGTTGGGAAGCCCGACTTGCCCTGGAGGGTGGGGCGGATGTGGTCGACCTCAAGGAACCCGCCCGCGGCGCCCTGGGCGCGGCCGAGCCGGCGGTTTGGGCCGAGGTCGCTTCGACCGTGGCCGGGCGCGTGCCGACGAGCGTCGCCTTGGGGGAGATGAGCGAGGCTGCGGAGCCCTCGGACCCTCACGCGCTGGCAGCGTTTCAATTCGCCAAGCTGGGCTTGGCAGGCTGCCGGGCCTGGGCCGACTGGCCCCGCCGCTGGGCGGAGCGACTGCAGAACTTTCCTGCCGGGGTGACGCCGGTGGCCGTGGTCTACGCGGATTGGCCGCTCGCCAATTCGCCTCGGCCCGAGGCGATTCTGGAACGGGCGGCCGAAGTGCGTTGCGGAGTCGCGCTGTTCGATACGTTCTGCAAGACGAGCGGCAGTTTGTGCCACCAGCTGGGGCTGGCGCAATTGGCCCGCCTGACGCAGTTGGCACGTGACCGGGGAATGCGAGTCGTCGTCGCCGGGAGCCTCGGCCCTGCGACCATCCCGCTGGCGCTGACTTTGGCGCCGGACTATATCGCCGTCCGCGGCGCCGCATGCCGCGGCGCCCGGACGGGCGACGTCGATGCCGGCCTGGTGCGGGGACTGCGGCGGCTGATCCTGGGGAATTCGCGCAGCGGCCGCGTGCTCAGCCGCGATGCTTGCAGAACGATCGGGGAAGACAACAGGGTGAGGAATCAACGATGAGTGACCAGCCGGAACGCGATCGGGAAACGTCGGACCAGGCAGACGCGGCGGCCGATTCGGCCGATTCGGCCTCTTCGGCCCAGCCCATCGAAACGCCCTTGATCCGGACGGACATCGGCCCCGCGGGCGGACGGAAAAGACGCGGCGGCACGGCGCGATACTCCGCTCGGAAGGCAGCCCCGGCTTTCGACGCCGCGGCGATCAATCGGCTGGTCGACGTGCCGCCGGCGGAGGCGGATTCGCCGGAACCGGAATCAAGCGTCGCGCCCCCGGATGCGCAGGCAAAGCCAACGGACGAACCGGTCGCCCAACGGGAGAGCCCGGCCGTCGAGACCGAAGAACCGGCGGAGGAAACCGCCACGGCGGCATGCGACGCGACGGCCGGGGACATGGAGGAAGACGCGCCGGGCGACTCCGGTCTGCCGGTGGTCACCGCCGGCGGCCGGGCGAAAACTCGAGCCACCCCGCAAAGCCTGACGCGACGCGCGGCTGGTTCGCGGCCCGGCAAGTACCGCCGCTTTCGGTCCCGGACGTCCGGCTGGATCCTGTTGGGCGTTTGCGGCGCAACTGCCTTGTTGGTCGTCGTCCTGCTCGTCAATCGGGGCGGCCGGCCCGCCGGCGGCGCCGCAGCCCCGCACGGGGGACTGCGAACCTCCAGCTCGGACGACGCTTTCCCTGCACCTGGACTGCCGGAAATCCAACGCGCTGGATCGTCGCGTACCGGCATCCGGCCGACGGAGATCCCACCCAACGAAGTTCTTTCCCGTACCGGCGTGCGCCCGATGAATGAGGCAGAACAGGCCCGTCTCCGCAAACAGATCGACAGCTTTGCGGAGATGGGCCGGGCCGAAGAGGACCGGCTGCGACGGGAGAAACCCAAGACGAACACGCCCAAAGAACCCCACTAGTGCCGTCTCCAGTTCGTGGCGTCCGCGATCCGGCTCGGCCATGTAGGCCGGAACAAGTCCGCGCCGTTCCGGCACGGCCAACTGAGGGGCCGGATCCGGCTGTCGAGGACGGCGCCACGTTCCGCCGCTGCTTGACTTTCGCCGGGCGGAGTCCGATACTGGCGGAGATGGTTGGAGTTGCCAAGTGTCCTTGGACCTGCGTGGCGGGACCACGCGCTTCGCCCGGAGGGAGCGTCGAGCGGCTGACCGCTCGTCGTGCGCCCGGTGAAGAGGAGGACTGCCGTGCCGATTTCGGTGATTGAAGCGGTCAAAATGGGCATCTGGGACTTTGAACCGGACGAACAGGAAGCCTCCGACTTCGAAGCCACCAGGGCGATGCCCGGAACGGATGAAAAGCTGGTTGTAATGGCGGAACGTGTGCGGCAAGGACTGCCGTTGTGGCACCCGGAGGACCGTCGGACCTACGACGCCACCGGGGAAACGGATTAGCAGCGTTCGAGAAACAACCGTCGCCTCGTCAAAGTAGCCATCACACTCCGTGTGATGATCGGCAAGAAACACTGGACCGTTATTTCTCGAACGCTGCTTAGAACCGCTAACAAAACCGAAATCGGAGACCTTCGGTCGGCGGGGTCAGAGACCCGCGCCGAACGGTTTTATTTCTCGAACGCTGCTTAGTACTACAAGAAGACGAAGCAGACTCGTGCTCCGGGCGGCGTGAAACCGTTACCCGACCCACGGAAACAAGGGATCAAGCTTGAGGTTTTTCAGACGTCGCAGCAACGGACCCCAGCGAGACGGCTGTGGGTTCGTCTTGCTGACTTTCCTGTTCTCGTGTTTCTTCCTGATCCTGAACAGCGCCTTGATCAGCAAGCTCGTGCCCCCTCCGGAGGCGGCGCCGTGGCTGCTGGCACGTCCGGGCGTCAATCAGGCCGTGCTGTTCGTCGGCCCGGTGATCTTGATCTTCCTCGAGTGGTGGCTGGCCGATTTCGTGGTTGGCTTGCTCACGCCCCAGCGGGATGCGAATCGGCTGCCCCAGGAGCGGGAAACAGCGGCCCGGCGATGAGCGAGGACGTATCACTCCTTCCGCTTGACACACAGCAGGCAGCGGTCGTCCGATTGGGGACGATCACCGACGAAACGATCGACGTCGTCGATGATCCGCCGGCCGAGGTCCGCCGCCGTATCGGAGAACGACGCCGTGATTTGATTCAGCAGCCGCAGTTGCCCGTACTGCCGCCCGCTGGCGTCCTGGGCCTCGGTGATCCCGTCGCTGATCAGCACGAGGGCATCCCCAATTCCCATCTCGATTTGCGCCTGCTTGTAGGACTGCAACGGGACGACGCCCAGCGGCAGTCCCGCTTCCGCGTCGCCAATCTCGAGGACGCTTCCATCGGCGCGCCGCAGCAGCGGCCGCAGATGGCCGGCATTGACGATGCTCAGCCGGTGGCTGGACAAATCCAGAACCGCCAGAACCATGGTCACGAACGCCCCGTCCGGATTGCGGCGCGAGAACCGCCGGTTGACTTTGTTCAGAACGGCCACCGGATCCAGTTCCGTGGCCAGCGAGGCCTCCAACTCGCTGGCGACCTTGACCATCAACAGCGCGGCCGGAACGCCCTTGCCCGACACGTCGCCGACCACCAGCGCCAAACGGTTGTTCTCCAGCGGCAAGTAGTCGTAGTAGTCACCTCCGACGTATTTGGCCGGCGCGTAGTAATCGAAGAACTCGTACCCTTCGATCTCCGGGGGCTGGCTCGGCAGCAACACGACCTGGATCTCTTGGGCCAGCTTGAGTTCCGTTTCCAGCGCACGCTCGCGCAAGGCGGCTTCGTGCAAAATCGCGTTCTCCAGGACGAACGAAATCTGGAACGCCACGGAGGTCAGCAACTCCAAGTCTTCCCGCCGGAATTCCCATTGGCTGCCCAAGGCGTCCAATTGGATCGCCCCCAGCGGCTTCCCTTCCAAATCCAGCAGCGGAGCCGAGACGCTCAGCCGTTGATCGGACAGGATTGCTTTGCCCGTCGCGATCACGTCCTTGATGAGCTTGCCTGGCTGGACGACGTCGCTGGTCCGAGGCGAGTCTCGGTGCCGC
>CAYPGE010000177.1:0-16961 GCA_964409865.1 uncultured Pirellulaceae bacterium
ATAGCGATGCTTAGCGGTTCAGGCGAAACGGCTTACGCTTAACCTAGTGCCATTCCATGCAGCAACTCAAGCGCGAGGCGCCCCCGGACCTGCTGGCGGGTTTGCAGGAGTTGGATCATATCCGGCCGGTGCTCCTGACACCGGTTTGGATCGAGGGCCTGTTGGAACGTACTTGCCCCAGTCCGGCGATGAAGAAGCTGATCAAGCGGACGTGGGACCGCCTGGCCGACGAGTTCCTGCAACTGAACCTGGTCCGCGAGCAGGACGCCTGGAGTCCGTCCGAGTTGGTCGACGGTCTGGAACGGGCCCTCAAGTTCAGCAAGCGCCCGTCGCTGGGGTGGGCCAGCAAGATCGCCGGCTGGATGAACTCGCTGCGCGGCGCGAGGAGCGGATCCTACTGCGAACACGCCTTGGCCGAGCCCGAGTTCCGCAATCGCCGCGCGCGGCACATCGTCTACGGTCACACGCACCAGCCGGAGACGGTGCCGCTGGACGCCAGCTTTGCCGACGGATTTGTGCTGAACCAGGTCTATTTCAACACCGGCACCTGGCGGCGCGTGTACCAACCCACGCACCTGGGGCCGGCCGACCACGAATTCATCCCGGCCGAGAACATGACCTTCCTGGCGTTCTTCGAGGGCGATGAACGCCGCGGACGCCCGTTCGAGATGTGGACCGGCCTGCTGGGCGTCGGCGCCGAAGACCGCGTCGCCTGGCCGCCGGTCCGTCCCGCCGCGCGTCCCGCCACCGCCCCGCCGCTCACCGCGCCGCTCGCCGCGCCGCATTTCGGCAACGCCGCGTTCGCGCGAGCGGTTCCTGTTCAATGAGCTGGGATCATTCGGTACGGTCGAGGGCCGCGGCCTAACATTCTGCCGTGACTCGCCAAACTCCGTCGCTTCGACTACACTTCTGAGTGAGGTTTCGTTGCAGCTCGGAGTTGTGTTCCTTGGCCCCCCAATACCAACCGAAGACGATTGCCCTGCCGGGGCAGATGATCTTGTTGGGCACCGGCACGTCGGTCGGCGTGCCGACGATCGGTTGCGGCTGCCGCGTGTGTTCAAGTCCGGATCCCCGGAACCAGCGCACGCGTTGCGCCGCTGTGCTGGGCCTGCCCGAGGGCAATCTGTTGATCGACACGCCGCCCGACCTGCGGTTTCAGATGCTGCGCGAGGGTCTGGGCGTCGTGCATGCCGTGGTGTACACCCACGAACACGCCGATCATCTGTTCGGCTTGGACGATTTGCGACTGATGCCGTTCTTTCTGGGGCACGCGCTGCCGGTGTACTGCGAGCAGATTGTCGAGGAGCGGATCCGCACGGCGTTCGATTACGCGTTTACGGACCTCGAGCCGACGCACGAGGGAGCGGTGCCGCAGTTGGTGTTTCAGCGCATTGATACGCGGCCCTTCCACGTGCTGGGGGCGCGCGTGATCCCGATTCGCCTCCTGCACGGTCCGCGATTTCAAGTGCTGGGCTTTCGGGTCGGCAACGTTGCCTACTGCACGGACGTGAAGGAAATCCCGCCGGAAAGTTGGCCGCTGCTGGAAGGATTGGACACGCTGATCCTGGACGGACTCCGCCGCCAGCCGCACGCAACGCATTTCTGCCTGGACGAAGCCGTAGCTGCCGCCCGACGCGTGCAACCCCGCCAGACGCTGTTCACCCACGTCGGCCACGATTTGGATTACGAGGAAACCAACGCGCGACTTCCCACCGGGATGGCCTTGGCGTACGATGGACTGAGGGTGCAGTTGACGTAAGATCCGACATTTGGCACCCGTCATTTGGCATTTGTGCTTCAACGATGGGAGAACCTAGGATGGCCATGATGTTCCCCGGCATGGACCCGTACTTAGAAAACCCGCAGATATTCCCTGGGATTCACGGTCCCATGTCTGTCTATTTACGAGATCAGTTGGCACCTCTGATTCGGCCTCGTTATGTTGCGTCCGTCGGCGAGCGAGTGTATGTCGAGGGTCCCGAACCGCGTCCAATCACCCCCGACGTATGGATTCAGCAGTCGGGACGCGAGAACGGTGGACTCGCTTCGGCAGGGGTTGCTGTGATCGATGAGCCCGTCATGGTCGAAGTCCCGGACCTGGAGATCCACGAACCGTACATCGAAATCCTGGACCGCGAATCCGGGATGCGGGTCGTGACCGTGATCGAGTTGGTAAGCCCATCGAACAAGTATGCGGGGCCGGGTCGCGAGAGGTACGTCACCAAGCAGGAAGAGGTCCTGCAAAGCGACGTCCATCTGGTAGAAATCGACTTGCTCCGCTACGGTCCCCATGTGCTGGCCGTGCCCGAAGCGCGCGTGGCGGGCCGATTCAAGTACGATTACCTGATCTCGGTCAACCGGGCCGCGGGGCGGCGGAACCGATTCGAAGTCTATCCACGCACAGTCCGCCAGCCGCTGCCTTGGATCCGCGTCCCCTTGGCGGGCGACGACCCCGACGTGCAGCTGAACTTGCGTGCCGCTCTGGAACAGGCCTACGAGGCCGGCAGTTACCGCGACCGGATCAACTACCGCGCCCCGTGCCAACCGCCTCTCCCAGCCGACGACCAAGCCTGGGCGGACGAACTGACCGGCCAGACATCCTCCGAAAGACCGGCGAACACCTGATCGACCAGCTCATGTCGTCGGCATCATTCACGGTCTACCAGGGACAACTGTCGCCTCGTGAAAGCAGCCGTCACACGCCGTGTGATGGTCGGCAACCAACACGGGACCGTCATTTCTCGAACGCTGCAAAGGCCCGTTCGGCACGCGTCCGTGCGAGCCGGATCACACGAACTTGGTGATGCCCGGCATCGGAATGTCGTAGTCGCCCTTCTCGTTCGGTTTGAGCGGCGGATCGACGTCAAATCCGTACCGCTCCAGCTCGACCGAGTACTGCGACGTGAGGGCCTTTTCCCACGTGATCTCCTGGCCCGTGTTGCAGACGAACTGGCCGAGCAGCGCCAGCATCGTGCTCCCGAACATGTACTCCGCGTTGTTGATCGGCTTGCCGCTGCGGATCGAGTCGAACAGGGCCACGTGCTCTTGGTCCGTCATGACACAGTCGGGGCCTTCGTACCGCCAGGGGTTTTTGCCTTCGATGCGGTACCGGTTGGCCAGGTGGGCGACGCCCTGAGTGCCGAAGACGGTGTCGGAAAGCTCGCTGTAGCAGCCGACGTGGTTGCGGCACAGGCCGTACATCCGCACGCCGTTGGCGTACTCGTAGACGATCGCCTGATGGTCGAACAAGTCGCCGTAGCTGGGGCCAAAGCAATTCGAGCGGCCGCCCATCCCCCAGGCCTTGACCGGCGGTTGGTCGCGCATGACCCAGGCGCCCTTGTCGATGCTGTGGATCAGCTGCTGCAGGATCTGGTCGCCGGCCAGCCAGTTGAAGTGGTACCAGTTCTGCAACTGCCACTCCATCTCCGACCACTGGGGATCGCGCTGAGCGTCCGCCCGATAGGGACCGCAGACGTACGTCTCCTGGATCGCCGTGACGTCCCCAATCATGCCGTCGTGGATGCGTTTGACCGTCTCTTGCAGGCCCAGATGGTACCGCCAGCAGAGCCCGGAAACGATGGCCAGGCCTTTCTGCTTCGCCTCTTCGCAGGTGGCTCTGACGCGCAGCAATCCGGGCACGTCCAGAGAGTGCGGCTTTTCGCAGAAAACATGCTTGCCCGCAGCCACCGCCGCCTGGAGATACCGCGGATGGAAGTGCGATGCACAGGCGATAATCACCACGTCCACGCCGCTGTCGATCACTTTCTGGTAGGCGTCGAACCCGACGAAGCAGTGATCATCATCGACGGCCATCTGGTCGGGCTTCGCTTTCTTGAGACGCTCGCGGCTGGCCTTGAGCTTGTTCTCGAAGATATCTGCCATGGCCACGAGTTGGATGTCCTTGCCGGCGTTCATCGCGTTCACGGCCGCCCCGGAGCCGCGCCCGCCGCAGCCGATCAGGCCGACCTTGAACGTATCGCTGCCCGCAGCGTGGGCGCTTCGGGCCAGGGACAGTCCGGCGACCGCCGTCGCCCCGACCAGGGCGCCCGAACGGGCCAGGAACTCGCGTCGCGAAGCCTGTCGGCTCGTGGCAGCGTGGGATGATGTGCTCATGATGGCTCCTTCGTAAATTCAGGGTGAGTGGTGGTGGGCCGCCTAACGTGGAGCAGGCGGCGGCAGGAAAACTGGCGTCAACGACGGGTCCCATCATACCAACGCGCAGCGGCGAGGCCAACACCGCCGACCGCAGGTCTCCAGCACCTTTTTCGTTTGACTGTGTCACTTCCGTAGCATCGCCGCGCCAGTCCAACCAGGACCGGCCGAAGACTCCCTGAGCATATCGGGCCGCTGCGAGAAGTCAAACACCCTACCGCGGCCGGCGGCCGCAGCCAAAGTAGCATGGCTCTCCGAGCCGTGCCGGCCGCGCAGCACGGCTCGGAGAGCCATGCTACGAAGGAGGACCCTCAACGGCCTGGCGCGGTTCTGGGGCGCGCTCGACGCGGTTCACCGGCTGGGGCGTTTCGCTCGAGGCCGGTCTTGGATTACAATACGGGACCGATGTCACAGACTACCCTTCCTTCCGTTAGCAGCAAAGGTGCATCAACGATGAGTGCAACTTCCCGCCGTGGTTTCTTACAGCAATCGTTGGGTCTGGGCGCTGCGGCGCTGGCAGCCGGTTCGTGGCGCGCCTGGGCGGCCGACCGCAAGCCGGGCAGCGACATGAGATTTGGCATGGTCACCTACCAGTGGGGCGCCGATTGGGACCTGCCCACGCTGATCGCCAACTGTACCAAGACCAACGTCTTGGGCGTGGAACTCCGCACCACGCACGCGCACGGCGTGGAACCGAAGTTGAACGACCAGCAGCGGCGCGACGTCAAGCAGCGGTTCGCGGACAGCCCGGTCACGCTGGTGGGACTGGGCAGCGCCGAGGACTTTCATCGGCCGGAACCGGGAGCCGTCGAACGGGCGATCGAGAACACCAAGGCGTTCGTCAAGCTGAGCCACGACGTGGGCGGCAGCGGCGTCAAGGTCCGGCCCAACGACTTGCCCAAGAACGTGCCGCCGGAGAAGACCATCGCGCAGATCGGCAAGGCGCTGAACGTGGTCGGCGCGTTTGCCGCCGATTACGGCCAGGAGATCCGCCTGGAGGTCCACGGCGGCGCCTCGCGACTGCCGGTCATCAAGCAGATCATGGACATCGCCACGCACCCCAATGTCGGCGTGTGCTGGAATTCGAACGCGGCGGATCTGCAGGAGCCCGGCCTGGAGTACAACTTCAACCTGGTCAAAGACCGCTTCGGCGCCACGGTTCACGTCCGCACCTTTACCAGTGCCGATTACCCCTGGCAGGACCTGATCTCGCTGCTGGTCAAGATGGACTATCGCGGCTGGGTCCTGCTCGAAGCCGGGACGAAGGTCGACGACCGCGTCAAAGCGCTGGCCGAACAAAAGGCCATGTTCGACGCCATGCTGGCCAAGGCACAGGGTTGAGGTTGAACAACGATCTCAGTTTGCTTCAGCCCAACAACTCGCCGCGGGCGCGGGAGTGTCCCGCCGCGGCGAGATGCCCAGCCGCTTGCGCATCCAGATTTCTTCTCGATCGACCTCGACGTCGTCCGGCGCCTCGATGGACAACCGCACGCGGCCGCCCTGGACCGTCTCGACCGTGACGCGAATGCGGTCGTCGATCACAATCGTCTCGCCGCACTTCCTTGACAACACCAACATCACCCACCTCCCTGACGCGGCTTGGCCGCTGACAAAGTAGCCCTCTCGCTCCGCGAGAGGAAGTGCCATCCTCTCGCGGAGCGAGAGGGCTACTTAACCTCCCTACTCAATCCGTCTTCTGAATCCCCTCCAAAAACACCGGCGCCAGAGCGCCCACAATCTCCTCGGCGGAGCGCGGTTCGCTCCCGGCCAACTCGCACTCCGCCAGTTGCCGGATCGCGCCCAGAATCATCTCCGCCACGCGAGTGGCATCCAGCGGCCGGAACTCCTGCGCCGCCACACCCTGTTCGAGGATTCCCGCCAGAACGGCGATCACTTGCTCCCGAAGACTGTCCTGTTCGGTCTTCAGCAGCCCGCGTACGGACGCGTCGTTCAGCAGGAAATCAAACAACTGGCGATCCTGGTTGACATGCTCGAAGTACATCCGAGCCATCGCTTCCAGCTTGTCGCGAGCCGTTTGGCTGCTGGTGGCAATCTCGTGCATTTGCACGTTGATGGGTTCGTAGGCCTTCTGGTAAACGAACTGCAACAGTCCCCGCTTGCTGCGGAAGTAGTTGTAGACGCTGCCTTTGGCGACGCGAGCGGCGATGGCCAGCCGATCCATGGTCAAGCCGGCACTGCCATACTGGGAAATCACGGCCACGGCCGCCTCGAACAAACCGTCTCGCATGGCCGCGTCCACGGCCGCCTTGCGTCGCTCCGTCAATCTGGGCATGGACCACCCGCTTCTCAGCACCCCGTCCGACCGCTGGCGCTGCGGAACATAAGGGTGAATGAATTTGACTTAACCAACCAACTTACTGAATGCACGGTCATTTTTCTGAATCTACGTTTCCAGGTCAAGATCACTTTGGATTGGCACCAGGAATTCAGATACCAAAACCAGATACCAAAAAGAGCATAACCGAACAGGCACCGTACTGGAGAAATTCGGGGCACCGCAGGGTTCCGGGAATTGCAGGGATACTGAGCCTTTGACCGGAAATTTCTGAAGTGCTAGCGGCAGGAAGATCAGGGAAAACATGGAACAGGCTGACAGAAAGATGGGGTGACAGAAAGATCAAGGGCGGAGGGGGGAGAATGATTCTCTTTCGATTCGTTTCCTGTCACTCATTTTTCTGTCACCCCATCTTTCTGTCCGCTGTCTTATTTTCTAAGGCGACTTTTTGTCGCCGGCGTCACTGCTGTTCATCCGCCTCGTGGCGTGGTTTGTCCGCGCAGTCGGTGTCGTCCTGGCCAGAGAGGGCGGCCAGGATTTGACTGCCGACCGGCGGGCAGCCGGGGACGAAGAGGCCTCGGTCTCGCTGGGCCGCCGTGCAGTTGCCGATCAGAAGGGCTCCCGCGGGAACTCCGTCGCAGCCTTTGCCGATGGCGATCTGAATCGTGCTTTGAGACGGGAAGTAGTCGAAGATGCGGTCTTTGTAGCGTGTCAAGAACAGCAGCAGAGTCGACTGGCAGGCACTGCACGATTGCTGGTCCCACACGGTGATGTTGGGAAACTGAATCGTCAGGTTTTCCGGCGGGCGGGAAAAGGGCGAGATCCAGTCGCGCCAATGATCCGGCGTCACCGTCAAGCGGCTCAGATCGATGACGCCGTGACCGCGCTCGGCGCCGATGCTCAAGTGCGGGATCTGCTCTGCCGCCGTCCCCATCAGTTGACAGGCCACCGCGTCGGCTGCGAAGGCGTCGGCGCTGACCACGACGGCGTCCAGCGGCTTGGGTTGTCCCGCGCTCGGTCCCAGGCCCTCCATCCCCACGGTCCCGTCGACGATGGCCAAGTGGGGCCGGAGCACGGAGGACATGTCGGCGATCGCCAAGTCGATCGGCTTGTGCGCGCTGCCCGCCACCGGAGGCAGCATGTGAAACTCGACTTTGCTCCGCCGCCACAGGCAGCCCTTCATGTTTTTCACTGCCAACGAGACGCCCGTGTGCATGTGCATCTTCATCACGGGGACGGAGACCACGATGTCGAATTCCAGCACCTCGGGGCAGACTCTCAGCGTTTGGATGACCCGGCCATCGGGAACGGGCATTGGCACGAAACGGCGACGATCCATGTCGATTAAGGGGCAGTTGCGTGCGGCCGCCACGGCGGCCATCCCTGCGGCTTCAAAAGCCTCCTGCATGTCAACGCCCACAATCGGACTTTCCCCCACCGCGACGTCCGCCCCGGCCTCTCGAAAGACATCGATCGCCGCCGCGATCACCTCCGGGTGCGTCACGACCCCGGAGCCCGGCGCCGCCACGCGGCCGACGTTCGGCTTGAGCAACACTCGTTTGCCGCGGACCGGCGACAGTATCACGGCCTCCAACGCCCGCCGCGTGTTTGCGTAAGGTCCGCTGCCGTGTGCCACGTGTACCGCAGGATCCGCCGTCGAGCAAGCGAACGGGTTGTGGGCGAGCATGGTTGGGATGCGGGGTTCGGGATGCGGGATACGGGATACGGGATGCGGGTATGCGTTCAACGCCTGGGAAGACGGTCCAGTCCAAAGCGACGGGCCTCGTGTTCCATCCGCTCGACGAGTTCTCGTTGCTTGTCTTCCGGCAGTCGCGACGGCGTATACGTTTCCAGCAGCCGAGCGACCTGGCGATCGGCACGCTGTGCGACGCTTGGCGAACCCTCCTGTTTCCAACGCTCGCGCTGGGAGCGGTCGATCACTGGGCCGGGGAACCAGATCTCTGATTTCCAGTGACGCCGCGTGTGGTCGGCGATCAGCAGATTCCGTTCTCGCAACAACTCCTGCAACAGGGGGCGGGCCGGAAAATCCTCTTTCGGCTCGATCCCCGCCACCAGCCGCAGGGCCATGCCGCATTGCTCGTTGTCCAGGACCAGTTTTTCCAGGCTCAGGCAGCTTTCAAAGTCGATCATCCCCGGTCCGGACACGCTGTTGATGCCACTCAACGCCGCCAACACGGCGCCCATGCCGCTCTCCAGGCCGGCTTGTGCGTCCAGTTGTTTGGCATCGCTCAGGGCGATGTACGCCTGGGTGGGCAAGCCCAGGTGTTTGCCGATTTCGCTGTACGCGCAATCCAGCATCATCGTCTCGACGGCGCCCATGGGGGTCGTCTCGTGGCGGAAGTCGAAGATCGCCGGCGATCCGCCGTACAGCAGCGGCGTTCCCGGATTGACCAACTGGCTGATGACCACGCCGCTGAGCGTCTCGGCCGTGTGCTGGACGAGCGTTCCCACCAGCGTGACCGGGGCCAGGAACCCGGTCAGCGGCATGGCGATCAGTTCCACCGGAATCCCGCTCCGCGCGCAATCGATCAGATTCTGCGAGGTCACGGGACTCCAGGCCAGCGGTGAAGTGGGACAGCACGAGAAGATGGTCAGCGGCTGGTCGCGAAGCGCCTGCTGGCCGCCGCGGACGGCCAACTGGAAATCCTTCATGACCGCAAACGCATCGATCGTAAAGGCTCCCGTGACAACCGGCTTTTCGCAATACAACAGGCTCAGGAACAGCCGGTAGCTGTCGGCGATTTCGGCCGGTACGTCGGCCGGAATCATGGCCGTGCTCTGCGAGGCGATGTGCGGCAGCTGGCCGACGACCTTGGCATACTCGACGTAGTCCTGCGTGGTCGGCTTGCGCATCTTCTGCGAGGGGTAGTCGAGCACGTTCAGCGCAGTGGAACCCGGCGTGAAATAGACTGCGTCACCACGGAAGTCGTGCGTTTGCGTGCCGAGCACGTCGTACAGTGAAAACGAGCGCGGCGCGGAGCGGATCGCCCGCTCGATCAATTCCGCCGTGAACCTGGCGTGCTCGCCGTCCCGGTCGACTTCCGCGCCGTGATCGGACAAGATCGAGATGGCTTCCGCATTGTGAATGGTGACACCCAAGCTGCACAGGATGTCGATTGCCTCGGCGATGATTCGCTGGATGAGTTCGTCGGTCAGGAAGCGGAGCTTCGGTCGCATGGGAATTTCCTCTACTCTGTTGATTCGCCGGTCCCAAGCCGCTTACTCGATTCGCTCGTGACGTCTGGCTGACCAGATTATAACCGGTGTTCGTGCCCCGCGAATACGCGAATCGCGGACTGGTCCAGGATCTGCCGCTGGGCCACGTACAGGGCATGGCAACGGTATTGACAAATGCCACAGCCGACGCAAGCTGCGGCTTTCACAAACGGGGCTCGAATGCGCGACATTTCGAGCAGTTCCAACTCGGAAAACATCCCTTCCGGCGGAGGCGGATCCAGCTGGATCTCGATTTCTCGCATCTCGATCGCGTCGTACCCGGCCTGCCGGCACTCCACGTAACACGCGTCGCACTCGCGGCGATCTGTCTGGCGGAACGGTAAGCAGGTTTCCGTATCGACGCGAGCCAATCCCATGTGAAATCGGCGCTTCGCGGCGATCTCCAGCGGCTGGATGGCTCCCGTGGGACAGACCAGCGTACAGAAGTTGCAGTCCTGGTGGCAGCCCGCGTGATCGAGATTGGCCACCGGAGTCCACAGGCTCTCCCAACCGTACTCCAACCCCGCCGGGTGCAGAACCGGCCCCGGACAGACTTTGAAGCACTGGGCGCACCGAATGCAGAGGTCCAGGAACAGGTCCTCCGGAACGCTGCCCGGTGGCCGCAGCGGGCGGACGGGGTTGCCGCCCGGCGCGGGCGATCGGAACTGGACCAGGGCCGCCGTCCCGGCAGCTGCTGCAGCGGTCGCCACGAATGCGCGGCGCGAGAGCGGGCGAGGGGACACCGCCGGGCCGTCCTCCGGTCTGAATCCGTCGCGTTGGAATCGCGTGACGAACTGAATCGCCCCCGGCGGGCAGACGCCGCCGCACGTCTGGCAGAACGTGCAATTGGCCGTCCGCGTGGTGTGATCCTCCCGGATGGCGTCGAAGGGGCAGATTTCGACGCAGCGATGGCAGTCGATGCAGGTGTTCTCGACCTTCCGTTGGCCGATCCGCAGCAGGTTGCCGACCGAGAACAACGCGCCGCTCGGACAGACGTAGCGGCACCAGAACCGGCGCCCGAACAGACTGAGGAGGAAAACCGCCAGGAACAAGCCGATCGACAGGTAAAACGTCCAGCCCACGGGCGCAAGCTGGCTGGGTCCTTTCATGATCGCCAATTGCAGCCGCGCCGCCGTGAACATGAGGCCGCGAGTCAGCACGGGGATCGCGGCCACGAACCCGGACAGCAACACGCCGAACAGGGACGAAATCAGCACGGCGGCCAGCAGGTAGTATCTCAGGTGAACCCACCAGCCGGCGGTTCCGCCGTCGCGCACATGAGGCCACCGTAAACGCCGGCCGACCAGCCAATCGAAGGCGTCGATCAACGTGCCCAACGGACAGAGGTAACCGCAGAAGCCGCGGGGAACCAGCAGGCACACCGCCAAAATTGCCGCCGCCCACCACAGCGTCGCCCCGTTCACGAATCGCCCGGCCAACGCGGTGGACAGGCCCACGAGGGGATCGATCAGCAGAAACAACTCGACCTGGAAGGACTCCTTGTTGCTGAACGTGTCCTCGTTGAATGTCTCGGCATAGGGCCAGCACACGTAGAAGAAGGCGTACAGGAAGGCCAGCAGGCAGAGGACCTGCAGGCCGCGGCGGATCGGCGACGCGCGGGTCACTGGGCCGATGAGTTGCAGGGGAGCGTACCACAGGCCGCGCCAGCCCGTGCGTTGGGACCTCGTGCGGAGCCGAACGAAGATGTTCAGGCCACGGCGGCGGCGGACATCACGGTTCATCGCAAGCCCGCCTTCTTCAAGCACTGATAGACGCCGTGGACGATGGCGTCCTTGGTCACCGTCGCGCCGCTGATGCCGTCCACCTGCAGGCTTTGCGCCTCGATGATTCGCTGCGGGATCAGGACGCTGGCATTCTGGTCGATCTTCTCCTCGTGTTTGAGCCGGATGTCCGCGATCTTGCCCCCCTGGACGACCAGAGTGACGTGGATCTCGCCGGCGTATCCGAGCGACTTGTCCTGGTACTGGCCGTCGCGCAGCGTGGCTGTCGCCAGCGACTGGAACGCCATCAGATCCAGTTTCGACTGGACCTGGGCGGCTCGGCGCGGCAGCAGATGACCTCCATAAGGCGGCTTGGCGGTGGGGTACAAGGCGGCCGCCTCGGCGTAGCATCGCTTGGCTTCCTCGCTCTTGCCCCAGGCAACGTACAGGTCACCCAGCGCGTCCAACACGTCGGCCTTCCGCATCACGTCCCAGGGCGGTGGCGGCAAGCCGTTCATCGCCACGTCCAGGGTCGCCTTGGCCTTGTTGAATTCGCCGTATTGCGCGTACAGCGAGGCCAGACTCAGATGCGCGTGGATCGGTGTCTCCGCGTGCGGCTTGGCGAGGTACTCCTCGTGAGCCCGGATCGACCACACGGGCTCGCCGCCCAGAAACGTGTACATCGGATACTCGTGGCCGTCGCCGATGTCGTTCTTCTGCAGGTAGATCCACGTCAACTTGATGGCCTCGCGGTGCGTCTCGGCGCGGCCGAAGCCGAGCAGGCGGCGGATCTCCAGACGCGCCTCCTTCCACGGCTTCGAGGTGTCGTACTGCGTCGTCACTTCTTCGAGCCAGGGCGGCGGGATCACGAGTTTCGCCAGCAGTTCGTCGAGAGACGCCGACGCAGCGGGAGGCTTGGAGTCCCGCTCACGCGGCTCACGAGCAGAATCCCCGGCCGGTTCGGCTTTTGACATGTCTGGCACGGCAGGCGCATCCGCCGCGCGAGCCGTTGCCTCGCCGCTCGGCACCTGCGGTCCCGCGGCAGCCGGCGCCGCATTCGTCGGTTCACCGCTGACGGCCGACGGTGCCTCCGCAGGCGGTTCGACCGAGCGTTCCGCCGTCGGGGCGGCAGGTGGCTGGTCGTCCACTCGCGCTGGCGGATCACCGCCGGAGCACCCCATCACCGCGGCCGCGATCAGCAATACGCAGGCGAACAAACTGTGCAAAACGGTCCCAGTTCTGGAAAAGGAATTCATGGAAGACCTCGGTCTTGAGCAAGGCACAATTCGGAGCGTAGCCGAATTCGCCAGAATTCGGCTTTCTTGGCCGCTCTCCCCGACCTCTGCCGAGTTCGCCTACGGCCGAATGCAAGCCGGGTGCGGCATCGCTTTCTCGGAGAGGGATTGTTGCACGGTGAACGTCCGATGTCGATACGAAATGGAGGGGGGATGTTGCCGTAATCGGCCGAACGCACCAGCCATGCCGGACCGGCGCATTGTCTACCGGGGCGGAGAGGTTCCAGAACGTGGTCTCGCGGTCGATCGTCTCGCGCAGCCAGCCGAGATTGTCGGCGGCAGAATGCGGACCCGCGAGACTCTGAGGCGATGGCCAGCGATTACCGTCTGGAAATCGAGCGCATGCAAGCTGAGGTGATGGATTATCTGTTGTCTCCTGTGGGCACACCCCGCGAGAAACAGGTCGCGTGACGGGCAGCAAGCGAAACTCAATACCGGCGGCTGCGGTGGCATGAACAAGTCCGCGGACTGATCCCCGATGCGGGGCACCGACTCAGGCTCTCCGTGGATGCGAAAGCATGAGCGAAGAAGAGTACATCGCGCTGGCGGCCATGATGTGCGTCGAGATGGCGGAGGACGCGAAGCGCTACCTGGAACACTGTCGCAACCACGCCGGCGCAATTTAACAGGGCATCCAGCAGTGGCGTCTGGCGACGGGCCAATGAGGGCCGCCGTCTGCGGTTCCGCCGGACGGGGGCCGAAAGCGCGGAGGCGCCCGGGCGCGAGAAGTGACAGCGGCATCAGAACTACGCCGGCCACATCCTCAGCGAACAGTGGCAGAAGCAGCCCAACGGCACATGCCGCTGGGGGCCCGAAGGCTCCCGGTCTGGTCACCCGTTCGTCGCCCCCTCACGTCGCGGCATTGACGTCGCGCCGACGTGGGAGGAACTCCAATGCGTTTACGGCGGTGTTGTTATCTCATTTGCCTTGCCGACGTTCCAGCAATTCCCGCAGGCGAGCCGCCTGCTCGTCACTCAGCCCACCTGCGCAGCCAAAAGGCGAACCCGTACCTCGACGCGACGACCTACGCCATCGCCGCCCGCACCATCTGGGGCCTGTGGACCATCCGGCCACAGCAAGGCCCGCCGACCAAACCAGCCCGAAAGCCGCCGCCCCAAACCCAAGAAACGCCGTCAGGCAGTTCGTGGATTCAAACCCGTTGAAGAAATCGCAGTATGCCCAGAGTGACCGTGAACGCGCTCGGCGCAGGTCTCCCGACCTCGCCGAAACAACCGACCGCAGGCCCACGTCAACCTGCAGCTCATCAGAAACCGCAGCCCCAACGGCCGCAACCTCCTGCATCGCCTCTGGTGGGGCCTGAAGGAGACAGGCGCGAAGCTCGCCAACGGCCGAAAGGTATTTAACCGGGACGATGGCGTAGTCTGGCTGATCGAGCAGTTGAACGAACAGACCTAGCTGCGCCCGGCGGCCAAGACCACCCAGCGGAAACGGCAACGGAAGACTAAAGACAATCTATTACCCAATGCCAGATCGCGGGTTCCGCTGAGGTTCAGCGTTTGGTTCGGCAGCATCTGCAGACCATACGAGGGTGGGTCCATACTTTTCGCCCAAGTAACCGATGCATTTGAGCTGTCTACCGCAGATATTGAAGCTCTCACATTGGGCGACAGCATCACCGCGAACGTCGGGGTTCCGGTGAAACTTCGCCAGTTGTGGAATCGCGTTTGAACCGTCCGAAACGACGATCGCGTGACGGTCCAATTGTGCGAAAACAGATTTGATCATCGGACGCCGTAGCCAGTAGAAGTTGCTTCCACCGTTGCCTTGGCTGTCGCCTCGATGGAAAAAAACCGACAGCAGCCTTCCGGATTCTTTGAAGGCAACGCGAAAAGTGTCGTACCCTCGCCCGCGACAACTGTTTGTGACGAAGACGCGACCGTTTGGCAGATAGGTGTAACGCTCAGAACTCACTTGAATCCTGAACGGCTCGCCACGCTTCAGAGTGACACCCAACATTTCGAAACGCTGTGCCGAATCCAGTCGGTAATCTGCGTGTACGAGCACTGGATTGTCAACATTGTGCGAGACATCAGAAAACCAAAATCCGTCGATGAACGCCATGAAGCTGCTAATCGGTTCGAGAACGTCAAACCCCGCTGAGGGATAGAAAAGCCTTCGGCTTTCCAATCGCGAGCAGGCAGCAGCGAACCATATTGCGTCTATATTCAATTCCTGCTATCGAGTTCCTGGCAACGGAGGCATGAAACCAAGATTCACTACAGCTAGGAGCGTCGGAGCCGAACGTAATCGATTTGTTGTCCGTCATTTTGATCGCTCTGGGCAAAACAGGGCGATGACTCAGAGATCCAAGTCAACGATTAATGCCAAATGGTCACTTATCGTCCGCCAATCACCGTGCTTAGCCGTCCTCGGCGTGAATCCGGCGACGATGCAACTCGCCCGGCTGGATATCCTCGATGAACGTCGCCAGGAGCCGATTAACGACCTGAAACAACTTGGTCTGTGTGTGCAGTGTTTCGACCCCCTTGTTGCCGTGAAACAGATTGTTTCTGATCCGATGGGCGATCAACAGAAGCGCAAACACGATGTTGTTCAAGTCGTGAGCCTCGCCCAACAATGCCCGGCGGACGGCAACCTGACTCTCCGTGTGGGTCATCAAGAGCCGCTCAAAAACATCCTCGATATCACCGGCGTGGAGATAGCGATCTCGGAAGTAATCAAGGAACTCGGCATACTTGGCGTGGTCAAGACGCCCGGCTTGGTCCGCGTGATCGACGGCCTCACGAATGGAGCGAACGTTGGCCCACCGGCGACAGGCGACCGTTTCGAATAGGTTCCAGATGAGGGAGAAGCACATGACAGGGCGAAGTTGATCATAGTCCAAGCGTGCTCGCTCGGCGAAGTATCGGTCGATCCAGGCGAGTGCGTCGAAGGATTCGAGTTCTTCTGCGAGCATCGCGGTTCCCTCCTCTGCCGCCTTAACTGCAATTGTTGACCAAAATCTGCAGGGCCACTCCCCGAATTATACCACGCCAGTTAGGGTTGCGATATTGAAGCGGCCACATTCCTGTCGCCAGACGACTCGCCGTTTTTCGCTGCGGCATCTTCCATGCACGGCGATTCTTCGTAATGCATCAGTTGCGAAGCACTTGCGACTTATGAAAGGTCAAGAAACGCCCTGACTTCCCGCTGACATCCGCATCAGCCTGAAGAAACGCCGAGGGCGGACACACCGCATCGAGCTTATCCGCCAACGTGTTGGAAAGCGGTATTGGATTCGCCGCGATGGCAAGAACCCCGCCAAGTTGCGCGAGGCCACGGCGAGTCCGATATCCGAACGCATCCGCCGGTGGCTTGTCTCGAATAGCTGACCACGGGAGTTGTTCCAGCGACCTCTCCCTTCCCCGGGATCGCCCCCCGCCATCGCTCGCGGACTGGTCGGCCTGACGGTCCGTGGCGGACCATGCGCCGGCAACTTGCGGACGAATCATGACCGTGCGTTCAACCGGGTCGAGCCACCCGGGATCCACCAACGCGATCCCGTAACGGTTGGACGACCGCTGAACGACCTGGTAAAAGACGTGACCTTGGACACGGAACGGCAAACGCATCTCGCCTTCCGCCAAATCCCGCTCCATCCGTCGACGGACTTCTTCCAACGAACATTTCGTCCCGTTATGGGCCAGCGTGTCGCCGTCGGTGATCCAGAAGTTCGACCACGGGCCATCCGTGCGCGGCGTTGCGCCGGGCACGAGGCAGACGAACCCATGCGGTGCGGTGACGGGCAGGTGCGCGGCCTCGCGGCGGGTGCGGCCCCAGAGATGCGTGGCCACGTCGGTGGGCGGCAACGGCGCCATGGCCCAATACGTGTCGAGCCGTTCAATCGCCCGTGGCTTCGCGTGGGAGCGATCCGATGCTCTCCGCGGGTCGCTCGATCACAAGCACCCAATCGCCTTTGGCCGGGGGTACAAAACGCCGCTGGCCCTGATTCGGCATGTGGCCGGTCACCGGAAAACTGCGGCCGCGGACCGGGTCGAACCAGCGGGCCACCACCGGGGCGGAAAACGCCGACAAATTCACCTCGATCTCGTCGTTGTCCGGCAGGTACGCGACGGCGAAATCGCGTCCGGGAAGCCTGGCCAAGACCATCCGTCGCGTTACTTCGTCTGGCTGATCGCGGATCAGTTCGTGAGCGGGCTCCAACTTCCACCACTCGATCGTGGCCAGAAAGTCGTGCAGGTACTGCATCTGGAAGGAGCTTTCCCAACCGATCGCCTT
>CAYPGE010000178.1:0-16924 GCA_964409865.1 uncultured Pirellulaceae bacterium
GGTTTCGGCGGGGTCAGAGACCCGCGCCGAACGGTTTTGTTAGCGGTTCTAAGACTCTGTAGTGCGCGTCAAAAACCGACTAACGAGGTGGGGCAGTGTATCCGAGAGCGGAGGGAACCTGCAAGACGAACCGCTTTGTTTGTTCCCCGCTCCGACGCGGTCCGGCGACGCGTGGACGACGGAACTGACCTTCCCCGAAAACGACTTTTTGCCGACAATTCGCCCCACGTTGCGATTCTCTTGTCTCTTGCCATGTCGACTCCGATGGAGGTCTTTTGGCGGCCATGATTCGCAAGACTCACGTATTCGTATCCGGGTGCTACGACATTCTCCACGCCGGGCACATTCAGTTTTTCCGCGAGGCGCGGGCCTTGGGCACCGAATTGACGGTCTGTTTCGCATCGGCCGACGTGCTGTGGGCTCACAAGCGGCGCCGCAGTTCGCTGCCGGACGAGCACAAGCATGCGATTCTATCATCGCTATCAGTGGTCGATCGCGTGGTGATGGGAGAGGGCCCGAAGCCCGGACTGGATTTTGAGGACCACTTTCTCCGTTTGAAGCCGGATATCCTCGCGGTGACGGTCGACGATCAGTACGGGGACGTGAAACAGGAGTTGTGCGCCCGCGTTGGGGCGAGATACCACGTGCTGGACAAGACGCCGCCCGAGGTGGCTCCGGTGTCCACCACCGAGTTGGTCAGTCACATTCGCGCTCCCAGCCTGGCGCCGTTGCGCGTCGATTTCGCCGGCGGTTGGCTGGATGTGCCCCGGTTCGCCCGTCCCGGAGGCCGCATCGTCAACTGTGCCATCTCGCCGTTGGTCTCGCTGCGAGATTGGCCCTACCGAGCGCGATCCGGTCTGGGCGGCAGCGGGGCCTACGCGATGTTGCGGGGGGGGGACGGCGTGCGGGCGGAATTGAAGCTGGGCGTGGGCTGGCAAGACCCGGCGATCATCTCCGAAACGGGGCTGTGTGTGTGGAAAAGCGGGGAGGAGCCGCGGTTGGAGTTCAAACGCGACGGCGAGATGTTGCGCGGCCGGATGGCACTGCTCTGGACAGGCGTCCCCCACGACACGCCAGCTGTCGCGGATCTGCAGCGGGATTTCGAGGTGATCTACCAAGCCGGAACTCTGGCCCGTGAAGCCGTTTTTGCGGAGAGCATCGACGGCCTGGCGGAAGCCGTCCGCCGCTCGCATCAGGCACAATTGCTGGAAGGCATGCAGCCCTTGCCCGAAGTGCCCCAGGCCGTGGCCTGGAAGTACTGCGGCGGAGGATGGGGCGGATACGCCCTGTATCTGTTCGCGCAGCAAGCGGATCGAGATCAATGGGCTCAGGTCGAGGGTGCGATGGCCATCGAGCCCTATCTGAAGTCCCCCTCCCAGCAAGGCTCCGAGGAGAGCTTCGTGGGACGACAGGCGCGCAGTCCCTGCGAGCCGCCGCTCGGCCACGAGTCTCCGCTGTGCGCACGACTACCACTCCCGCCGCCAGAGAGATTGTCTCCTGCGGCGTGACGTTTCCCCTGGTCAACCTAAACCCTCAAGGTGTCGTGAATGCCTGCCCTGCACGCAGAACTAGCTGACTGGATCGCCCACGCTCCGCAAGCGGTGAATCGAGTGGGCGGGTTTTTGAGTGAGCGGGAAATCCGATTCCTCGCGTTGTTGGGCGGAAGCAGGCTGGCGGACGGTGAAGTCCTGGAGATCGGCAGTTTCCAAGGGAAATCAACGATCGTCCTGGGCAAGGCGGCCAAGCTGGCAGGCGACCGCCGGATTTCCGCGGTCGATCCACTCGATTCGCAGTACCATCTGGATCGGGCTCGGTCACAGGGTTTCCGGACGCCGCGCGATCTGTTCGAACACAACCTGAGCAAGACCGGTTTGCTGGATTTCGTCAACTTCCACCAGATGTACTCCCAGGAACTGGGCAAGACATGGAAAGCGCCCTTGCGATTGCTCTGGATCGACGGAGATCATTCCTATCGAGGCACGATCTCCGACTTCGAGACTTTTTCCCCTTTCTTGTCCGACGGAGCGATCGTCGCTTTCCATGACACGATCAACGCCTTTGAAGGGAGCCTGCGGGTGTTCATGGAGAACGTCCTGCTTAGCCCGCACTTCGGACCGGCGGGTCTGAACGGGACGATTGGCTGGGCACGCTACTTCGAAGATGCCGCTCGCACGCGCCCGTACCGATCGGACAAAGTGAAATTGTACGGGCGTTTGAGCCGTCTGGTGCCGTACGTTGCCTTGGACAGTCTGCCCAGCGGCTGGTCCCGTGCTACGTTCCGTTTTCACCGCTGGAGAGTTCCACACCGTGACCTGGCTCCCGAAAAATGGCTGAAGCAAGTGGCCTGAAATCGTCTGGTGCGTCGCTCCGCAATTCGGTCTGTCGAGGCCAATAGACACGACCCCGCCTCAATGGGGAAAGGAGATCGCATGATCTACCTGCTTTGGTCAGCGAATCTAGCTCTGCTGGTGACGCTAGCGATCGTGGTGCAGAAGCTCGATCGGATGTACCGGCTCTACCGCCACCGGCGTTGGCTGATCCATCCCAGACCCAAAGTCCGGCAGGTGCCGCTGGCGGAGGTGGATCCCAGTTTCGCGGCGGATCAGCTTGACGCGATGCGGGCGACCGAAGTTCAGTTGCTGGGCAACGGGGCGGTGTTTTCGGGTCCAAGTCTCGACGAAGCTTGGGTTCTGGCCAAGCTGGCGCGCCTTTCGCGAGCCATGTTTGAATTCGGAACGTGTACTGGCCGTACGACTTACTCGTGGGCGCGCAACAGTCCCCCCGACGCCCGGATTACCACGCTGACGTTGCCGCCCGACGGGGCGTCAGCCTACCGAGCCTCCCAGAAGGATTGCTCGAAGGACACGGCGATCGCACTCCACGAGTCCCGCTTCGCGACCTTCTGCTACAGCGGCACCGACGTGGCGTACAAGGTTCGGCAACTCTTCGGTGACAGCAAGGCGTTTGACGAGACGCCCTACGTAGAGCACTTCGACCTGATCTTCGTCGACGGCTCGCATGCGTACTCGTATGTGGCCAGCGACACGGCCAAGGCTCTACGGATGCTGCGGCCCGGAGGGCTGGTTTTTTGGCACGACTACCTGGGACCCTGCCACGTAGAAGGAGTATTCCGTTTCCTGAACGAGCTTTCCCACCGGTTGCCCCTCCGATGGATCAAGGGGACCTCCTTGGTGTATTACCGTAAGCCGGACGCGATTGCGACCGAGCGGGCACAAGCAGCATGAGGTGAAACGACATGCGACGGCTGATCCAGCGATTGTTTGAGAAGATCGGTGGCGACTCCGAGAACCGAACTTCCAGGAACGGGAGCACGTTTCTGGCTGACGTTTCTGGAGTGATTCACGTGGGTGCCAATACCGGCCAAGAACGAGCGATCTACGCGGCGCACGACCTGGACGTGGTGTGGATCGAGCCGATTCCGGAGGTGTTCCGACAACTGCAGCGCAATCTGCGGGGCTTTCCGCGTCAAGTCGCGTACCAATACTTGGTAACGGACGCCGACGGCCAGAGGCACGAGTTCCATGTGGCGAGCAACGAGGGGGCCTCCTCATCCATCCTGAACCTTGCCCTGCACCAGGACATCTGGCCGACGGTTCGTTACGAAAGAACGCTTGTCTTGGAGGGGATTACGCTGAGCACGCTCGTCCAGCGGGAGCGAATCGCCGTGGACCAATTCGATGCGCTGATTCTGGACACGCAGGGTTCGGAACTACTCGTGCTTCAAGGTGCTACACAGCTCCTGCCGCACTTCCGGTTCATCAAGACGGAAGTGGCGGATTTCGAGTCGTACGAGGGCTGCTGTCAGTTGCGGGACATACAAGCGTTTCTGGAAGCAGCGGGATTCGCGGAGTGCCAGCGCGACCCGTTCGCAGCCCATCCTTCCGGGGCTGGCAGCTACTACGATGTCGTGTATCAACGGGCCGCCTGACCGCAATCACCGCGTGCCCGATTGCCTCAGCGACCAGGCTTCCTGAGCCCGGAACAGAGCGTCCAAGAACCACTCGCGCCAGTACTCGGCTGTCTTCGGCCGCTGGCCCCACAAGCGCCTCCGGCGAAGGCGCGAAGGTTCGGGTTGCGCAGCCGATTCGGCACTGTCAAACGGTCGCAAGCAGCGGTCGAGGAACGTGTCCTTGTCTTGCATGAGACCGTGCAGGATGACGCGTCGCGGGTCGGCGCGGTCGCGTTCACATCGGTTCACCGTCGAAAAGGCAATCGACGGAGTGGTGCGAAATCTTCCGCACTGCCTGAGGTAGGGATAGATGGCCATGTCAAAAACGCCCACTCGGTATTCCGGCGGCACTCGGCGGCCGAAATCCTTGGCGTAGCACGCGCCGCCGTTGATGTGCTCGGTGACCCAGACCCTCGTCGGCCGCAGGAACCGCTGCTTGTAGATGGTCGGGACGAAACAGCCCATGACCAGCAGATCGCCGGCCTGCTGCCACTCCTGGGCCAGCCGATCCAGCCAGACGGGTTTCACGGGCACCATGTCCGATTCCATCCACAGGCTGAAACCGCCGTCTCCCACCGCCGTCGCGGCGATGTGATTCATGCAGTCCCAGAACATCGCGGTCGGGCCTTGGGGATAGCCGAACACCTGCGACGGGCATGCTAGCACGTGTACAGGGGCGATGCGTGAGAACTGGTCGATCAGGCGTCGGCTCGGTTCGATGCGCGGGCTGGACGCCAGCAGAAACTCGAAAAGGGTCTCCTGAGGTCCCCACGCCAAGATCTGCCCGGCAATCTTCAGGTAGCGATCGATCTCTTGCTCGCTATAGTAGGGGACGATGACGATATTGGTCGCAGCCATGGTTCGGTTACCCCGCTAGCCCTCCGCGGCATCCCCATGCGGCTCTCGTTGGGTCGGGCAGTGCCACCGGGATGCCATCGCTCCGCCCGGCGCGGTACTGTAGTGAAGTTCGGGAATGGCCGCAAGAACGAAACCCGCATGTCCGCCCCCGTAGCGTCCCGCACGCGGTCGAAAACCATGCCAAGCCGGCATCACCGATTCGCCCGCAGGATTTCGACGGTACGGCTGGGCGCGTGAGCCAGGTTCCAAGGCAGCGAGAATTCCCGCGCCGACTGCTGGTAGTGCTGACGGTGGGCGAGCATCTCCCGGACCGCCGCCGCCACTTGGCCTGGCTCCGCCACGCTCAGGCCGACTTGCCCCAGAGGATATCCCTTCTGTCCTGCCGGTGCGGCGAGAAAAGCAAGCTGCACCTCGCGGACGTACAGCGGCATCTGGTGGTAGGCATTCCGCAATCGCAGCCGCACCACGGTTTGAGTCGGTTCCAGCGCGGCCAGAACATGGACGGCTCCCGGAGCATGTCTCGGGCCCACAACGGCGGCGTTGGACACTGGGCCGTCGCTCGCCGCGTGCTCAGGGTTCGAGGTTTCGACGCGCAGATAGGTGCCTGGCGGATTCTCGGACCCCCAGCCGAACGACACCAACACCTGGGCGGCACCGGCCGGAACCGGGACCTCGGTGATCGCCGGTTCCTCGGCTGGACCGCAGGCAACCGCGTCGGGAGAGGTTCCCCTTGGCGATTCGGAGTCACCCATTCGCCATTGGGATCGCGGAACCGCCACCTGCTGAAGCACGTTTCCCTGCCCCTGCAGACGATCCAGATGTTCGTACCCGGCATCCGCAATCTGCTCCGAGAGCCAGCAGCCGGCGGGCACGATCACGGGCACTCCCGCCGAGAGCATCTCGACCAGGACTCCGCTGCAACGCGACTGATAGCGCTGGCTGTCGTAGATGAACAGGCCGACGTCAGAACGGCGTATCAACTCGTCGTAATCGCCACTTGGCAGCGGGTGTTTCACCGCCACGATCGGCGCGTCGGTTTCCTCGCAGACGTTGCCTGTGACGTGCGTAGCGGCAACCGCCTCCTTCGCTAGCTGGCGGCGCAGGGCCTCTGGGTTGAGCTGCAGCCACAATTGGACTTGTCCGCCGGTCAGGAATTCGTCCCAAAGCGACTGTATCAGTTGGCTCAGTTGCCGTTTTCCTTTCTCGCGTCGCGTTCCGCCCGCCAGAGCCACGCGCAAGGGACGCGGCGCCGCCTGCCGTGGGGCCCTCGTGTGGTGAGACGCAAGGCGAGCGGGGTACGGCAGCGTCTGGAACGTCCCGACCTCCAACCGGTTGTACTGTCGGCACAGTTCGTCCGTCGTGCAGTAAAAGTGCAGCCGGTGCGCCGGAATCTGCGCCAGCGCGTTGGACAACTGGCCTCGCAGCAGGTCCCGTTTGGCAGTCTGGCAGGCGTGATCGGGCTCACGACCCGCAAAGATGTCGAAGTGCATCTGCACGTGCCAATCCAGCAGGCCGCTGTGCGGATTCGCCTTCAGGAATCGCACCAGGCCCAGCAGATCGAAGTCCGTAATCGTGCTCAGCATGGCGACGTCCTCGGCGTGAAACCCGATCTGGGAGAAGACCGCCGCGCAGGCCGACTCAAAGTCCTGCAGGCGCCGCCGGCGATCCGCGCAACGGGCCACGTCCAGAATCCGTGACGTCCAGGCCGCACTGGCAGGATCCAGCCAGCGACCGTCCAGGCCAATGGCGCTCCGGCTCTTGCCGTCCATCCCCGCCGAGTACTGGTGCTTGGGGCCGAACCGGAACACGGGGAAAACGCGCCATGTGGGAGGCACTTGCACGGTCTTCGGAAACTGCCGTCGCAGCGCGACGACCGGCTGATAGCCCCGCTCCTGAGCAGCAGTCAGGATGTCCACGGCATATTGGTAGTTGTGGCCTCCCACTTCCGCCAGCCCGTGGTCGATCAACAGGAAATTCGGCATCGTCTCCCTCCCTCCGGACCGCCGTCCCAGTGGCGCCTCAAATCCAAAACAGGGCTTGTAGTGCCGTATGCATGCGGTCGAAACCGGCTCAAGCCGGCACTACCAACCCGCCAGGACGCGGCACGAGCCGCGATTCGAGGTCACGGTGGACGCGACGCGGGCACTCTATCCGCGATTCCGGCAGGCGGCAAGTCCGGCGATCCGGCAAGGTTTGTCTTGACGGTCATGGGGCGGACAGGTAGTATCGTGCCCCGCTGTGGAACCGGTAGAATCTGCGAGTCTTGCCAGAAGGAGGTCGGCCATGCCGGCGCGTCTGACTGTCTTGATCCCCTGCAAGAACGAGCGGCGGAACATCCGTCTGTGCATCGAGTCGGTGCGCGACGTCGCCGACGAGATCCTGGTGGCGGATTCCGGCTCGACCGACGGCACGCTGGACGTCGTCGCCGATATCGGCGGCTGCCGGGTTATCCAGCGCGAGTACGTGCATTCCGGCGACTTCAAAAACTGGGCGATTCCGCAGGCCTCCTGCGAGTGGGTGCTGATCTTGGATGCGGATGAACGGGTCACGCTTGCCTTGGCGGCGGAGATCCGCCGCGTGCTAGCGTCGAAATCGCCCTGCGACGGCTACTGGGTCTACCGCAACAACCACTTCATGGGACACCGGATCCGTTTCAGCGGCTGGGGCTACGATAGCGTCCTGCGGCTCTTTCGCCGTGACCAGGGGACGTATGTCGGCGACACGGACCACGCCGAAGTTGCGATTCGCAGCGGCCGGGTGGGGCGGCTCAAGGCGCGGATGCTGCACTACACGTGCTGGAGTTACGACCAGTATTTCCAGAAATTCCACCGCTATACGAGTTGGCAAGCGGATGTCTGGCATCGCGCCGGACGACGGCCCAGCTTGCCCCGGCTGGTGCTGACCGGCCCCTTGCGGTTCCTCCGGGCCTACGTGCTGCACCTGGGCTTCTTGGACGGCGTCGCAGGCTTTCAGCTGGCCATGCTGCAGGGGTTCTATTCGTTCATGAAGCAGGCCCGGTTGTGGGAACGCTGCCAGGCGTTGCCCCAACCCGATCCCGAGGCGGATGCCTCGTCAATTCCAGGCGGCGCGTCTGGGATCGTGTCGAACCAGACGGAGCCATGTGGACGCATCCCGTCAGGCCGAGAATCCCGGAACGTTGGGCGCGCCGCCTAACTGACGGCACGGGGAGAGGCTGCGACTCGCCGTAGCATGGCTCTCCGAGCCGTGCAGCGCGAGTACTCTCGTCGATACCAGGCCGGCGGCTGGCGATTCGCCGTAGCATGGCTCTCCGAGCCGTGCAGCTTTCCGCGGGTTTCGAGGCTTGGAGAGGCAGGCTGCAAAACTGCACGGCTCGGAGAGCCATGCTACGATTCTTCGACGCGGTCGTCGCCGCTGCGATCCAGCTGTTCGGCGTGGGAGCGCAGGCGGGCCGCCAGTTGCTCGCGTTCGGCGGGACCGCCGATCCGCAGCACCTGGACCGTCGCTTCCAGCACCTCGTCCGGCGGCCCGATCGGCGTGCCCATGAAGACGCGTCCCGTCAGGTCGCCCAGGAGGTAGGACACGCGGTCGCTGGCAGGTGCGGCCGGAGTCTCGTGCTCCAGCACCTCGGCCAGCAGACGGTAGATCGCGGCGAATTTCTCGCGGTCGTGGTGATCCAGCATGGCACTCGCCTCAGTTTGCCTCTTCGGGCCGGTGCAAGGTCTCCGTGACATCGTCCTGCGCTTCGCTGCCGGACTCGATGGTCATCTCGCCGGAGGCGGCCTCCTGCTTGTTTTGCTCGGCGATGGCGCCCGCCTCGCTGGGCGAAAGGGCCGGGAATTCGAGGCAGAATCGGCTGCCGGCGTTCGGAGCGCTTTCGACGCGAATCTCGCCGCCGTGTTCCCGCAAGATCTTCTGGCTGACCGGCAGCCCCAGTCCGGTGCCCCGGCTGCCTTTGCGCGATTCGAACAGCGAGAATACCTTGTGGATGTCGTCGGCAGCAATCCCTTCCCCATTGTCTTCCACGGTGACGCGGGCCAGGGACTTGTCGGCGACGTAATCCGTGCGGACGGCCACGCGTCCGTCCAGTGCCTGTTCGCAAGCGTCGATGGCGTTGGTGACGACGTTCAGAATGGCGCGGTGCAGCGCGTCGGGGTCGAAATGCAGCGTGGGCATGTCGGTGGCCGGTTGCCAGACCAGCGTCACGCCCGATTCGGCTGCCCGGGCCTGCATCAATTCGACCACTTCGGCTGCCACTTGATTCAAGTCGGCCGGCACTTTCTCCGGCTGCCGCTCCTTGCTGAACGTCAGCATGTCCATGACCAGGTTAGAGATTCTCTCCTGGTTCTTGTCGACGATGTTCCAGCCCTTGCGGACCAATTCGGTATCGGTGTTCTTGAGTCCTTCTTCGATCAAGTAGCTGCCTCCGCGGATGCCCTGCAGGATGTTCTTGACGTGATGCGACAAGGTGGCGATGGTCTGCCCGACGGCGGCCAGGCGTTCGGCTTGGACCAGGGCCGAGTAGTAGGAGGTGTCCTCGACGGCCAACGCCGCCTGATGACCGATGGCCACCATCAGCTTCAAATGCTCATCCGAGAAGCGGTTCAGGTGCCGGTTCTGGACCACCTGGACTGGCGGCGTATAGGTGTCGATGTAGATCACGCCGACCATCCCGTAACGGCCCTGCATGGGCACGCAAATGGCCTCCCGCACGCCCAGCTTCAGGATGCTGGCCGCCGGGTCCCAGCGTTCGTCTTCCCGCGCATCGCTGGTCAGCACGCCTTCGCGATGTTCCAGGACGTAGTCCAGAATCGTCTGGCTGATCCGCATCCGCTCGCTGTGGCGCGTCTCCCGCCGGCTGCGGTAGACCTTGGGAATCGCCTCGCCCGATTCCCAATCCACCAGCATAATGCAGCCACGGTCCGCCTCGACCCACTCGAAAATCAGTTCCATGATCCGCTGCAGCAACTGGTCGATGTCCAGCGTGTGACTGACCGCCAGCGCGGTGCGGTACATCACCTGCAAGTTGCTGCGGGCGCGAGCCAGCCAGGGACTGGCGGACAACTCGGCGTCGGAGAAGATCTGGCTGCCCTGCTCGTGGCTCATCGACGACACGATCCGCGAACCGTCGGAGGCCGGTCCACGATCGATGATGTCCACTTCGGCGGCCAAATCGACCGACGAGCGGTCCTCGTTGCCGGTGAAGATCATCAGCGTGCGGCCGACCTGCACGCGGTCGCCGCTCTGCAACACGTGCTGGTCGATCTGCTGTTCGTTGACGAACGTCCCGTTGGAGCTGCCCAAGTCGACGAGTTTGAAGGCCTCGTCGGTTTGCACGACTTGGGCGTGCCGCCGCGAGACCTCCACGTCGTGCAAGCGGATCGCGTTGGTGGCCTCTCGGCCCACCCCGATCACGGGCGCGTCCAGGTCGAAACGTTTCCCCTGATCGCGTCCCTGAATGACAAACAGACACGCCATGACCGCGCCCTTCGTGCCTCGTGCGGCCTGGGAGCCGCCTTCACGACACCGTGGCGGGACCCAGCAGCGTCTCGATTGTACGCACTAGCGGGGCGTAATGGTAGGGTTTGGCGAGCATTCGGTCTTTGGGCAGGATCCGTTCATAGGAGACGGAGCGGCCGATCACCAGCAAGTAAACGTCGTGTTCCTTCGATTCCGCCTCGTACTGATCGCGGATTTCCTCTTGATCGGCATTCCCGGCGTCCAGGTCCAGAACGATCACCTGGGGGTGGTGCTGGCGCGCCAGTTCGACGCCGCGGCGGGCCTCGGCTGCCTCCCATGTTTGGACGCCGCGTCTCTCCAGGACCGTACGCAGCACTTGGCGCGAGTCTTCCGATCGATCCACGATCAGGACGCTGGGGCGAGCGTCCGCGGCAGGGCGCACGAGCACAGAAGCACCTCCTTGTGCCAGCAGGGCAGGCAGCCGCCCGTCCGAACGCTCTCAAGGCAGGAATTCGCGTCCGTGAAGACAGGTTGGCTGGATGTTGGGGTGGCCGATCGTCCCTGACCGGCCGTCGAGGGCGGAAGCATAACGATTGTTGCGATGCCTGTCAAAACCGATTTGGTGTGAGATGCGGGATGCGAGATGCGGGATACGGGATGCAGGATGAGACAGTCGGAAAGCGTATTGGCAGCGAAAATCGGCCTGGGAGCGTGCTGTCGGCGCCTCTCCATCCCCGCCTCCGCATATCGGGACATCCAACCTATATCCCGCAACCCCGCATCTCGTTCCCGCAACCCCGCATCCCGCATCCCGCATCCCGGCAAATCGTTCTATTTTTGCCCTTTACCTGTCCCGCCGACTTGGGCAAAATACCGCCCGCGTTGACGCTCTTGGCGCCCGACCGCCGAGCGGTCGCGTTTACGGGGGCGACGTGTCGCGGAAAGTGACCCCGCCCGTCAAGGAAGACCCTTTCTATGCAAGGAGTGCTGGCAGTGAAGACCACGCTTTGCCCCGCCGCGCTGGCGGCAGTTCTCTTGGCTTGCGGGCTGGCCGCAAGTCCATCTTTCGGTCAGACGAGCGGCACGTCCGTCGCCGTCATCGACGTTCCCTACATCTTCAAGAACCATCTTCGCTTCCAACAGCAAATCGAAGATATCAAGAAGGACATCGACGCGTACAAGGAAGTCGTCACGCAGCAGCAGACGCAACTGCGGACGGAAACTGAAAAGTTGAACCAGTTCAAACCGGGTACGCCCGATTACAAGACCGTCGAGGAGAACATCGCCCGGATGCGGGTCAATTTCCAGCTGGAAAGCGCCAAACGGCAAAAGGAGTTCATGGAGCAGGAGGCCAAGATCTACTTCAACGTGTACAAGGAGATCGAAGCCGCGGTGGCCGACTTTGCCGTGCGCAATCGCATCGGGCTGGTCTTGCGGTACAGCGCCGAGGAGATGGATCCTGCGAAACGCGAGTCCATCATGCAAGGCATCAACCGGATGGTGATTTACCAGAATCGGTTGAACATCACGGATCTCATCCTGGACACGCTAAACCGCGGCACGCCCGCGCAAGGCACGCCGGTAGCGAGCCCGCAGGGGCCGATCGCTCCGCCGATTCCCCGGCGTTGAGATCGGTTGGTTCTTCGCTCCTTCGTCCACGCTTGCACAGATGGGCCCCCCTTGATCAGCTGTTGCCGCCAACAACGCACGGTTTCCAGCGCCGTCCGTGTGGACGGGTTCGGGTACTGGAGCGGGCAGGACGTCCAAGTGGAATTCCGGCCCGCCCCGCCCGACAGCGGCGTGGTCTTCGTCCGCAGGGACGTGAACCCGTCGCGGCGCATCCCGGCACGAGTGCAGTGCCGCGTGGAGGTGCCGCGCCGCACCTCCTTGCGCGACGGCGGCCTGCGCGTCGACATGGTGGAGCACATCCTGTCGGCGCTGTTCGGCCTGCGGATCGACAACTGCGAGGTCTGGGTCGACAACCCCGAGATGCCGGGCTGCGACGGATCGAGCTGGCCGTTTGTCACGGCCTTGGACGCGGCCGGCGTCACGCTGCAGAACGCCCTCCGGCGGCAATTGACCGTGTGCCGCACGCTGCGCGTGGGCGACGGCCGGTCGTGGGTCGAGGCCCGCCCAGCGGCGGGACCGGGGTTGACCGTCGAGTGCCAGATCGACTACGGCCCCACAGGACCGATTCAGCGGCAGTCGCTGGCCCTGGCGGTGACGCCCCAGACGTTCCGCAGCGAACTCAGTGCGGCTCGCACGTTCATTCTGGAAGAAGAGGCGACCTGGCTGCGCAGTCAGGGACTGGGCGTTCGCGTCACGTGCCAGGACTTGCTGGTCTTTGACCATCGGGGACCGATCGACAATCCGCTGCGTTTTCCGGATGAATGCGTGCGGCACAAGACGTTGGATTTGATCGGCGACCTGGCGCTGGCGGGCTGCGACCTGTCGGGGCACATTGTCGCCCACTGCAGCGGCCACCGCCTGAACGCGGAACTGGTGGCGCTGTTGCTGGCCGAAACAGCGCGGGACGGCTTGGCCCGTACGGCCTAGTGCGTCGTCAAGGCCAAGTGAAGGGGTAGCCGAGGTGGCGTAAGCTTCCAGCTTGCGGCGATTCGTTACTGGCAAGCTGGAAGCTTACCCCACTTTTTAGCATTGACGATGCACTAGCTGTTGAGGACTTCGTTCCGGGCTCGGCTCGTGTCCGTTTTCCACTGGCCTTTGGAGGTGGCGTGGCTCATGGCAACTCACATTTCTGATCGCGCGGAAGTGGATCCCCAGGCCGAACTGGGGGACGAAGTCGAGATCGGCCCGTTCTGCGTGGTCGGCCCGCAGGTCACGATCGGCCGCGGCACCCGCTTGATCGCCAACGTGACGCTCCTGGGCCGCGTGACGTTGGGCGAAGAAAACAAACTGTATCCCGGCGTGGTCATCGGCGGGGAACCTCAGGACCTGAGCTACCGGGGCGCCGACACCCAAGTCGTGATCGGCGACGGGAACGTGTTCCGGGAAGCGGTGACGGTCAACCGGGCAACGGAAAAGGAAAGCGGCGTGACCAGCATCGGCAACGACTGCTTCCTGATGGCCTGCTCGCACGTGGCTCACGATTGCGTGATCGGCGATCGCGTGATCATGGCCAACGGCACGCTGCTGGCCGGGCACGTGCGCATCCATCACCACGCCACCTTGTCGGGCAACGTGGGCGTACATCAATTCACCACGATCGGCAGCTACAGTTTCATCGGCGGCCTGAGCCGCGTCCTGCACGATGTGCCGCCCTATATGCTGATCGAAGGCAACCCGTCGCGGCCGCGGTGCGTCAACGTGGTGGCCCTGCGGCGCAACAGCTTTCCGCGCGAATACATCGAAGCCCTCTCCGAAGCCCACCGCTTGTTGTTCCGCGCCAAAGTGGGCTTGGATCAGGCCTGCGAGATCCTCCGCAACCAAGGCCACTTGGTGCCGCCCGTCAATCATCTGTTGAACTTCGTCCAGGAACAGCAAGAGGGCCGCTTCGGCCGCGCCCGCGAACGCCGCAAGGCCGCCTGAGCCGAACGCCCAGAGAAACAGGAGCAGTCATGAGCCATCGCAAGCTGCGGTTGGGAGTCGTCGGGGCAGGCCACCTGGGAACGATCCACACGCGCCTGCTCAGGACCATCGACGACGTGGAACTGGTCGGCGTCACCGATCCGTCCCCCCAGGCCCGGCGGCGGATCGCGGATGAGTTCCAGGTCGCAACGTGGGAAGATCACCGCGCGTTGCTGGGCCGCGTCGATGCCGCCGTCATCGCCGCGCCCACACGCGATCACTATTGGATCGGCATGGAACTGGCCGAGGCCGGCGTCCACTTGCTGGTCGAAAAGCCGATGACGGCCAGCGTGTCCGAGGCCGAGGCCTTGATTCGCGCCGCACGTTCCAGGAATCTCGTCCTGCAGGTCGGCCATGTGGAACGCTTCAATCCCGCCTTTACCGCCGCCAGCCAGGTTCACAAGCCGGGCTACATCGAGGCCGTGCGAACCAGCGGCTACACGGGCCGCTCCGTGGACGTCGGCGTCGTGCTGGACCTGATGATTCACGATATCGATTTGGTCCTGACCTTGGCGGCCAGCGAGGTGGTGGACGTGGACGCCGTGGGGACCGCCGTGCTGGGGCCTCACGAAGACATGGCTCACGCCCACCTGCGGTTTGCCAACGGCTGCCGGGCCACGCTCAACGCCTCGCGGACCAGCTATCAGCTGCAACGCAAGATGCAGATTTACGGCCCCCAGGGCTACGCGGGCATCGACCTTGCCGCGGGAACGGCCAAAATCATTCGCCCCAGCGAGCGCGTGCGGCGGCGGGAGATCGACGTCCAGGAACTGTCGCCGGACGAACGCCGGCAACTGCAGCAGCGGCTGTTTACCGACCTGCTCCTGGTAGAAGACCTGACGGTGGAAAAGCGGAACGCGATCCTGGACGAACAGCACGATTTCGTGATCAGCATCCGCACCGGCCAACAGCCGCAGGTCACCGGCCAGCACGGACGCGACGCGCTGGCCGTCGCGGAACGCATTCTGGCGCAGATTCACGAGCAACATCCGACGCTCCGCCGCACGGCGCCGCAAGGCCCCCATTGGGACCTCGTCCCGCAACGGACGGATCAGCCCGTCCGCAAGGCGGGATAAGGCCAACGCCAGAAATGGATCTGCCCGAAAGTCGGTGGATTGGAGCCACGGTGGACCTCACTTCGAGGCCAGCGGAATCACGCCGTCCCAGCCCTCGGGCGGCGTGCGGTTGTGCTGGGCGATGAAAACCGTCAGAAAATCCTTGACGCGGTCTTCGGCCGTGACCTGGTGCAGCAGTTGGAAGGCCCGCTGCCAGTCGCCGGCCAGCAGCGATTCCAACGCGGCCTCGTACCTGGCGATGTCCTGACCGGTCAGCTCCGGCTGCTCGGCTTGCGGCGGCAGCAACTCGCTGACCTCCAGCGGCGTATCGCAGCCGTAAGGCTTGACGACGGCGACGCGCCGGACGCGGGCCTGGTCCGGCGGCAGCAGCCCTCGCACGGCCGCAGCGGTTGCCGCGTCCAGCAGGATCGGCGCACGCAGCAGCTTGGTCATGCCCTCCAGCCGCGCCGCCAGGTTGACGACAGGTCCGAAGACCGTCACTTTCACTTGATCCACCGTCCCGATCTTGCCGGCCACAGCGCGGCCGGTGGCCAGTCCGATGCCCAAGCGGAAGTCCGCCAACGGATGGTCCGACTGGCACGACGAGGCGGCGAATTCCGCGCGGATGCCCAACGCCGCGCGGCAGGCGCGGGTCACGGCGTCCGGCTGCTCGAAGGGCCAGCCCCAGAAGCCCATGGCCGCATCGCCGTGGAAATCCCCCACCACGCCGCCGTTCTGCAGGATGTGACTTGTCGTCACGCCCAACGCGTCGCTCACGCGGCGCAGCAATCCGTGCAAATCGCCGCCCGCCTGCTCGGATCGCCGCGCAAACCCCCGCAGGTCGCAGAACAGCACGGAAACCTGCACCTCGCGCGGCGCCAGCACCTCGTCCGGATCGTGCTCGGCCAGCGCCTCCAAGACCAGCGGCGAGAAAAACGGCCGCAGACCCGCTTGCTTTCGTTCCAGCAGGCGAACCTCGCGCAGGCTGCTCAGCGTCGTCGCGACCAGTTCGGTGAACTTGAGGTCTTCCTGCAACGAGGCCACCGCCAGGCCCGCCGGCCCGGACGGCTCGGTGGACCAGCGGCCGGCCACGTAAATCACCCAACCGCGGCAAGCCTTGCCCGGCACGGGACTGCAGAACGCCCAGTCGCCATCGGACACGCTGCCGGCAGCGGTCCAGCGGTCTGCGTCGTCCCAGACGTGAATGACGCTCTGTGCCGTCTGCATGGCTTGCCGAATCAGCTTGGCGCTGGGTTGGAACGGGCGTCCCAACGGTTCCCTGCGGTCCCAGTACAAAACCCGCACGGTGGACGTGTGGCCCTCGCCCTCGACCGCCACCAGCGCGGCCGCGATGCCGCTGGGAATCCCGCACAGCAAGACGTTGGTCAGCCGCACCCACAATTCTTCGTCGCTGGCCGCCCCGGAAATGATCTCCGGAATGCGGCTCAGCACGTCGATCCGCTGATCGGCGTTGCGGAAGCGAAGCTGTTTCAGCTGATCGGCGCTGAACGTCTGCTCCGCGGCCGGCTGCGGGAGTTCCAACGAGATCTGGATGCCCTCGGCCGCCAGCGTGAACGTCGTCTCGCCGATCACGAAGTGCTCGCCCGGCTCGATCGCGAAACGGTCCCGCTCGCCCCCCCGCACGAAGATTGGATTGCGTGCCGTCGGCAAGCGGCGGACCTCCAAGCGTTCGTCGCGCCAGCAGATTTCCGCATGCTGGCGGGAAATGCGCTTGTCCCACGGCGTTGACCAGGAGCCAGCCTCCCGCCCCAAGACGTAGCCTTGGCCGGCCGTGAGTTTCCGCCGCCAGCGATGTTCCGGCGCAGGGCCTTGAGCGATGAGGTCGGGCATGGGGCGGTGATCGGTGATCGGTAGTCGGTGATCGGTAATGGGCAGGCGGTGATCGGTAATCGGTAATCGGTGATCGGTGATCGGTCATCACTCACCACCGGTCACCGGTCACCGATCACCGGTCACCGGTCACCGGTCACCGGTCACCGATCACCGGTCACCG